>NZ_CP114908.1:658571-987857 GCF_027497315.1 Solwaraspora sp. WMMA2059 | reverse complement strand
GGAGCATGAAGTAGCCCTTTCTAGTTGATCTCCACCGTGGTGGCGACGGTCGCCTGATCGATGTCGGAAATCCGGACGGTGATCCGCAGCTCCCAGTCTCCCGCAGCCGGCAGGCTGATCTCACCGGTGGCGTGGTTGTCGGTCAGCGGCAGCAGCGGGATCTCGATCGGTTCGACCCCGCTGGCCGGCAACGCCGCAGTGGCCTGCCATTCGATCACCGGCTGCGGCCGGTTGTCCTCGGTGTAGGCGTACAGGTGGACCGAGTTGTTGCCCCGCCGGGCCGGGTCCACCTCCACCTGCAGCGAGTAGATGTCACTGGTCAGCGTGGTGGAGAAGTAGCCGCTGTCGGCCCGCAGGTCCTCGCCGATGGCGGTCCGGGCCGGGGTGGTCTGCACCAGCACCGCGGTGACCGCCAGCACCACGGCGGTGACGGCCAGTTCGGCGACGATCGCCTGCCGCATCCGGCCGGGACGTCCGGCGGCGCTGCGGTTGCGCACCAGCTGCCGCGAGTACGCCGCCACCGCGAGGACCAGCCCGAACAGGCCGATCTTGGCCAGCAGCAACCGGCCGTACGTGGTGCCGAACAGCGCCTCGAAGGTACCCACCTCGATCAGCGCCTGCACCGTACCGGCGAGCAGCAGTGCGCAGACCGCCAGCGCCGCCCAACGCGACCAGATCGGCAGGATCGCGGCGAGTTCCCGCTCCTCGGCCTGCCGGAGCAGGAACACCGCGAGCATCGCCAGACCGCCGAGCCAGACCGCCATCGAGCTGAGGTGCACGGCGTCGACCACCACTGAGACGGCCGGTACCGGTGAGGCACTCGGGTGACCGGCCAACGGCCAGGTGAACACCCCGATGACGGCCAGGACGCCGAGCAGGATCTGGTCGCTGCGGCCTTCCGAGCCGGCCAGGAAGGGCCGCAGCAGCACCGCCGTGGCGGCCAGTACCCCGAGCCGGACCAGCAGCGCTGCGCCGATCCCGCTGCCGAGGACGTCACGCAGCGCCGCGCCGTCGGCGTCGCCGATCCCGCCGCCGGTGACGTACGGTGCCTGCAGCCAGATGGTGGCCAGGGTGGACGCCGCGACCAGTCCCAGCCCGGCCCAGGTCAGGCGGCCCGGCCCGCTGCGGGTCAGCCGGCGCGGCCAGAGCATGCTCAGCACCAGCACCGGGCCGACGATCAGCAGCAGTCCGGCGTACCCGACGAACTTGGCCGCCTGCAGCAGCCCGCTGACCAGCGGATCGGTGTCGGCGCCGCCGTCGTCGGTCGGCACCGCCGACGGCGCGCCGACCGAGTAGGTGAAGCCGCCGCTTACCGGGTGTCCGTCGGCGGAGATCACCCGGTAGCTGACCAGGTAGGTGCCACGCGACGTCTGTTGTTCGACGGAGACGGTGACCACCGCGCCGTCGAAGACCGGCTCGCCCTGGTCGACGCGCTGCCCGTCCGGGGCGATCACCCGGACCCGGTCGGGGACCTGCCGCACCGATTCGGAGAAGGTCAGCACCACTTCGGCCGGGGCGTTCGGCAGTACCGAGTCGGTCACCGGGCTGGTGCTGACCAGGACGGCGTGCGCGCTGGCCGGCGCTGCGGCGGGTAGCAGGACCACGGGCAGTGCCGCCAGCAGCAGGCCGGCGACGACCACGAGGCGCGACGTCCATCTATTCGTTGCGGCAGTCATGGGCAATATGCTCGCCGGTCCACCTGGGTCCACGCGACCCGGCCTCCCCTCATTGGTGGTTGGTCGGTTGGTCGGTGGCCGAAGTTCCGCGATGCTCGATGTGACGTACGACATCGGATCTTCCGGTTTGATGTCCCGCCTCCGTGGAACTCGGCATCGGGTGCGCAGCGACTAACAGACATGAGGGTACGACCCTGGATCGGAGCCGCCGTCCGCCTCGGGCTGGCTGCCGTCTGGTTGGTCGCCGGCGGGTCGAAGGTCACCGACCTGGCCGGGTCCGGCCGGGCGGTCAACGCCTACCAGGTCTTTCCGTACGACCTGGCGATGGTGATCGGCGCCGCGCTGCCCTTCGTCGAACTGGCGCTCGGCGTGCTGCTGCTGATCGGGCTGGCCACCCGGCTCTGCGCGGTCGTCTCGGCCGGCCTGCTGGTCGTCTTCATCGCCGGCATCACTTCCGCGTGGGTGCGTGGGCTGCGGATCGACTGCGGCTGCTTCGGCGTCGGCGGTGAACTGGCCGCCGGGCAGACCCCTGCCTACGGCCCGGAGATCGCCCGCGACCTTGCGTTCCTGACGCTCGCCGGGTTCCTGGTGTGGTGGCCGCGCACAGCACTGTCGACGGATTCGTGGCTGAACAGCAACAGATAGTCATCTTCTAGGTAGATCGGCGGGTGACGGCGATGAGCCGACGAGTGGAGCAGAAGAAGGCAGCCCGGGTGGTCCGCGACCAGCTGGCCCGGGAGCGGCGGCGCCAGCGTGCCCTCTGGACGTCGGTGGCGGCCGTGGTGGCGCTGGTTCTCGCCGGCATGATCGGCTGGGCCGTCTACCAGACCCAGCGCGGCGGCGAGTACACCGCGCCACCCGGTGCGGTCGCCGACGACTCCGGCATCCCGATCGGCGACGGCCCGGTCACCGTCGACCTCTACGCCGACTTCCTCTGCCCCGCCTGCCGGCAGTTCGAACAACAGGTCGGCCCGACCCTGGACCAGCTCGTCGAGGATGGCAGGATCACCCTGGTGTACCACCCCGTCGCGATCCTCGACCGGCTCAGCGACGACGCGTACTCGACGCGGGCGTCGGCGGCGTCCGGCTGCGCGGCGGCCGGCGGCCAGTTCGAGGAGTACGCCGCCGCGCTCTACGAGCAGCAGCCGGCCGAGGGCGGCCCCGGGCTCAGCGAGGAGCAGCTGATCACCGTCGGCGGTGAGGTCGGGCTGGACACCGGCAGCTTCGGCCAGTGCGTCCGGGACGACACCTACGGCGGCTGGCCGGCCCACGTCACCGAGCAGGCCGGCCGGGCCGGGGTCAGCGGCACCCCGACCGTGATGGTCGACGGCGAGACCGTCGCATCGAGCGCCCAGGCCATCACCGCCGCCGTCGACGCGGCCGGCTGACGTGCGGTTCACCCGGCGGCTGGCGCAGGTGCGGGCCACCCGACTGGCCGGCCGGCTTGCGGTGTTCGTCGGCGTGGCGGCGGTGCTGCTCACCGGTGCCGCGACGCCGGCCACCGCGCACGGCGCGGACGCCCCTGCGGCCTCCGACTACCGGGTGGCGGTGACCGGCACCGTGCCGGCAGTCGACGGGCTCACCGTGCGGGTCGTCGAGGCCGGTGCCCGGCTCGAGTTGACCAACCACAGCGGCCGGCCGGTCGAGGTGCTCGGCTACGCCGGGGAGCCGTACCTGGAGATCCGACCGGACGGGGTCTACCAGAACCGGCGCTCCCCCACCGCGTACCAGAGCGAGACCCTGGCCGGCGACACCCCGGTGCCGGCCGACGCCGACCCGGCCGCGCCGCCGGACTGGCGACGGATCGCCGACCGGCCGGTGGTCCGCTGGCACGACCAACGGACCTACTGGCTGGACGCCGCGCCGCCGGACGCGGTGCGGGCCGCACCCGACCAGGTGCACCGGGTACGCGACTGGGTGGTGCCGCTGCGCGACGGCGTCACCCCGGTCGAGCTGCGCGGCACGCTGGACTGGATCCCGCCGCCCGACCCGCTGCACTGGTGGGGCGGCACGCTGCTCGGTGCCGTACTGATGATGGTCGCTCTGGTGGCTACCGCCCGCCATGATCCGCGGACCGCACAGCTGGTCTCCGCCGGCGGGCTCGCCGTCGGCGCGGCGGCCGCCGTCGGCTATGCGATGGCCCGCGCCGTCGAATCCGGCACCGGTGGCCCGGCCGGCCTGCTCAGTGTGCTGCTCGACGGCCCGGTCTGGGCTCTGCTGACCGGGCTGGCCGCGCTGGCCGCCGCCGGGTACGCGGCACGCCGCCGAGCCGGTGCCGAGCTGGCCCTCGCCCTGACCGGCACCTGCCTGGCGGTCTTCGCCGGGGCGGCCAACGCCGCCGTGTTCACCCGGGCGATCGCCCCGGTGCCCGGACCGGCCTGGTGGCCGCGGATCGTGGTCGCCGCCGTCCTGGTCAGCGGGGTCGCCGTGGCGCTCGGCGCGGTGCTACGCCTGCGCGCGGAGCCCGTCACCGGCCCGGAAAGCGTCGGGCGGGCCGCCGGGGACGGACCGGGCAGCACCGGCCCGGACGGAGGCGAGCTGGCGCGCGGCGAGCAGCGGGTCGAAGCCGAACGGTAGCTCCAGCCGGTGCCGGGCCAGCAGCTCCGCGTCGGCGAGCAGGTCTGTGGTCGGACCGTCCGCCACCACCCGGCCGCCGTCCAGAATCACCGACCGGTCGCACAGCTCCAACGCGTACGGCAGGTCGTGGGTGACCATCAGGATCGTCACCGGCAGCCGGTGCAGGACCTCGGCCAGCTCACGACGGGCCGCCGGGTCGAGGTTCGACGACGGCTCGTCCAGCACCAGGATCTCCGGACGCATCGACAGCACCGTCGCCACCGCCACCCGCCGCCGCTGGCCGAAGGACAGGTGCTGTGGGGACCGGTCCCGGTGCTGCGCCATCCCGACGGCGTCGAGCGCCTCGTCGACCCGCGCCGCCAGCTCGGCACCGCGCAGCCCCAGGTTCGCCGGGCCGAACGCCACGTCCTCGGCGACGCTCGGCAGGAACAGCTGGTCGTCCGGATCCTGGAAGACGATGCCGACCCGGCGGCGTACCTCGGCCAGGGTCGCCCGCCGCTGATCCACCAGCAGCCCACCGACCTCGACCTGACCGGACCCGCCCCGAAGTACGCCGTTGAGGTGCAGCACCAGCGTGGTCTTGCCGGCACCGTTGGGCCCCAGCAACGCCACCCGGGCCCCGGCGGGCACGGTCAAATCCACCCCGTGCAGCGCCGGATGCCCGTCCGGGTAGCTGAACCGCAGGTCACGCACCCGCAGCGACGGCGGCACCGGGCCGACAGACGGCATCGGACCGCCGTCGCCGGCCGGCTGCGTCGAGCCCGCGTCGACCGGATCGCTCACCGCGACAACACCGCCACGGCGGCGATGGTAGCGGCCGTCACCGGTACCGACGCGGCCAGCATCCACTGGCCGGCCGTGGCACCGCCGGTGGCCTGCCAGGCCACCGGCATCCGACCGGTGTACCCGCGGGAGATCATCGCCAGGTACACCCGCTCGCCGCGCTCGAACGCCCGCAGGAACAACGCGCCGACGCCGGCGGCGAACCCGCGTACCTGCCAGAGGAAGCGCGGGTCGTCGCCCCGGGAGATCCGGGCGATCCGCATCCGTCGGGCCTCGTCGACCAGCACGTTGACGTAGCGCAGCATGAACGTGGCGATCTGGGTGACGATCGACGGGCAGCGCAGCCGGTCCAGCCCGACCAGCAGTTCGCGGCTGGTGGTGGTGGCCGCCAGCAGCAGTGACGCGAGCACCCCGAGGGTGGCCTTGGCCAGGATGTTCCAGCCGCCGTAGAGGCCCTCGACGGACAGGCTCAGACCGGCGAGCGGGATCCGTTCACCGCCGGCCAGCAGCGGTAGCGCGAACGCGAAGGCCACGAACGGGACCTCGATCAGCGACCGCCGGGCCAGCCAGCCCGCCGGCACCCGGGCGACGACGGCGACCGCCACGACCAGCAGCAGATAGCCGCCGAAGGCCCACAGCCGCTCGCGCGGGGTGGCCACCACCACCAGGGTGAACGCCAGCATCGCGGCGATCTTCGTCTCCGGCGGGAGCCGGTGCACCGGGCTGTCCCGCTCCAGGTGCAGCAACTGCGCGTGCCCGGCTCCCACCGCTGGTCAGCTCTTCGGTCCGCCGGCCGGCGCCCGGGCGGCCAGTGCCTCGCCGGCCGGCCGGCGGCTGCGGGTCAGCCAGAACAGCCCACCGGCGACCGCGAAGGTGAGCAGCACCCCGACGACGCCGGCGACCGCCGTACCGATGAAACCGTTGTCCACGGCGGTCAGGCCGTAGTCGGCGAACGGGCTGTCGGCCAGCTCGTGGTCCTGCGCGCCGGAGCCCATGCAGGCCCCGCCGACGATCTCCTCGCCGTCGAGTTCGCAGCCCTGGGTCGACGCCGAGTCCAGCCCGTCGGGCGAGCCGGAGGCGAAATTGCTGACCACGCCGGCCAGCAGCAGCGAGACGAACAGGCCGGCCAGGATGAAACCGGTGTTGCGCTTCATGCGGCACCTCCGGCGGAAACGGAATGGCTGGTGGTCGGGCCGGTCGGGTCAGGGGTCGGGCTGGTCGGGCGGCGCAGGCCGCGCAGGGCGTACACCAGGTCGGGCCGGGTCCGGGCGACGGTCAGCACGGTGACCGCGGCGATCAGCCCTTCACCGACGCCGATCAGGACGTGGGTACCGGTCATCAGGGCCAGCACCTGGCCGAGGCCGAAGTCCTGCAGCGCGGTGGTGCCGCCGATGGCGTACTGCAGCACGAAGCTCAACGCGGCTGCGACAACGCTGACCACCGACGCGACGAAGGCGGTGACCGCCAGCCCGGTCGGCGTGCGTGGCAGCACCCGTAGCAGGACGAAGATCAGTCCGTACGCGGCGGCGGTGCCGACCAGCGCCATGTTGGTGACGTTCGGGCCGATCGCGGTGACCCCGCCGTCGGCGAACAGCAGTGCCTGCACGATCAGCACGATCGAGACGCAGAGTGCGCCGACCCATGGGCCGACCAGCAGCGCGGCCAGCGCGCCGCCGAGCAGGTGCCCGCTGACTCCGGGCAGCACCGGGAAGTTGAGCATCTGGACGGCGAAGATGAACGCGGCGACCAGGCCGGCCATCGGGGCGAGCCGGTCGTCGAGGTCCCGACGGCCGCGGACGACGCAGTACCCGAAGGCCACGGCGGCAAGGACGGCGCAGCTGATCGCTACGGGGCCGTTGAGCACCCCGTTCTGGATGTGGAGTGCGAGGGGGTCCACGTGGTTCCTCCCGGCTGGGCAGTCCGTTGGTGGCGCGGCCAGCCTATTTCGCCATCGCTGCTCTTGCATAGAGGATGCAACTGATCACGGTTGGCGGCCCAACCCGACCGGTAGCGGCGGGAGTAGGCTCCCGCCATGACCTCAGCTGCCACCGACGGGCCGGTCCGCCTCGCGCCGGGCGATTCCGCCCCGGAATTCACCTTACGGACCGACAGCGGCGACCAGTTGTCCCTCAAGGAGCTCCGCGGGCGCAACGTGGTGCTGTACGCGTACCCGTCGGCGATGACCCCGGGCTGCACCAAGCAGGCGTGTGATTTCCGCGACTCGCTCGCCGGGCTGCAGGCCGCCGGCTACGAGGTGGTCGGTATCTCTCCCGACAAACCGGAGAAACTCGCCAAGTTCCGCGAGCGGGACGGGCTCACCTTCCCGCTGCTGTCCGACCCGGACAAGGCCGTGCTCACCGCGTACGGCGCCTACGGCGAGAAGCAGTTGTACGGCAGGACGGTCACCGGGGTGATCCGGTCGACCTTCGTGATCGACGCCGAGGGGCGGATCACCAGAGCGCTGTACAACGTCAAGGCCACCGGCCACGTCGCCAAGCTCCGCCGCGACCTCGGCCTCGACTGACGCGGCAGCCGCCGCCGGCTCCGGCTCCGGCCGACCGGGATTCGGCTAACCTGTCCTCGGCACGTAACCTAGGAGCGCTCGGGGCCGTAGCCCAATTGGCAGAGGCATGCGACTTAGGATCGCACCAGTGTGGGTTCAAGTCCCGCCGGCCCTACACAACGCCTGTCACCCAGGCCACCCGGAGTCGACACACCGCAATGATGCACCCACTCCACGTACGGCTGGGCTTCGTCCTTGATCCGCCGCTCGACGACGAGCTGCGCGAGCGGATCATCGCGGTCTGGGCGGACGCGACCAACGCCGGTGGCGCGGTCGGCTTCGTCGCCCCGGTGACCGTCGCCGACGTACGCCCGACCGCCGAGGCGGCGTTCGCCGGGGTCGCCGCCGGCATCGACCGGCTGCTCGTCGGCCACGACGATGCCGGGCTGGCCGCGTTCGTCTTCGTCACCAGCAACCGGTTCGACCTCAAGGAACACTGGCGGGTACTCAAGCGGGTGGTGGTCACGCCTGACCGGCAAGGGCGCGGCTACGGGCTGGCTCTGATGGCCGAGGCGGAGCGGGTCGGCCGGTCGATGGGGCTCTCCGCGCTGCAGGTCACCATCCGCGACGGGCACGGGCTGCCCGCGTTCTACCAGCGGTGCGGCTACCGGGAGGTGGGCCGGCTGCCGGGCGCGCTGCGGGTGGCCGACGGCGACGACCGGGACGAGATCATCATGTGGCGGGAACTGAGCGGCGCATCAGCCAGCAGGCCGGTGACAGGCTGACGGGGGGATCGGTCAGCCGCAGACTGACGGCGGCTCGGCAGCAGCCGCGGCCGGCACCGTCGACGGGCTGGCGGCCGCGCCGAGACCCGCTGCACCGGCGGTTGGCGACGGACCCGGCGAGGCCGACCCGGTGGGCGTTGGACCTGGCGACGGTGGTTCGGCGGCCGCCGTGGCCTGCGCCGGCGGCGGCCGGTCACCGGAGCCGTCGGCGGCCGAGGACGACCCGGCCGACCGGGAGCCGGAGCTGGAACCCGATCCGCTGCCGTACAGCCGCACGTCGGTCCGCTGGGTCCGCCCCGGGGCCAGCTGGACCCCCGGCACGGTCGTCCGGTTGCCGTACACGTCGGTGACCCGCAGGGAGTACGGGCCGGGGCCGAGTCCGTCGTCGGCGAGCCAGTAGTTGTAGTCGTGCCGGACAAGTCCGCGCCACCCCGATCCGGTTCGGGCCTCGACCGTCGCGAGCGGGTTGCCGTGGTCAGTGACCCGTACCGCGAACCACCACTGCGACGCGCCCTCCTTGACCCGCACTGCGAGCGGCCCGGTCGGCGGGTCGACCACCGCCCGGTAGCTGACGTCGACGATGCCCCGCACCGGGTCAGCGATCCGGGCGAACGCCTCCCGGGACAGGTCGAGGTGGCCGGCGGCGCACTCCGGGCACTGGTCCATGACGACGACGCGGACGGTGCCGCGGGGACCGGTGACATCGAGGTACCCGCCGCACGCGGCGGCGTCGGCGTACTCGTCCGGGCCGAGCGCGACGTACATCCGGTCGGCCGGCGCACTGTCGAACGAACAGTTGCCACCCTGCCCCTGCGCGTCGTAGAAAGTGGCCTTGCCCTGGTTGGTGCCGCCGCCGGCGGGTGGTGCCGCGCAGGCCGGGCTGGCACCGACCTGGGCAGCCAGCAGCAGGCCGAGCAGGCCGGCCCCGGCCGCCGACGCGCCGCCGGCCAGCCAGCGGGTCCGGCCGGCCGGGAAAGGCCGGCGGGCATGGAAGGCGGGTCCGTCGTCGGTCACGTCCAGCGATGCTGCCGTACTGCGACGTACCCGGGCAACGGTCCTAAGTGAGACCTAAGAGTCGGGACCGGCCGCAACCACCACGTTGTCGCCGACGGTGATCCGCCCGGTGCCGTCCGGGATGAGGTTCATCCCGAACAGGACACCCTTCGGGCCACGATGGTGTCGGGCGAGGATCCGCAGCGGCTGCTGGCCGCGTTCGCCGGTGTCCTGGTCGGTGGTGGTCACGACGCAGCGGGTGCAGGTCTTGGCCACCCGGAAGGTGACGTCGCCGATCCGGATCCGACGCCCCAGCCAGCCGTCCTCGGCCCAGGCCGGCGCTCCACTGATCACCACGTTGGGGCGGAACCGGTGCATCGGCAACGGCGCGGCCGGGTCGCCCGACTCGACGAGCCAGTCGTTGACCGCATCGAGGGAGGCCGCGTTGGTCAGCAGCACCGGATAGCCGTCGGCGAAGCTGACCACGTCGCCGGAGCGGCCGTGGTCAGGGTCGACCGCCCGTACCGCCGGGTCGGCCAGCCAGGCCAGTCGGGCCGGCCTGCCGATGAGCGTACTGATCCAGTCGTGTGCGGCGGCCGCAGCGAGCCGGGCCGGCACCGGGGTCTTGGCCCGGAAGACACGGACCTGCACCGGCGGGCCGGCGACCGGCGCGCGGACATCCAGTCTGGGCGCGACCGGCGGGGGAACGTCCGGCGTCGGCCGGCCGGTGTGCAGGATGAGTCCACCGGCGACGGGCCGGGGGTGGATGTGGACCAGGGCCGGAGCCTCCCGCTGGGTGATGCCGACCCCGTCCGGGTCGATGATCATCCAGCGTCGGTCCCCGGCCAGGCCCCAGGGCTCGACCCGGGCGTCGTCGTGGTCGAGCCGGCGACACCCCTTGACCGGGTACGTGTGGAGGGCGGCGACCCGGACGCCGGTCACGACGGCGGCCGGGTGCGGACCGGGTTGCGACACGGCGACAGGCGTTCCACGCGCTGGTTCTACCACAGCCGCCGCCGGTGCCGGCGCGGCCACCGTTGCCGGCTGAATGAAATATTGCATACAGTGTCAGGGTGAATGACAGCGAGGTCGTCCCGGCCGCTTCGGCCGAACGGGTGCTCGACCTGTTCACCGGGGTCCGCCTCACCCCCACCCAACGTCGGATCGCGCACAGCCTGGTGCAGCACGCCGGATCCGCCGCGTTCCTGTCCGCCGCCGAGGTCGCCGAGCTGGCCCGGGTCAGTCAGCCGTCGGTCACCCGGTTCGCGATGGCGCTCGGCTACGACGGCTACCCGGCGCTGCGCCGCCGACTACGCGAGTTCGCCGTCAACCCACCAGGCACCGGCCAGCCCGGCGGCGCTGCCGGCCTGCCCGTACCGCGCGGCGAGTCCCGGCGCGGCGGGCGGCGGGCCTACGCCGCCGACAACGAGATGCAGCGCGCGGTCCGCGCCGAGGCCCGGCAGCTGAGCATGCTCGCCGACCAGCTCGGCGATCGGGACCGGCTCACCGCCGCCGGCACCCTGCTGGCCGGCAGCACCCCGCTGCCGGTACTGGGGCTGCGGGCCGCCGCCCCACTGGCCACCTACTTCGGGTTCTTCGCCGCCAAGGTCCGCCCGGACGTACGGGTGCTGGACAGCGGCGGCAGCCTGCTGCCGGAGCGCCTGGAACAGACCCGGGAAGCCGGCGCGACCGCGCTGCTGGCCATCGTGCTGCCCCGCTACCCTCGGGAAGCCGTCGACGCGCTGGTCGAAGCGCGCGCCGTCGGCCTGGCCGTGGTGCTGATCACCGACTCCCTGTTGAGCCCGGCCGCCGAACACGCCGACCTGGTGCTGCCCGCCCCGGTCGGCGACCAGCTGGTGTTCGATCTGCACGCCGCGCCGATGGCGTTGGCGATGGTCCTGCTGCAGGCGATCTGCGACGCGGCACCGGGCGAGGCGCAGCGGCGGCTGGAGCAGTTCGAGCGCTCCGCCGCCCAGCGCAATGTCTTCATCGGCTGACCACCCGGAAGGGACCGCGACATGGCTGAGCTGATCCGGGCGGCGCGCGGCGCCAACCGTACCGCCAAGGGGTGGCCGCAGGAGGCCGCGCTGCGGATGCTGATGAACAACCTCGACCCGGACGTCGCCGAACGCCCCGACGACCTGGTGGTGTACGGCGGCACCGGCCGGGCGGCCCGGGACTGGCCGTCCTACCACGCACTGGTGGCGACGCTTAACGAGCTGGCCGACGACGAGACGATGCTGGTCCAGTCGGGCCGGCCGGTCGGCGTCCTGCGCACCCACGAGTGGGCGCCCCGGGTGCTGCTGGCCAACTCGAACCTGGTCGGCGACTGGGCGACCTGGCCGGAGTTCCGCCGGCTGGAGCAACTCGGCCTGACCATGTACGGGCAGATGACCGCCGGCTCGTGGATCTACATCGGCACCCAGGGCATCCTGCAGGGCACCTACGAGACGTTCGCGGCGGTCGCCGCCAAACTGGCGGCGGGCACCACGACCACGCCGGTCGACCCCACCGCGCCGCCGGCCTGGATCGACCGGGTCGGTGCCGCGTCGCTGGCCGGCACGCTGACGCTGACCGCCGGCTGCGGCGGGATGGGCGGCGCGCAGCCGCTCGCGGTCACCATGAACGGTGGGGTGTGCCTGATCGTCGACGTCGACCCGCAGCGACTGGCCCGCCGGGTCGCCACCGGCTACCTGGACACCGTCGCCGCCTCGCTGGCCGAGGCGGTCACCTTGGCCCAGGCCGCCCGGCGGGACCGGCGGGCGCTGTCAGTCGGCGTGGTCGGCAACGCGGCGACCGTCTTGCCGCAGCTGCTCGCCGACGGCGTCGAGATCGACATCGTCACCGACCAGACCAGCGCGCACGACCCGCTGAGCTACCTGCCGGAAGGGGTCGAGCTGGCCGACGCGGCGGCGTACGCCGGCCGGGCACCGCAGGAGTACACGCAGCGGGCCCGGGAGTCGATGGCCCGGCACGTCGCCGCGATGGTCGGCTTTGCCGACGCCGGTGCCGAGGTGTTCGACTACGGCAACTCGATCCGCGACGAGGCCCGGCTCGGCGGCTACGATCGGGCGTTCGACTTCCCCGGTTTCGTGCCGGCGTACATCCGGCCGCTGTTCTGCGCCGGCAAGGGTCCGTTCCGGTGGGCGGCGCTGTCCGGCGATCCGGCCGACATCGCCGCCACCGACCGGGCGATCCTCGACCTGTTCGGCGACAACGAGGCGCTGGCCCGCTGGATCCGGCTGGCCGGCGAACGGGTCGCCTTCCAGGGGCTGCCGGCCCGGATCTGCTGGCTCGGGTACGGCGAACGGGAACTCGCCGGGGTGCGGTTCAACGAGATGGTGGCCCGCGGTGAGCTGGCCGCCCCGGTGGTGATCGGCCGGGACCATCTGGACTGCGGTTCGGTGGCGTCGCCGTACCGGGAGACCGAGGCGATGGCCGACGGCTCCGACGCGATCGCCGACTGGCCGCTGCTCAACGCCCTGGTCAACACGGCCAGCGGCGCGTCCTGGGTGAGCATCCACCACGGCGGCGGGGTCGGCATCGGCCGGTCGATCCACGCCGGTCAGGTCTGCGTCGCCGACGGGTCGGCGCTGGCCGGGCAGAAGATCGAGCGGGTGCTGCGCAACGACCCGGCGACCGGGGTGCTGCGCCACGTCGACGCCGGCTACCAGCTGGCCGGTCAGGTCGCCGCCGCGCATGACCTGCCGGTGCCGATGGGCCGCCGATGACCGGCCCGGCCCCGGTGAGCACCGCTGACCCGCTGGTCGAACGGTTCCGGGCGATGTGGGCGCAGCTGGCCGGCATCGGCCGTGATCCGGGTACCGGCGGATACCTGCGCTACGCCTGGTCGGCGGCGGAGCTGACCTGCCGGGAGTGGTTCACCGCCGAAGCCCGCCGACGCGGGCTGGCGGTGCGCCCCGACGGCAACGGCAATCTGTGGGCCGACTGGATACCGTCCGGGGTCGACCCGACCAGCCCGGCGGTGGTCACCGGCAGCCACTTCGACTCGGTGCCGCACGGCGGCGGCTACGACGGACCGCTGGGCATCGTGTCGGCGCTGCTCGCCGTCGACGAACTGCGGGAGCGTGGCTTCACCCCGGCCCGGCCGGTGACCGTCGCCGCGTTCGTCGAGGAGGAGGGCGGCCGGTTCGGCCTGGCCTGCCTCGGATCGCGGCTGCTCACCGGCGGCGTGTCGGCGCAGTACGCGCTGGCGCTGACCGACTCCGACGGGGTGACGGTGGCCGAGGCGATGCAGGCGGCCGGTGCCGACCCGGCGGCGGCCGGGCCGGACCCGGACCGGTTGGCCCGGGTCGGGGTCTTCGTCGAGTTGCACGTCGAGCAGGGCCGGGCGTTGGTCGACCTCGGTGCCCCGGTCGGGGTGGCCAGCATGATCTGGCCGCACGGCCGGTGGCGACTGGAGTTCACCGGTGCCGGCGACCACGCCGGCACCACCCGGATGGTCGACCGCCGGGACCCGATGCTGACCTGCGCGCACACCGTACTCGCCGCCGACGCGCAGGCCCGCCGGCTGGGCGCGCACGCCACCATCGGCCGGGTCGCGGTGCGACCCAACGCCACCAACGCGATCCCAGCCCAGGTGCACGCCTGGCTGGACGCGCGGGCCGCCGACGACACCGCCCTGACCACACTGGTCGAGGCGGTCGGGGCCGAGGCGGCGGCCCGGGCGCAGGCGGACGGTACGTCGGTGGCGGTGGTCCGCGAGTCGGACAGCCCGCCGGTCGCCTTCGACCCGGACCTGACCGACCGGATCGCCACGGCGGTGGGTGCGCAGCTGACCGGCGCGGTGCCGGTGCTGCCGACCGCCGCCGGGCACGACGCCGGCGTCCTGGCCGGACACGTGCCGACGGCGATGATCTTCGTACGGAATCCGACCGGGGTGTCGCACGCCCCGACCGAGCACGCCACCGACGACGACTGCGCCACCGGGGTGCGGGCCCTCGCCGCCGCGCTGGCCGACCTGGCTGGCAAATGAGGCGGCCGGCGGATCGGGCCGCCCGGACGCGGGTGCCGGCGAATCGGGCGGCCCGGACGCGGGTGCCGGCGGCCAGTGCGGCCCGAACAAGGTGGTACGCCGAGCACGCCTGGCTGGGCGGGCCGGCACCGACGGCCGGGGTGCTGATCGAGGCCGAGGCGGGCCGGTTCACCGCGGTCACCGCCGGGGTGGCGGCACCGCCGGGCGTACCGAGGCTCGCCGGGGTGACCCTGCCCGGCCTGGCCGACGCCCACTCGCACGCCTTCCACCGGGCGCTGCGCGGGCGGACCCACGACGACCGGGGCAGCTTCTGGTCCTGGCGGGACCGGATGTACGCGGTCGCCGGGCGGCTCGACCCGGACAGCTACCTGGCGCTGGCCCGCGCGGTGTACGCCGAGGCGGCGCTCGCCGGGGTGACCTGCGTCGGCGAGTTCCACTACCTGCACCACGATCCGCAGGGCCGGCGGTACGCCGAGCCGAACGTGATGGCCGACGCGCTCGCGCAGGCGGCCGCCGACGCCGGGGTGCGGCTCACCCTGCTGGACACCTGCTACCTGACCGCCGGGGTGGACGGGGCACCGCTGACCGGGGTGCAGCGCCGGTTCGGCGACACCGACGCGGCAGCCTGGGCGCAGCGGGCGCAGGCGTGGACACCGGCCGGTGACCACGTCCGGGCCGGCGCGGCGGTCCATTCGGTACGGGCGGTGCCGGCCACCGAACTGCCGGTCGTCGCCGGGGCGGCGGCGCAGCGGGGCGTCCCGCTGCACGTACACCTGTCGGAGCAGCCGGCCGAGAACGCGGCCTGTCTGGCCCGGCACGGCCGGACCCCGACGGCGCTGCTGGCCGACGCCGGGGTGCTCGGCCCGAGGACGACCGCCGTGCACGCCACCCACCTGGCCGATACCGACGTGGCGTTGCTCGGCGGGTCCGGCACCGGGGTCTGTCTCTGCCCGACGACCGAACGGGACCTGGCCGACGGCATCGGCCCGGCCGGGCCGCTGTCGGCCGCCGGGGTCACGCTGAGCCTGGGCAGTGACAGCCACGCGGTGATCGACCTGTTCGAGGAGGCGCGGGCGGTGGAGACGCATGAGCGGCTGCGCACCGGACGGCGGGGACACTTCTCCCCCGGTGAGCTGATCTCGATGGCCGCCGGAGCCGGGCACGCCGCGCTGGGCTGGGCCGATGCCGGCCGGATCGCGGTAGGTGCCCGCGCCGACCTGGTCACCGTCCGGTGCGACAGCGTACGGACCGCCGGGGTCGACCCGGCCGGCCTGGTGTTCGCGGCGACCGCCGCCGACGTCACCGACGTGGTGGTCGACGGCCGGCCGGTGGTCGCCGACGGCCGGCATCTGCACCTCGACGTACCGGCCGAGCTGGCCGCCGCGATCCGGGCGGTGACGACCGGATGACGACGGCGGCGGGCACCCTGCTGGTGACCGGCATCGGCGAGCTGGTCACCAACGATCCGACCCACGACGGCGGCCCGCTGGGGCTGCTCACCGACGCGGCGGTGCTGGTCGACGGCGACCGGATCGCCTGGGTGGGGCGCAGCGCCGACGCCCCGGCGGCCGACTGCCGGCTCGACGCGGGCGGCCAGGCCGGGCTGCCCGGTTTCGTGGACAGCCACGCGCATCTGGTCTTCGCCGGGGACCGGGCGAGCGAGTTCGCCGCCCGGATGGCCGGGGTCCGCTACGACGGCGGCGGCATCCGGACCACGGTGGCGGCGACCCGCGCCGCCAGCGACGACGAGCTGCGCGGCACCGTCGGGCGGCTGCGCCGCGAAGCGCTGCGGCAGGGCAGCACCACGATCGAGATCAAGAGCGGGTACGGGCTCAGCGTCTCCGACGAGGCCCGGTCGTTGCGGGTGGCGGCGGAGGTCACCGACGAGACGACGTTCCTCGGCGCCCATGTGGTGCCGGCCGAGTACGCGGACCGCCCGGACGACTACGTCGACCTGGTCACCGGTGACATGCTGGCCGCCGCGGCCCCGTTCGCCCGCTGGGTGGACGTGTTCTGCGAACGCGGCGCGTTCGACGGCGACCAGGCCCGCGCGGTACTCGCCGCCGGGGCCGCCGCCGGCCTGGGGCTGCGGGTGCACGCCAACCAGCTGGGACCCGGCCCGGGGGTTGCGGTGGCGGTGGAGCTGGGGGCGGCCAGCGCCGACCACTGCACTCATCTGTCTGACGCGGACGTGGCGGCGCTGGCCGGATCGGCGACGGTGGCGACGCTGCTGCCGGGCGCGGAGTTCTCCACCCGGGCGGCGTACCCGGATGCCCGCCGGCTGCTCGACGCCGGCGCCACGGTGGCGTTGGCCACCGACTGCAACCCGGGCTCGTCGTACACCACGTCGATGCCGTTCTGTATCGCGCTGGCGGTACGCGAGATGGGAATGACCCCGGCGGAGGCGGTCTGGGCGGCAACCGCTGGTGGCGCCCGGGCACTGCGTCGCGCCGACGTCGGCGTGCTGCGCCCGGGTGCCCGCGCCGACCTGCTGCTGCTCGACGCACTGTCCCATCTGCACCTGGCCTACCGGCCGGGGGTGCCGCTGATCCATCAGGTCCTGCACAACGGAGCACCAGTATGTCCACTGTAATGATCGGACCGGACGGGATGACCGCAGCCCAGGTGCGGGCGGTGGCCCGGGACGGGGCGCGGGTCGAGCTGAGCCCCGGCGCGGTCGCGGCGATGACCCGCAGCCGGGACATCGTCGAGTCGATCGAACGCGACGGCCGCCCGGTGTACGGCGTCTCCACCGGGTTCGGCGCGCTGGCCAGTAGTTTCGTCGCGCCGGACCGGCGTTCGGAGCTGCAGCACGCGCTGATCCGCTCGCACGCGGCCGGGATCGGCGCGCCGATGCCCGACGAGGTGGTCCGGGCCATGCTGGTGCTGCGGGTGCGGTCGCTGGCGCTGGGCCGTTCCGGGGTACGGCCGCTGCTGGCGCAGGCGCTGCTGGACCTGCTCAACCATCGGATCACCCCGTGGGTGCCGGAGCACGGGTCGCTCGGTGCCTCCGGGGACCTGGCACCGTTGGCGCACTGCGCGCTGGTGCTGATGGGTGAGGGCTGGGTGCGGGATCCGGACACCGGAGACCGGGTCGACGGCGCGGTGGCGTTGCGTCGGGCCGGGCTGGCCCCGGTGGAGCTGGCCGCCAAGGAGGGTCTGGCACTGATCAACGGCACCGACGGCATGCTCGGCATGCTGCTGCTGGCGGTCGAGGACGCCGGGCACCTGTTCACCATGGCGGATGTGACGGCCGCGTTGGCGATCGAGGCGATGCTCGGCTCGGACCGGCCGTTCCAGGCCGACCTGCACACCATCCGGCCGCATCCCGGTCAGGGCGTGTCGGCCGGCAACATCCACCGGCTGTTGCAAGGCTCGGCGGTGATGGACTCGCACCGCGACGACCTGATGCACGCGGTGCAGGACGCCTACTCGATGCGGTGCGCGCCGCAGGTCGCCGGCGCGGCCCGGGACACGCTGACGTTCGCCGCTACGGTCGCCGGCCGGGAGTTACGGTCGGTGGTGGACAATCCGGTGGTGCTGCCGGACGGGCGGGTCGAGTCGACCGGCAACTTCCACGGCGCGCCACTCGGCTTCGCCGCCGACTTCCTGGCCATCGCGGCCGCCGAGGTCGGGTCGATCAGCGAACGCCGGGTGGACCGGCTGCTGGACGTCAACCGGTCCCGTGGCCTGCCGGCGTTCCTGTCCCCGGACGCCGGGGTCAACTCCGGGCTGATGATCGCCCAGTACACCGCGGCCGGCGTCGTCGCGGAGAACCGCCGGCTGGCCGCACCGGCCTCGGTGGACTCGGTGCCCACCTCCGGGATGCAGGAGGACCACGTGTCGATGGGCTGGGCGGCGACCCGCAAGCTGCGTACGGTGCTGGACAACCTGACCAGCCTGCTCGCGGTGGAGCTGCTGGCGGCGGTACGCGGTCTGCAGTTGCGGGCCCCGTTACGGCCGTCGCCGGCCGGGCAGGCGGCGGTGAAGCTGGTCGGCGGGGTCGCCGGTCCGCCGGGGCCGGACATCTTCCTGGCCCCGGTGTTGGAGGCGACGCGCGCGGTGGTGGCCGGCACCGAGCTGCGGGCGGAGATCGAGGCCCGGATCGGCCCGCTGCGCTGACCCGATGCGTGTCGCCGTCACGCCCTGCCGGCCCGCTATCTGCTAGGCCGACACCGTGGGTGCCAGGTTGATAAACCCTGGTCCGGACACCTCGACAGCTGTGCACAGGTCCGCCAACTCCGCCCGGCCGACGACGTCGGTGGCGATGTCTCGTGGCGGGCGGCCGAGCCGACGCGCCAAGGGCAGGGCGGCGTCGGACTGGAAGTCGGCGTGCTGCGACCGCCGCACGACCGGATCAACCGGCCCGCCGGCCACCGCCGCAAACGCCTGCGCCAGCCGGTCGGCCAGCAGTTTCTCAAGACTCATCAGGTACGCCAATCATGCTCCGACCCGCCTCCGCCAGGGAGACAGATCATCCGGGAATGATCGGGAGCGGATCGATCGACGACCAAACGGTGACCGGCGGGGTCGATCCGCCGGTCACAGAAGAGGGGTTCAGCTCAGGCGGTCGAGTGCGGCTCGCAGACGAGCCAAGGTTCGCTCACGTCCGAGGATCTCGATCGACTCGAACAACGGCAGACCGACGGTACGGCCGGTCACCGCGACCCGGACCGGTGCCTGCGCCTTACCCAGCTTGAGCCCTCGCTCAGCACCGATGGTTTCCAGCGTGGACTTGAGCACCTCGGCCCGCCACTCGCACATGCCGTACGCCTCGACCACCGCGGCCAGCAGCGCCGGGGCATCGACCTTCATCGCCTTCGCCCACGCCGCCTCGTCGGCGACCGGCTCATCGAGAAACAGGAAGTCGACCATCGGCACGATCTCCGACAGCAGCGCGATCCGGGTCTGCGCCAACTCGGCGACAGCAGCGAACGTGGTGGCGTCGTACGCCTCCGGCCGCCACGGCACGGTATCGCCGCTCAACCACGGCTGGCACGCCTCGATGAACGCCTCCACCGACAACGCCCGAATGTAGTCCCCGTTGAAAGCGCGGAGCTTCTTCACATCGAAGAACGCCGGAGACGGGTTGACGTCGGACAGCCGGAACTCCGCCACGATGTCATCCCACGGCAGGATCTCCCGATCACCCGACGGCGCCCAGCCGAGCAATATCAGGTAGTTGCGCATCGCCTCGGCGAGGTAGCCCTCGGCTCGGAAGTCCTCCAGGGCCACCCGGTCCCGGCGCTTGGACAGCTTCTGCCGCTTCTCGTTGACCAGGATCGGCGCGTGCACCCAGACCGGCGGCTCAGCACCCAACGCCTCCCACAGCAGCTGCTGCTTCGGCGCGTTCGGCAGGTGCTCCTCAGCCCGGATCACATGGGTGACGCCCATGACCATGTCGTCGACCACGTTCGCCAGCAGGAACACCGGCGACCCGTCGCCACGGGCGATCACGAAGTCCTCGATCAGCGCGTTGTCGAAGGTCGGCTTGCCTCGCACCAGGTCGACGATCACGGTCGAGCCGTCGTCCGGCGTACGGAACCGCAACGCGCGACCTTCCCCAGCAGGCAGACCACGGTCCCCGCAGAAGCCGTCGTAACCCTTGTGATCACTGCCCGTCCGAGCGATCACCTGATCCCGGGCGCAGTCGCAGTAGTACGCGCGCCCAGCGGCGAGAAGCCGGTCGATGGCCTCGCGGTGGTGCTGGGCATAGTCGGACTGCAACAGCGGGCCCTCGTACTCACTCGGACCGATACCTAGCCACTCCATCGCGTCCAGGATGCCCTGGACCCACTCCGGACGGTTCCGCGCCGCGTCCGTATCCTCGATCCGCAGCACCATCGTCCCGCCCGACTGTCGGGCCAGCACCCAGTTGAACAGGGCAGACCGGGCATTACCGACGTGGAACATGCCCGTCGGGGAAGGCGCGAAGCGCACACGGATATCGGAACTGGCCACGGATAGCAGGCTACCGAACTACCGCCGCATACCTTCACCGATATCCGGCTCGGAGCGCCGCGAGGCACAGCGATGCCCCGCTCGGCTCAGCGGGCCGCCGCGCACCCAAGCCGTCGCGTCAGATGCCTCGGCCGCGCTTGTGCAGGGTACGGAGCACCAGGTCCGGCCGTACCGCCCGGCTGGCGACGGCGAGGGCGAGGTAGGCGCGCGGCTCGCGTGGGTTGCGGGCCAGGGTGTGCCGGGCCCAGCGGATCGCCCCGCGACGGTGCCCGGCGGCGGCCTCGGCGAAGGCGATCTGCCCGGCGACCCGGGCTTCGCCGGCCGGCTCGGTGGCGAACTCCGGGTAGCGGTCCAGCAGCCACTGCAGGGCGGTGGCGATGGTGTCCCAGCGCTGCGCGAAGTAGGACCGCTTGTGCCAGCGGACCAGCACGTACGGCGTACGCAGGTTGCGCAGCGGGGCGCTGCGGGCGGCCCGGAGCAGGAACTCGTAGTCCTCCGCGTAGCTGCCCGGGATCTCCTCGTCGACCAGCCCGAATCCGTCGACCAGCGCAGCGCGCCGGATCACGAACGTCGACGGGTGCAGCTCGGTCATCCGGTCGCGCAGCAGTGCGGCGAGCGACACGCTGTCGAGGTCGAGCACCCGGTCGTTGACGGTGCCGTCGTAGCTGACCTGGATACCGCAGCTGACGAACTCGGCGTCCGGGTGGGCGAGCAGCTCATCGACCTGGGCGGCGAGCTTGCCGGGCAGCCACCGGTCGTCGTCGTCGCAGAACGCGACCAGCTCGCCGGTCGCGGCCAGGATGCCGCTGTTGCGGGCACCGGCCAGGCCGGCGGTCCGGCTGTTGCTGATCACCCGGACCGGCCGGTGCGGATCGTCGCTGGCCAGTGTCATGTCCGGGGTGGACTGGTCGTAGACCACGACCACGTCGACAGGTGCCGGATAGTCCTGCTCGCGGATCGCGGCGATGGCCTCGCGCAGCAGCTCGGGCCGGTCCCGGGTGGGGACCACGACGCTGATCGTCGGGGTCCGGTCGGCGGTCACCGCGACCGCCGGCTGAGCACGCGGCGCGGATTCGCCGACGAGATCAGCCCTTCGATGATCTCGCCGACCCGGGCGACGGCCGCGAGTCGTGCCGTGTCGGTGCCGGCGTCGGCGGTGATGCCGAAGCTCGCCGGCGCGCGCAGCCCGGCCTCCAGCGCCTCGAACAGCGCCGTACGCGACTGGCAGAGCCGGATCAGCCCGGCATCGGCCAGCCGGCGGGCGAACAGCATCTGATGGTCGTCGACGTGCTCGTCCAGAGTGGGATCACGGGGTACGACGATCGGCAGGTGGCGGTGCCGACGGGCTTCGAGGATGGTCGCCGGGCCGCCGTGGCACACCACCAGGGTGGCCCGCTGCATGGCCTGCTGCAGCGCATCGTGGTCGAGAAAGTCGATCGCCCCGGCCAGCTCCGGTGCCCGGCTGTGCCCGTACTGCACGATCAGGTCGGCCCGGTCGGCGGCGGCGGCGTGCCAGTCCTCCAGCCAGCCGATCAGCCGGTCGAACCGGTGCCGGTCGGTCCCGACGGCGACCAGGATGGTGCCGGTACGCGGCCCACCGCGCTGCCGGGGGATCCGTGCGGCGACGCTGGTCGGCCCGGTGTTAGACAACGCGGATTCCACCACGATCAACTCCTTGACCTGGCCACTTCTACTCTTGTTACGATGACATGTCATCGTCGTTTATAAATGCGCATAGTTATAGCAGGTTGCCGACGACGGTCGCCTCCGGGTACTGGCGCCGCTGCTCCTCCCACTGCACGAGCATCGCCGACAGGAAAGGGCGACACAGCCGCGCGGTGAGCGTCGCCGTGTCGATGCGGTCATAGACCTCGATGTAGATCGCCGGCACCCCGCGCAACCAGGCAAGGAACACGAAGGGAAAAGCCACTCCGGCACCGGTGGTGATCACGGCGGCGACCCGCCGCTGCCGGAAGATCCGCACCGCGAGCCGGGCGTTGCGGACGAGGTTCCGCAGGTTCCGGGTCGTCGGATGGTGCGCCCACATGACATCCTCACCGCGCAGCAGCGAGGTAGCGTCCGGCGTGTCAAAGGTCACCCAGCACCGGGTGCGGTTGACGTACCACGGCTCGAGCGCGAGCAACTGCGCGAGGTGACCACCACTCGAGCCGACGAGCATGAGCGTGGGTGCACTGTCAACGTCAGGCACGTTGTTGGCCACAGATGCCCCCAGAGTTCACTAGCCGGCCAACCACTGTTTGGTTTAACAATATATGCGACCACGGCCGGAAAGAAAATTGGCGGAGGTCGCTTGACACCTTCCCGTCGATCCACTTGACCTGCGACAACATCCCCGACCACCGCAGTTCGCAACTACGCACCGAAACCGTCCGACAACTGAGCATTTCCCCAAACAGTTACTATCCGTGCCTAAATATGTGAGAGATTTTCTATCCGTTCGGTAGGATTAGTAGGTGAGCAAGGTCCGGCGCCACCAGCGGCACGCTGGCCATCACATGATCGACAAGCTTGGCGTCGGGCACACGACAAGGAAGTCTCATCATATGAGACGAGCCGGGGCGACTGTCAGTCGGCGCCCCGCTGCTCGATCACGTCCAGCAGTGCCGGGTGCAGCGCCGGATTCCAGCCGGCGCCACCGGTCGCCAGCCGCCAGGTCCGCAGCCACATCTCAATCAGGTAACTCTGGACGATCAGCCGCCGCTGCTCGGCGTCCACACCCAACGCTGCGGCCAGCCGGTGCAGCTGGGCGTCCACAGCAGCCGCCGCGCTCGCCGCCGAAGCCCCGTCAAGCACCAGTTTGCGCTGGAAGGCGTCGTGTGCAAGGTCGAAGCCGATCGGCACCTCGGGACCACTGTGCTCCCAGTCCCAGGCGACCAGCCGGCCGGCGTACCGGCCGAGATTCCACGGCACCCAGTCGCCGTGCCAGTGACCGAACTCGACCCGCACCTGCTCGAACCGGTCGGCCAGCCGTTCCACCGCCGCTACCAACCGGCGTCCGGCCGGCGGGTCGGCGACGACGACGGCGGGCCCGTCAGCGCCCGCCGTACCGTCGGGTCGACCGGCACCCGCCGCACCGTCGGGGTCACTCGCGGCCGCAGCGGCCGAGCGCCGCAGCCGGTCCAGGAAGGCCGAGCCGGCCAGCGGCTGCGGCGCGGCCGGCGCACCACCCCGCCGGGCGACCGCCAGCACCGCCGCGACCTGCGGCGGCTCGCCCAACCCGACCCCCCGCACGTCGGCGGGCAGCGGCTCGACGACGGTGACCGCCTGACCGGACCACTCGCCTGCGGCCAGCAACCTCGGCACCACCGGATGCTCGCCCACCCCCGCGACCGGCGCCACCGCCGCCAACGCGGCGGCCTCGGCACGAACCAGTTCCCGGGTGGCGTCGTTCCAACCGATCTTGGCGTACCCGCGTGGCCGGCCGGCCGCGTCGAACAACTGCACCGTCGGCTTGTGGTTCGGGTCCGGCGGACGGACCCCGATCGCCGCGTACCAGCGGGCCCCGCCGGAGTGCGCCGCCAGATGGTCGACCAGCGTCAGCTGCCCGGCCGGCTCCGGCCCGGCTGGCCCGGCCGGCGGAACACCGGCCGACCCGGTGCCGCCCGGTGCCGACACGGTCAGCACCGCCGGCCGGGTCACCTGCAGCACCCCGGTCCGGGCCGCCAGACCGAGCAACGCCCGGGGCAGTCGCACCCGCAGCGGGCGCAGCGCGTTGTACGCCCAGACCGAGGCGGCGGTCACCCGACGCGGTCCCAACGGCAACAGGAACCGGGCCCGGGCCGGTGACGGCACCACCGCGTACCGGGCCAGCAGCCGGTCGGCCGGATCCAGCGCCGGCTGCGACGCCCCGGCCGGCAGCAGCGTCAGCCGGACCCGTTCGTCCGGGAAGACCGCCCGGGTGACCCAGCCGAGACCATCGTCGCGGCGACGTGGGTCGGTGCCGGTCATCGCGGCGCCCCGGCCCAGTCCAGCCGCAGCCCCAGCCGCTGCGCCAGCGCATCGTTGTGCGGCTGGTAGTAGGCGGTCAGCTCGGCACGCAGCGCGTCGTCCATCGGCGCCGACCGGCGGTCGTTGTACACCTTGAACGTCGGCAGCTCATGCCCGGGCAGGCCCAGGAAATCGAGCGTACGCAGATAGGCCGACCGGGTGTCGCGGTAGAACTCCTCGCTGGTCAGGAAGAGGAACTGGGCGCGGTCGAACCGGTCCAGCCAGGGCTCGAGATGCTCCAGGTAGCGCCCACGCGCCCGGTAGGTGTACCAGTCGTACGGCTCGGAGAAGAAGTTCGGATCGGCGATCAGCCGGTCACGCTCACCGGCGGTCCGCTCCGGCTCGCTCGCCAACGCCTGCGGGAAATCCAGCGGCTCCTTGCCCTCGGTCCGCCGCTCCTTCCAGTGCGAGTACGCCCGCTCGACCGGATCGCGCAGCAGCACGATCAGCCGTACCTGGGGCAGCAGTTGCTGGACCCGCTCGGCGGCCGTCGGGTGGAACATGTACAGCGGAGCGGCCTCACCGGCGCGCACCGGGCCGCCGTACCGGGCGGCCAGCGCGGCGCGCTGGCGATCCGTGGGAAAGTGCGACCGGTACCACGCCTCCCCCCGCGACCAGTGCTCCTCGAAGTAGTGGGTGGCCTTGGTGTTCCAGGCCGGGAACAGCCGGGGCACCAGCGGATGCTGGATCAGGTAGTTCCACAGCGACGTGGTGCCGCCGCGCTTCGTGCCGATGATCAGGAAGTCCGGGAGCGGGCGACGGTGACTGGTACGTACTCCGTAGTGCACCATCGACTCGCGTACCCGGTCGGTCACCTGGGTCGGTACCGCCTGCTTGATGCGATCCCTGATGGACGTCAAAGCCTTCTCACCCACCTTTCTGTCTGACGCTGCGCCACACCCGGCGCCGCACACCCGGCAGCGCCGACATTACGATCACGACCGCGCCGACCAGGGCCAACGCGGTTCCGAGGCCGGCCACGTCCCGGCCGGCCGCGACGACCGCGACCACGCTGACCGCCCCGACACCGGCCAGCGTCGCCGCCGCCGCCACCGACACCGACCGGTCCACCAGTGGTTGCCCGACCACCAGCCGGGCGGCGGTCGCCGCGATCAGGTTCTCCAGCACGATCCCGGTGGCCCAGGCCACCGCCACGCCGAGCACCCCGTGCCGGGGCACCAGCCAGAACGCCAACGACACCGTCGCCGTCAGATTCACCAGCGTGGCCACCAGGTGCAGGCCGCTGTGGCCGCTCATCAGCAGCAACGTCTGCACGTTGCCGACCGCGATGTTCACCAGCATCGCGACGGCCAGCACCGTCATCGCCGTGGCACCAGCGGCGAACTCCGGTCCGAAGATGCTCAGGAAGCCCGGTGCGAAGACCGCCAGCAGCAGATAGACCGGCCAGGAGAGCACGATCGCCCAGCTGGTGGTCTGCCGGTGCACCGCTGCCGCCTCGGCCGGCCGGTCCGCGCCGAGCAGCCGGGACAGCTGCGGCGCGACCGCGACCCGCAGGCCCTGCAGGGCGAGCTGACCGGCCAGGATGTACCGACCGACCGCGCCGAAGATGCCCGCCTCGGCCTGCCCGGCCAGCGCCACCGCCAACAGCACCCCGATCCACATGCTGCCGGCGTCGATGGCGGCCGAGCCGGCCCTCGGCAGCGCGAACCGCCAGAAGCCACGCCAGTCCGCCGACCCGGCCCGCAGCCGGGCGCCGCGCCCCAGACCGAGCGGTCCGGCGACCAGACCGGCGCAGACCAGCAGGGCCGCCAGCGCCGGCACCAGCCAGCCGGCCAGCCCGAGCAGCACCGCGCCGCTGGCCAGCGCGGCGATGCCGACCAGCACCGGCCGGCCGATCGGCAGCAGGAAGAACTGCACGGCCACGTAGCCGCCGATCGGTCGGACCCCGCGTACGGCCGCGAGCATCAGACCGGTGGCGACGAGCATCGGCAACCCGACCGCGCAGAGCTGAACCAGGCGTACGGCGTCCGTGCTCGCCCGGTCGAACAGGCCGATCGCGAGCTGCGGGGCGACCAGCAGGCCGACGACGGCCACCACGATGGCGAACACCAGCGGCGGCAGCAACGCCACCGGCAGCATCCGGGCGGCGTCCCCGGTGGCGCCGGTACGGCGCCGGGGCAACGCCCAGAGCAGCCCCGTCTCGGCCCCCAGGGTGCAGACCGCGGTGGCCACGGTGAGCAGTCCGACGGCGGCGAAGAACGCGCCCGCACCGGTCGGCCCGTAGCCGCGGGTGATGACCACCGCGAGGACGAAGCCGAACAGCCCGCTGACCGCCGCGCCGGCCAGGCCGATGGCACCGCTGCGGGCGCTGCGCCGGGTCTCCCGCTGATCGGTTTCGGCGGTCACCGTACGGCCCCGACCAGGCGCTGCGGAACTGGACGCTGACTGGGCGGGCGGCCCGGACGTTCCCGGTCGACGAGCACCAACGCCACCCCGGCGACGTAGAAGATCGCAGTCAGGTTCTGGTTGACCAGGCCGTAGAAGGGCAGTTGGACCAGGCCGATCAGCGGCACGACGGAGAGCCACTGCGCGGCCGCCGTCCGGGCCGGCCAGCAGCGGAGCCCGACGATCACGAACCAACCGATGAAGCAGACCAACGCCGGAACACCGTGGCTGAACAGCACCGCCCACAGTTGACCCTGGGTGCCGATCGGCGCGTCGGCGGTGACCGTGTCGACCTGCACCGGTGCGCCGAAACCGAGCACCGGTGACCGCTGGACCCAGCGCAGCACCTCCAGGTAGAGCGACAGCCGGTCGGTGTTGGTGTCGCTGACACTCACCCGGCGCTCGATCAGCTCGCCGATCGGAATGAACAGGGTGACCAGCCCGCCGGCGGCCAGCATCCCGAGCATGGACGCCAACGCCTTGACGTTGCCCCGGGCCGCGGCCCGCAGGCCGAGCACGGCCAGCCCCACGCCGAGGCTGAGGAACATGCCCCGGTTGAGGGTCAGGAACGCTGGCGGCAGTGACAACGGCAGGGCGACCAGCAGGACCGTCCGGGCCGGACCCCGGGCACCGAGCAGCAGGCAGGCCACCACCGCCGGCAGGGTGATGGCAAATGTGCTGCCGAACGTGTTGGTGTAGGCGAACGGGGCCGCCGGCCGGAAGATCGGATCGGTCGAGCGGGCGCTGTACTCGGTCGCCTGGGCGTGCACCATGTCCCGGATGAACGGGTTGCCGGACAACCCACCCGGTAGCACCAGTTCGAACGGGGTGACCATGCCGAACCGGGGCATCAGCAGGCCGAGCCAGCCGAGCAGCACCAGGGCGACGAAGAACGCGCACAGCGGGCCGAGCACCACCGTCAACGCGTCCCGCTCCCTCGCCATCGTGTACACGTAGCAGCAGACGACGATCGCGGTGACGTAGAACAACAACCGGAAGGTGAAGGTGAGCAGCGCGCCGACGTCGGCCAGCTGGGTGGCGCTGACCACCACGAGGGCCAGGAAGGCCAGCCAGAGCCCGGCGCCGGCGGGCAACGGGATCTGCCCCCGGACGAACATGACGATCAGCAGCAGCGAGCCGAGCACCGGCCAGCCGAAGTAGAACAGCCCGCAGAGCCACCAGACCGGCACCAGGCCGAACATCAGCCACAGCGGCCAGATCGGCAGCGCTGGGGGGTGCCGGGCCTGGTCAACCACGGCCGCTGCCGGTGAGCACGAAGCCGAGCGGCTCGGCCCCGGCGGCACGCAGCCGGTCGGTCAACCGGCGCAGGTCGGCCAGCCGGGTACGGTCCCGCTCGACCACGACGATCGCGGTGCCGGCCCGTGCCTCCCGCACGCCACGCTCGTCCGACTCGGCCGGTGGGGCGTTGAACAGCACGATCTCCCCGTCGCGCGGCGCCTGGGCGTACAGGCCGATCCGGACCATGCCGGCCCCGACGGTGAGCGCGTCCGCCGGCAGAGTACGCACCGGGATGGTGGCCACCACCGGGCCGCCGTCACCGGTCGGGCGATCGCCGGCCGCGGCCCGGTCCCCGCCCGACGGCCGTGCCTGCCCGGTACCCGGGGTCGGCCGGGGCGACGGTCGCCGGGCGGGACCGGCCGGGGCGTCCGCCGTGTCGGTCACCCGGGGCAGGATCACCGTATGGTCCTGGTCGACGTTGGGCAGGGAGAAGATCAGGGTGCTCTCCGGGTCGCCGCTGTCGCCGGAGCGCTGCTCCGCAGCACCCGGCGGGGTCGGTGCCCCACCGCCCGGCTGCGCCGGAACGAACGGCCCGGACGGCACCCGGCGCCGGTCGGCGAGCAGCGCGTCGCGCAGCGCGGTCACCCGGTGGCTGTCGTCGCCGATGTAGACGTCCCGCCCGTCGGCGGCGAGCGCAACGGCGAGGCTCGCTGTCATCGGGGTGGTGTCCTCCCGGTTGCGCGACGAGATCACCACCACCGGGGTTCGGACCGCTTGGCGGAGCTGTTCGGCGATGGCCATGCCGACGTACCGGACGTCGGCATCGACGGTACGCGCGTCGACCCGCAACCCGCGGCGGCGTACGGTGCCCAGCAGCGGCAGCCCGGCGACTTCGCTGGCCTCCGCCTCGCTGCGGATCCGCCGGTCCACCGACTCCCGCAGGTAGGTCAGCAGCACCCCGAGCACTGCGCCGACCAGCAGGCCGGCCAGCAGGTACAGGATCCCGGGCGGACCGTCGGTGGACAGCTGCTGCTGGGCGCTCTGGGTGATCCAGCCGGGCGTGACGTCGATCGCCGCGATCTCGGTACGGGCTGCGTTGAGCTCGGTCAACTGATTGCTCAGCGAGCCGAACTCGGCCAGCGCGGCGTCGGCCGCCGGGGTACTGTTCGCGTTGGCGACCCGCCGCTGCGCCGCGTCCTGCTGCTCGGCCACCTTGACGATGCTCTCGTCGTAGGAGGCCAGCATGTCGGTCCGCTGCCGCTCGTACATCTCCTGGCGGACCTGCAGGTAGGTAGCGGCCGCCAGGTTCACGGTGTCGACGGCGTCGTCGACCGTGCCGGTCGAGTAGGTGAACCGTAGGATCTGGCCGCCGGTGGGGACCTCGATCTCCAGCGCCCGGCGGACCTCCACGACGTCGGAAGACCGGGCCTCGGCGATCCGGGAGAGCACCTCGGTGCTGGCCGCGATGCCACTCTCGACGTTCATGTTGACCGAACGGTCGGCACCGGCCCCAGGGTAGGTGAAGGCGTCGGTGACCACCGGCCGGACCGCGACGACCGCGGTGGCTGAGGCGGCGGGTGGGGCCACCACCAGGTAGCCGATCGCCAACAGCAGACCGGTGACGGCACCCGCGACAACCGTCATCCACCGCAGACTCGGGATCCGCAGCAGGTCGGTGAGGGTCACGGTCCGGGCTGGCTGATCACTCATCGAACTTCTTCACAATCTGCTGCGGATTGCCGATCACGACGACCCGGTCAGGTACGTCGACGCGAACCACCGTGCCGGCGCCGACGACGCTGTCGTGGCCGATCCGGACGCCCTTCATCACCAGGACGTGCGCCCCGATCCAGACGTTGTCCCCGACGACAACCGGTGCCCGGGTCGCCGGGCCGGGCGGCGCGTGCCGCAGCTGCGGCGGAAGATTGTGGAAATCGTTGTCCATCAGTTCGCAGTCGGACAACAGACAGCGGTCGCCGACCTCGACGGTGGTCCAACTGCCGATCCAGGTGGCGTTGAGCAGGCAGTCGGCACCGACTGTGACCTCACCCGTGCCGGCGAAGCGGACCAGCTTGTTGAGTCGGGTCCGGTCGCCGATCGTCACCCGTACCCCTCGGCGCAGCCGGACCCGGCCCCGGATCTCGACGTCCCGGCCGAGCCGCAGCCGGGGATAGCGCAGCTGGTAGTAGGCCCGCTTTACGGCGAACAACACCCGCAGCAACGCGCCATGCCGACGTGTGCTCGACCCCACCGGTCCGCCTCCCCTGTGCAACGATGCCTCACCCTACAAATGGCCGGTGGGCCGGCAGCAGGGATGCTGCCGCCGACCCACCTCGCTTACCGGGGGCGCTATGCCGCCCGATCACTCCACCGCGAAGAACATCGACCGGTTGGTCCAGTCGAACGCCGGGTCGGGCTCGGCCAGCACGGTCACCGAGGTGCCGGCCACCGCGACGTCGGCGGTCGGGTCGAACGGCACCGACCGCAGTCGCCCGTCGGACGAACCGAACACGATGGCGCCGGCCACCCAGGCCATGCCACGGACCGAGCTCCAGGTGACGCCATCAGTCGGTACGGTGAACTCGGTGGCGCCGAGGTAGTTGCCGTCGAGTTCGAAGTACCGGTAGAACAGCTGGTTGTTGCCGCTGCCGGAGCGGGTGTAGTAGAGCCGGCCGTCCAGGTAGAACGCGGCGTTCAGCGACAACGCATCAAACCAGGAGTTGTAGCCTGAGCTCTCCCACGGACCGCCGACGCTGCTGCCGTTGAACATCGAGATGTCCAGCCGACTGCCGGTGTCGGTACCGGCGACCGGGCGGGCCCAGTAGATCCGGTCGTGCACTCGCCACACCGCGCCCGCGTCGACCAGGTTCGGCTGGTTGGTGACGGTCGCCGTGCCAAGCGTCGCGCCGTCAAACGGCACCTTGGCCAGGTCGCCGTTGGCGGCCGGCAGGTAGAGGTAGCCGGTGCCGCCGGTCGGCGGGTTGCGCGGCACGACGGTCCGTCCACCCGCGTCGGGGAACATCCCCAGCCGGCCGTGGTACTCGTTGCCCATGCCGTCGGAGTTGTGGCCGAAGTAGAGGCCGTCCGAGCCGAACCAGAGCACCGGCACCGCAGAACCCCAGCTGCTCGCGCCGGACGGCAGCGCCGATCCGCCGCTGCGCCGCGGGTTCCAGTTGACGGGCATCCCGGTCGCCACGGTCACCGCGCCGATGCCGAGCCGGTCGATCGCGCCGTCACCGGCGTTGTCGCTGCGGTTCGGGTTGTTCAGCCAGCGGAAATGCCCGCCGGTGTAGGCGATGCCGTCGCGGACCACCACCGAGGTGATTGTGTCGTTGCCGGTGAAGTTGAGCCAGGTGGCGTCGAGGCCGCTGCCCCGCGTGGCGGTCTCGTAGCGGGCCAGCACGTCGCAGTACGCGGTCGGCCAGCCCGCTCCCCCGTTGGTACCGACGACGAAGTAGCTGCTGTCGTCGCCGAAGCTGATGTCCTGCACGTAGTGGGTGAAGGTACGCCAGGAGCAGCTCGGGGCGAACCGGTGGTTGCTGTCCCAGTCGACCAGGGTCGGGGTACCGGTCAGGTCGACCATCGCGATCTGCTCCCGGGTCAGTCCTTCGACCTCTCGGAAGTTGCCGCCGAAGACCAGCGTGTCGCCGTCGGGTGCGACGTCGAGCGTCCACACGTACGGCGGCACGTCGTGCCGGCCCACCGCGATGTCGACGTCGAAGGTCGGATCGATCGCGCCGGTATCCACGTCCAGCCGAGCGAGCCCGGCGTGCTGGGTGCCGTTGACCCAGTTGAACGCACCGCCGATGTAGAGCCAGTCGCCGCTGACCTCCATGTCGCGGACGACGCCACCGTCGGAGCGGCCCTCCCAGGACGGCACCGTGGTACCGGTCGCCGGGTCGAGGGCGACCAGGTTGCGGCGGGACTCACCGTTGACGTTGCGGAAGACCCCGCCGACGATCAGCTCACCGGCCGGAGTGACCTCGAGGGTGTTCACCGCACCGTCCAGGTCGGGCTGGAACCCGGCGACCAGCGCGCCGGTGGACCGCTGGTAGGCGAACAGGTACGGCCGGGCCTCCCAGGTCGCCGAGCTGGTCGGCCGGACCTCGGTGAAGGTGCCACCGACGAAGATCACGCCGCCGATCTCGGCGAACGCCCGGGTCTCACCGTTGCGGGCGTGTGGAGTGTGGTCCGCCGGATTGGTCGAGACCAGAGCGGCCGGAGCCGGGGTGGGGACGACGGCGGCGCCCGCAGCCGTCGCATCGATGATCAGTGTTAGCACTGCGGCGGTCGCGACCAGGGACAACGCCCACGGACGACGGCCGCTGGACAGACGCCAGCCAGGCTGGGATTGGTTCACGCTTCCCTCCAGATGGGAAATTGTCTCAGACAGCGTGCGCCAACCCCAGCCGGGTCAGACATCCACCGATCGGACGGCGACCAATCGGGTTTCTACCAGGATCGCTGAGCGTCCTACCAGGTCAGCTCCGACCCGGCAGCGGCTGCCGGAAGTAGGAGTCCTTGCCGGCCTTGGTGAATCCGGCCAGCGCGGACGGGTTGTGGTTCATCGTCATGTTGCAGGTGGCCGATGTGGTCGTCGATCCGGCGGAGTTGAAGTAGATCACCGCCTTGATCTTCGGATGCGCCTTGATCGCCGCCGGGAACTGCTCGAACCACCGCTGCTTGGCCGCCGGGTCGTCCGGGTGGAAGTTGCTGCCGAACTCGGCCAGCATCCGGGGTTTGCCCACTCCGATGCGGTGCTCGTCCAGCCAGCGGTAGAACCCGCCGACCGTGGTGTGCGGATCCTTCCAGGTCTTGCCGCCGTTGCAGGCGTAGAAGTTGTACGGGTCATAGCCGACCCAGTCCACATAGGCATCGCCCGGGTAGAGGCCGGCGTACCGGTCGTAATGCCCCGACCAGCCCATCATCACCCACACCCACACCGCGTTGTCCGCGCCGGCCTTCGCGAAGCGTTGGTGCACGTGCCGCCAGGCCCGGACGAAGTCGGCGTCGCTGCCCTTCACCGGCTCGTCCTCCGGCTCGTGGTCGAAGCCCATGAACACCGGCACCCCGGTCGCCTTGATCCGGCCGGCCACGTCGTCGATCACCGAGTCGTACCGGCCGCTGTAGACATCCCGCCAGCTCAACGTGGTGCCGGAGGAGAAGATTCGGGACTCCCAGGCGAAGAACATGAGCCGGCCGCCACGCATCTGCTCCTGCTCGAACTTGTCGGGGAACGCCCCGTTGCTGCCGGCGTTCGAGAAGTCGTGATAGCGGTGCACGATGTCGAACTTGCGCCCGACCTGAGTCTCCACCTCGGCGACCGCACCCCCATGGTTCCAGCCCTTCGCGGCGCTGGTTGGCGAGTACATCCCCCACCAGGCACCGCAGGCGGGCACCAGCAGGTCCGAAACCGAGCCGCAGCCGGCGCCGGGGGCCGGCGGGCTGGCCGACGCGCTGGGCGCGACGGTCGGCGACGCGGACGCCGACGCGGACGCCGACGGGGCAGCCGTGGTCGGCACCGGCGCGCTAGGCGGCGCGGACGGGGTGGGTGCCGCGGCCGGTGGCGGGCTGCTGGGCGCTTCCGCCGCCGGCTCGTAGCTGATCATCAGGCGGGGCCGGATCGACTGGTCGCGGTACTCGACCGACGGCCAGTAGACGCGTTGGTTCAGCCCGGTCTGGCGCAGCGCGAACGTGTAGGTGCCGTTGCCGGCGACCTGCGCGGACACGTCCCACTCGTTGTAGCCCTTGCGGACCGTCGGCAGCGTCGCGAGCGCCCGGTCGACGGTACGGGCGACCCCGTCCGCCCCGGCCAGCGACGGCCGCGGCTGACGGGCGTCAACTGCGGTCCGGTACGCGGTGACCCGCGCGTCCAGGTCCTGCCAGGAGTACAGCTGCAGACGGACCCGCAGATTGCGAACGGTCTTCGGCAGTTGGTCGACGGTGAACTCGACGATCGCGTCCCGGGCCCCCCGCGGGTTGCGCTCGCAGAGCGCGGGACAGGTGGCCAATGTGCTCTTCGCCCCGTTGTCACCGTCCTGCGGCACGTCGGTAGCGGTGGTGTCGGCGGTGGCCGACACGGTGACCTCGTCGTCGGCGAGCAACGGCAGGGCGGTGACCACCATGCCGGCCAGCAGCGCGGCGCTGACGCCGCCGACGATCAACCGGCGACGGCCGGACCCGGTACGCGCGATGGCATCGCTCAATCTGTGTCTACTCAAGAAAACAGCCCCCCTGTGGCACGAGCTTGCCGCGCGAGCCTAACGGGGGTGAGCTCAGATATACGCCGAGTAACCGGAGATCTAAGCACTAATTAAATTTACCGGCGTCATCCGAGGGTCTTCGCGACGACCTTCGCCATCAACCGAAATGCCTTGCCACGATGGCTGATCGCGTCCTTCTCAGCCGGGCTGAGCTCGGCGTTCGTCCGTTCCTGGCCGTCACCGAGGAAGATCGGGTCGTAACCGAAGCCGCCGTCGCCGCGACCGGCGCGCAACAGCCGGCCGGACTGGCGTCCCTCGACCAGGTGTTCCTTGCCGCCGGGCAGCACCAGAGCCGCCGCGCAGACGAACGACGCCGCCCGGTGCTCGTCCGGCACGTCGGCGAGCTGAGCCAGCACCAGATTCAGGTTGGCGAGGTCGTCGCCGTGCCGGCCGGACCACCGGGCGCTGAACACTCCGGGCGTCCCGCCCAGCGCGTCGACGGCCAGACCGGAGTCGTCGGCGACTGTCGGTAACCCGGTGTACCGGCATCCTTCCCTGGCTTTGAGCAGTGCGTTCTCACCGAAGGTGAGGCCGGACTCGGGCACCTCCGGGTAGGCCTCCAGGTCGGCCAGCCCGACCAGTTCGACCCGGTGGGCGCCGAGCGAGGTGTCCAGGATCCGCTGCAGCTCGGCCAGCTTCTTGCCGTTGCGGGTGGCGAGCAGCAGCCGGGTACGCCCGGCCGGTGCCGCGCTCACCGGTCCAGCACCTTACGCTGCGCGGCGGTCAGCTCGGCGCAGCCGGCGACCGCCAGGTCGAGCATGGCGTCGAGCTGGTCCCGGCCGAACACCGCCGCCTCGCCGGTGCCCTGCACCTCGACGAAGTCCCCGTCGCCGGTGCAGACCACGTTCATGTCCACGTCGGCCGCGACGTCCTCCAGGTAGCACAGGTCCAGCCGCGGCTCGCCGTCTATCACGCCGACGCTGACCGCCGCGATCGAGCGCCGCATCACCCGGTCCGGCTTGCCGCTGAGCGCCTTGCGGTCGGCCAGCCAGTTGACCGCGTCGTTCAGCGCGACGTAGCCGCCGGTGATCGCGGCGGTCCGGGTTCCGCCGTCGGCCTGCAGCACGTCGCAGTCCAGCACGATCGAGTTCTCCCCGAGCGCCTTCAGGTCGACGGCGGCGCGCAGGCTGCGGCCGATCAGCCGGGAGATCTCGTGGGTCCGGCCGCCCAGCCGGCCCTTGACGCTCTCGCGGTCCGACCGCGTGGTGGTCGCGCGCGGCAGCATGGCGTACTCGGCTGTCACCCAGCCCAGTCCGGAGCCCTTCCGCCAGCGGGGCACCCCCTCGGTGACGCTCGCGGTGCAGAGCACCTTGGTCTGCCCGAACTCGACCAGCACCGACCCTTCCGGGTGCATGCTCCAGTTGCGGGTCAGGGTCACCGGTCGTAGCTGAGCGTGGGTGCGTCCGTCGGGTCGTGCCATGCGCAGAGCCTATGTGCCGCGCCGCCGCGGGCCCCGTCCGGGTCACACCGGACCGGTCAGGCGGCGACCGGCAGGCGGGCCACGACGCCGGGTGCGTCCAGCACGGCGCGGTAGTGCTCGATCAACTCGTCGCCGATCGCCGCCCAGGTGCGGCCGGCGACCGCGGCCCGCGCGGCCCGGCCGTACCGGGCCCGCCGGGCCGGGTCGGCGACCAGCCCGGCGACCGCCCCGGCGAGCGCCGTCGGGTCACCGGGTGGCACCAGCAGCCCGGTCACCCCGGGCGTGACCAGGTCCATCGGCCCGCCGGCGGCCGGCGCCACCACCGGTACGCCGCTGGCCTGCGCCTCCTGCACGGTCTGGCCGAAGGTCTCGTGCGGCCCGGTGTGGGCGAAGACGTCGAAGCTGGCGTACAGCCGGGCCAGGTCACGGCCGTGCCGGGCACCGAGGAAGCGGACCGCCGGCAGGGCGCGTTCCAGCTCCTTGCGGGCCGGTCCGTCACCCACCACCACGACCCGTACGCCCGGCAGCCGGCTGGTCTCGGCGAGCAGGTCCACCCGCTTCTCGGCGGCGAGCCGGCCGACGTAGCCGACCAGCGTCTCGCCGCCGGGGGCCAGCTCGCTGCGGGTCCGTTCGCAGCGGTGAGCCGGGTCGAACCGGACCGGGTCGATGCCGCGGCCCCAGATGCGTACCCGGTCGATGCCGTTGGCGGTCAGGTCGGCGGCCGCGGCGGTCGAGGGGGCCAGGGTGCGGTCCGCCGCGTTGTGGATCTCGCGCAGCCAGCGCCAGACCGTCGCCACGCTCCACCCCAGGTGGTACGCGCGGGCGTAGGCGGCCACGTCGGTCTGGTAGACCGCCAGGGTGGGTAGCCGCAACCGGCGGGCCACCGTCAGTCCCCGCGCGCCGAGCACGAACGGGCTGGCCAGGTGTACGACGTCCGGGGTGTGGTCGGCCAGCACCTCGGTGAGCCGGCGGCTCGGCAGACCGAGCCGGAAGCTTCGGTACAGCGGCACCGGCAGGCTCGGCACCCGGATCACCGGGTACGGGTGGGTGCCGGCCTCCGCCCGCTCGGCGGCGGCCGGTGCCGGTGCGATGACCAACGGTTCATGCCCGCGTGCGACCAGGTGTTCGGCGACCCGAACCACGGAGTGCGCCACCCCGTTGAGGTCTGGTGGGAAGGACTCGGTGACGATCGCGACGCGCATGGGTGTCACGTTCGCGCCCGTGCGGGTGGCCGAGGCTACGCCGCGTTGACCAGCGGGCGAACTCTGCGGCAAGAGACCGGTTGGCCGGTGTCGACCGGTCAGACCTCGTAACGGGCACCGGCCCGGACGATCTCGACCGGCCCGTCGAAGCTCGACGCCGCCGCCTCGAACGTCGACGCCTCGCTGCCCCAGGCGGTGACCAGATGGGTCAGCAGCAGCCGGCCGACGCCCGCCTTGGTCGCGGCCTCCCCCGCCTCGCGGCCGGTCAGGTGCAGGTCCGGCGGATTGTCCACTCCGTCGAGGTAGCTGGCTTCGCAGAGGAAGACGTGCGCGTCCTGGGCCAGCCGCAGCAGCGCCTCACAGGGTGCCGTGTCCGACGAGTAGGTCAGCACCCGGTCGCCGTGCTCCACGCGTACCCCGTAGGTCTCCACCGGGTGGTTGACCCGGTCGACGGTGACCTGCAGCGGGCCGATCGGGAAGCTGCCGGGTTGCAGGCCGTAGAAGGTGTAGACGTCGTCGACCGGCTCGCCGCTGATGTTGTACGCGGTGGCGATCCGGTCGGGCGCACCGGCCGGGGCGTAGACCGGCAGCGGCGGGTACGGACCGTCCGGGGCGTAGCGCCGCACCACCACGTAGGTGCAGGCGTCGAGCATGTGGTCACAGTGCAGGTGGGTGAGCAGGATCGCGTCGACCGCGTGCAGGCCGGCGTACCGCTGCAGGGCGGACAGCGAACCCGAGCCGAAGTCGACGAGCAGGCGGAACCCGTCCGCCTCGACCAGGTAGGCCGAGCAGGCGGCCTCGGGTCCGGGGAAACTCCCGGCGCAGCCGAGTACGGTCAGACGCATCAACTGTTCCCACGGTCGCGGTGAGACACCGGCGATGCGCCGCTCATACCATCGAAGATCTCCACCAGCGGCTCTGCCACGCTCGGCAGCCTACGCCGCAGCCAGCAGCGGTATGAAAGATCCGCTGCAACTTGTCGTCAACGTGACACCGAAGCGCGAACAACTGGAGCGACTTCGACAACCCGCCCCAGGATCGCCCATAGCGCAACCAATCATTTGCACCGGAGCACCAGGCCACAGACCATGCCGACCGGTGTGGCTCAGGCCCAGAGCTGACCATCCAACGCTTCCTCGGCGTCGGACAGCGTGCCGCCGTACGCACCGGTGGAGAGGTACTTCCAGCCGCCGTCGGCGACCAGGAACGCCACGTCGGCACGGCGGCCGGCCTTGACCGCCTCGTGCGCGACGGCGAGCGCGGCGTGCAGTACGGCACCGGTCGAGAAGCCGACGAAGAGCCCTTCCACCTCGACCAACTGCCGGGTCCGCAGCACCGCGTCGCGGGTACCCACCGAGAACCGCCGGGTGAGCACGTTCGCGTCGTACAGCTCCGGCACGTAGCCCTCGTCGATGTTGCGTAACCCGTACACCAGCTCGCCGTAGCGGGGCTCGGCGGCGACCACCTCGATGCCGTCGACCTTCTCCCGCAGGTAGCGCCCGGTGCCCATCAGGGTGCCGGTGGTGCCGAGCCCGGCGACGAAGTGGGTGACCGTGGGCAGGTCGCGCAGCAGCTCCGGCCCGGTCGTCTCGTAGTGGGCCTGGGCGTTGCCGCTGTTGCCGTACTGGTAGAGCATCACCCAGTCGGGGTGCTCGGCGGCGATCTGCTTGGCCGTGGCCACCGCCTGGTTGGAGCCGCCGGCGGCCGGCGAGAAGATGATCTCGGCGCCGTACATCCGGAGCAGTTGGACCCGTTCGGCGGAGACGTTCTCCGGCATGACGCAGACCAGCCGGTAGCCGCGCAGCTTCGCCACCATGGCGAGTGAGATGCCGGTGTTGCCGCTGGTCGGTTCGAGGATGGTGTCGCCGGGCCGGAGCCGCCCGGCCCGTTCGGCGGCGCGGACCATGAACATGGCCGCCCGGTCCTTGACACTGCCGGTCGGGTTGCGGTCCTCCAGCTTGGCCCACAGCCGTACCGGTGGTGCCCCGTCGGGCACCACCGGGGAGAGCCGGGGCAGGCCGACCAGCGGGGTGCCGCCACACGCGTCGAGCAGGCTGTCGTAGCGCGTCATGGCGGGCCGCTCAGCCGCTGACGGTGTTGGCGGCGGCCAAGGCGACGACGTCGCCCGCGCCGCCGGCCACCGCGGGCAGGATCGTCACGGTGTCCCCGTCGGCGACCTTGGCCTCGAGCGCACCGAGGAACCGGACGTCCTCGTCGTTGACGTAGATGTTGACGAACCGGTGCAGGTTGCCCTCGTCGGTGATCAGCCGGCCACGCAGGCCGGAGTGCTTGGCGTCGAGGTCGTCCAGCAGGGCGGCGAGGGTGTCCCCGTTGCCTTCGACGACCTTGGCGCCGCCGGTGTAGCTGCGCAGGATGGTGGGGACGCGAACTTCGATAGACATTGACGTGCTCCTATTGCAACGGTAGGTCGGACCAGACTGCGGTGCGGTACGGCGCCAGGGTCAGCGGCCGGACGAACACTCGTAGTCGACCGTGGTCGGGGTCTGCCCGAACAGGTACGACTGCACCGCGTGCGGGTCGACACCGGCGTCAATGAGATTGACCGGCTCCTCGGTCACCACCTCGTCCACGATGCGGAACGACCGGATCTCGGTGACCTCCGGGTCACGGGTGGAGACCAGCAGGTAGTGGGCCTCGGGCCAGCCGGCGATCGCCGCGTCGGTGCGGGACGGGTACGCCTCGGTCGCGGTGTGCGAGTGGTAGATCACCACCGGCTCCTCGTCCCGGTCGTCCATCTCCCGCCACAGATGCAACTGCTCCATCGAGTCGAACTCGTAGAACGTCATCGAGCGGGCCGCGTTCTGCATCGGGATGTGCCGGGTCGGCGTGTCCGAGCCGGCCGGTCCGGCGACGACGCCGCACGCCTCGTCGGGGTGGTCCCGGCGGGCATGGGCGACGATCGCGTCGATGATCGACCGGTCGATGCTCAGCACGACTCCAGCCTACCGCCTTCTCCGCTTCTCCGGCCCGGCCGGCCCGTGGCGGTCGTCACGCTGCTCGACACTGCTCGACACTGGTCGGCGCGTTGCTCGGCGCTAGTCGAGCAACGCGCCGAGCAGGGACTCCTGCAAATAGCCCAGATAGGCGTAGACCGACAGCTGGAACAGCCGGCTCGACGACGGGTCGTCCCGCTCGGCCGCCGCCAGCTCGGCGCCGAGATCGGTGTCGGCCCGCACCTGCAACCGGACGCCCATCGCCAGCCGGGCGTCGTTGATCGCGCGCAGCCACGCCTCGGCCGCCTCGCCGTCCAGGCGGACCTCCGCGCCCGTGTCGTCGGCGTCGGCCGGCAACGCGGCGAGCACCGCGCCCGCCTGGTCGATCTTTGCCGTCTTGAGGTCGCTCTCGGTGTACCGCCGCAGCTCCGCCGAGCTCGCCGGATCGTCCCGGTAGGTGTCCGGAAAGAGCCGGTCGACCACCGGGTCGTCCCGTTCGAATCCGTCGGTGAGCAAACCCACCACCTCACCGGCGACCTTACGCAGCACCCGTACCTCATCGGGTGAGAAGACCGCGACGATGCGCCCGTTGCGGCGCCGAAACATGCTCATGCCCGATCGACCGTCGCCCAGAGCCCGTAGGCGTGCAGCCGGGACGCGTCGAGCTCCATCCGCTCACGGGGCCCGCTGGACACCACCGCCCGGCCCTTGTTGTGCACGTCGAGCATCAACTCCTCGGCCTTGGCCTGGCTGTACCCGAACAGCTTCTGAAAAACCCAGGTCACGTACGTCATCAGGTTGACCGGATCGTCCCAGACGATGGTCACCCACAGGCGTTCGTCACCTGGCATCTCGACCATGTCCGGCGTCTCGACCGGAGCAACCTGGAGAGCCGCCATTCCCCCATCGTGCCACCGGCGGGGCCGGGGCGGACAACGCCCACCACGGTCAGCCCGGCGCGTCGCCACTGTCGATCGCATCAGCCAGCAGGTTGGCCAGGCCACGCCGTACCGCGGCGAACCGCAACGCGATCTCCTGGGACAGCGCGATCTCCACCGCCCGCAGCGCCTGCTGGATCCAGGACCGGGCCTGGTCCGGTGCCATCCCGGTCGGCCCACCGCGCGGATGCCAGCAGTCGGCGGCGAGCGCGACGCCGATCGGCGGCACGGTGCACCGGGACCGCTGCGCCGGGTACCCCGCGAAGACGTCCACCACCACGGGGGACGGCCCGGTGACGGGGGACGGCCCGGCTGCGGTGGACGGGACCGGCTCGCACTGGCCCGCAGCGGTCGTCAGAAGTCCTTCCGCGACCGCCGTGGGTGGATCCCCGAGCACCCGGCGGCGGAGCTGCTCACGCAGCAGCGGACCGAGCCGCTGCGCCGGATCGACCCCGAACACCTGCTCGACCACCTCGTCCACCGCGTCGTCCACGCCGACGGCGCAGGCCGCGCCGGCATGCAACGACAGGGCCAGGAACTCGCGGTCCAGGAAGCCGGGTATCCCGGCCGGTCCATTGCCGAACAGCAGCTCGCGTACCGCGGCCACGTGCAGATTGGCCAACTCGATCGCCAGGGTGTGCCGCACCCGCTGGCCGATCCGTCGCACCACCCGGTCCAGCTGCTCGGACCAGTCGGCTGCCGGCCCACCGGGCGGCAGCGGCGGCGGCTCGTCGTACGCCAACTGATCGGCCAGACCGGCTCCGGCCCGGTGCAGCGCCTCCCGGGCGGCCCAGTCGGTCACCTCCCGGCGGAGAAAGGCCGCGTCGCCGGTTGCCGCGTCGACCGAATGCCAGGGTGCCTGTTCCAGCTCGGGTACGGCGGCCAGCAGCGCCGCCCGCTGGAACGACTCGCCCGCGCTCTGCACGCCGGCCGCGGTGATGGCAACGAACACCGCGACACCGGCGCGCAGCGCCCGGCGCAGCAGTTCGTGTTCGACCTGCCCGGGCGGCGGCCCGGCACCAACCACGAAAACCAGCGCGCCGCCGCGTACCGCAGCGTCGAGCAGCACCGTCGCGCCGGCCGACCGGAGCGTCTCCAGGTCGGGCGAATCGACCAGGCTGAGCCGGCGCAGCGAGGCGTCCGGCCGGCTCACCTCGACCCTGCGCGGTGGACGGGGCAGGGCAAGCCCGGCACCGGACCGCGCCGACCGCGCCGGGACGATCCACGGCTGCGACCAGCCCGGCAGGTATGCCGCGGTCCGCTCGACCGTCCCGTGCCGGATGACCAGGAAACTCTCGGGCGGCCGGAGGTCCGGCGACGATTCACCGTCGAGAAACGCGGTCAGCACGGCCCGGCGGCTGTTGGCGGCGGCTCCGACCACGACGGCCGCGACCGGTTCGTCAGCCGGGGACGGCGATGGCACCGGGGCGGCCATCGGCAGGTCCACGGCCAGGTCACCCGGGCGGCGCGGCCGCCTGCGCTGCCGGGGCACGCGGGCAGCGGAGCGGATAGCCAGGCGATTCGACGGTACTGTCACAGACTCCACAAGCTGAGCTCCTTCGGGCGTCATCGCCACGAAATACCAGTACACCGACGCTACGTGCACAATCACTTACGCAGTGACGACCACCGTTACTCAACTGATCGAACACTTCATACTCAACTGCGAACCGGCCGCGCCCTTCCCCCTCGGCAACTGTTCTATATGCTCCCCTGCCATGGGCCTGTGGAGCTTCGTGGGACGGTCCGAAGAGCTCGACCGGCTGTTCGCCGCAGCCACCGACGGCGGTCGCGGCCTGATCCTCAGTGGCTCCGCCGGAATCGGCAAGAGCCGGCTGCTCCGGGAAGTCGTCAGTCGACTGCCGACCGATACCTACGCGGTCTGGTCCGCCTCGGGCAGCGTCAGCGCCGCCGGCCTGCCGTTCGCCGGCCTCGCCCAGGTCCTCCCGGCGGACCAGCCACCCGGGTTGTCCCCGTCGGCGCTGCTGCGTTGGGCCGTCGAGTCGCTGCGGCAACGGGCCGCCGGCCGGCCTATCGTGCTCGCCATCGACGATGCGCATCTGCTCGATCCCTCGTCGGCGGCGGTGACGAACCTGATCGCCCGCTCCGGTCAGGCCACTGTGCTGGGTACGCTCCGCAGCGGTGAGCCAGTGCCGCTGCCGATCCGGGCACTGTGGGCTGACGATCTCGTGGTGCACGACGAGTTGTCGCCGCTGGACGTCGTCGACAGCACCGGCCTGCTGATGGAGCTGCTCGGTGGGCCGCTGGATCCCACATCGGCCGAACGGCTGTGGCGGCTGTCCGAAGGAAACCCACTGCTGCTGCGGGAGCTCGTCATCGCGGCCCAGTCCGGGCAGGAGCTGACCCAGACGTACGGGGTGTGGCGGTGGACCGGCCGGCTGGAGCTGGCACCGAGCCTGACCGACCTGATCGACACCCGGATCGGCCAGCTCAGCCCGCCGGTTCGCGGTGTCGTCGAGCTGGTGGCGTTCGGCCAGCCGATCGGGCTGCGACTGCTGCTGCGGACCAGCCGGCACGCCGACGTGGAGGCCGCCGAGGAACGCGGGCTGATCCGGGTCGACATCGACGACCGCCGGCAGGACGTGCACATGGCCCATCCGCTGTACGGCGAGGTGGTGCGCCGCCGGTGCCCGGTCACCCGGGCGCAGCGGCTGCAGGCGCAGCTCGCCTCGCTCGTGGAGCAGGCCGGGGCACGGCGCCGGGAGGACCTGCTGAGGGTCGCCGTCTGGCGACTCGAGTCGAACACCGCCGACGACCCGGCGGTGCTGCTCGACGCGGCCGGCCGGGCGTTCACCGGGTACGACATCCCACTGGCCGACCGGCTGGCCGCCCGGGCGTTCGACGTCGGCGGTGGGTTCGACGCCGCCGAGCTGAGGGCGACCATCCTGATGTTCCGCGACGAGCCCGAGCGGGCCCTGGCCACCATCGAGGCGGTCCGCGACGAGGTCACCACCGACGAACGACGCAGTCGCTGGTTGATGGTGCTCGGGCTGGTCGCCTACTGGGGGCTCGGTAACGAGTCGACGCTGGAGGACCTGTCGGCCGGTGCCCGCGAGCTGACCGACCCGGCCGACCGGGTCCGGGTCGACTCGTTCGAGGCGATCATGCGGTTGCACCGGCTGGAGTGTGACGCCGCGCTGCGGCTGGCCCGCGCCGTACTCGACCGGCCGGCGGCCAGTCACGCCGCCCACGGGCTGGCCCAGTGCACCATTGCCCACCTGCAGGCCGCGCAGGGCGACCTGACCGGCAGCGGCCGGGCCATCGCCCGGGTCGAGGCCGACGCTGCGCACTGGCGTACCGAACTTCCCTACCTTCAGCTGGCGCTGGAGCTCGGCCGCGGCACCCGGCTGGTGCTCGCCGGCGACCTGCCCGGGATCGAGGCGATCGTCGCCGAGGAGTTCGCTGACCTGGCCGACGCCGGCGACTTCCGGCTCGGGTCCGGCTACCTGTCGGTGGTCCGCGCGCAGGCCGCCCGGCTGCGCGGCCGGCTCGACGACGCGCTGCGACACAGCCTGCAGGCGTGCGCGACGCTGGCCACCGGCCGGGTGTACGCCGGGCTGGCCCACGCCGAGCGCGCACACGCGGCTGCCCTGCGTGGCGAGGCGGCCCAGGCCGCCGCAGCGATGGCCGACTCGGACCGGGCGCAGACGCCCGGGATGGCGATCCTGTATCCGTGGCGGGAGCAGGCGCGCTGCTGGGTGACGGTCGCCGAGGGAGACGTCACCGGCGCAGTGGAGATGCTGCGGGAGCTGGCGGACCGGCTGCGGACCGACGGGCTCGCCGGCCACGAGGTGATGGTGCTGCACGACCTGGTCCGGCTGGACCGGGCCGACCTGGCGGTGGACCGGCTGACCGAGCTCGCCAAGGTGGTCGAGGGGCCGCTGCCGCCGCTGGTCCTGCGCCAGGCGCAGGGCGCCGCCAACGGACCGTACGGTGCCCTGCTGCGCGCCGCCAGCGGCTTCGCCGGCCTCGGGCTGCACCTGTTCGCCGCCGAGTCGGCCGCGATGGCGGTACGCCGGCAGCGACTGGCCCGGTCGCCGGTGACCGGACAGACCAACGTGCTGCTGGGCCGGTCGCTCGGCCAGTGCGTCGACGTGCGTACCCCGGCGTTGCTGGCCGGTCAGCCCAACCTGACCGAGCGGGAGCACCAGGTGGCGAAGCTGGCGGCGGCCGGCGTGGCCAGCCGGGAGATCGCGCGACGGTTGTTCCTGTCGCCCCGCACCGTGGAGAACCACCTGCAACGGGCGTACGGCAAGCTCGGCGTGACCGGGCGTGCCGAGCTGACCGAGGCGCTGCGCGCCCTGCCCGACGAGCCGGGGGCCACCGGGCCCGGCCGGGCCGGGCCGCACCCGCCGGGCGGCCGTACAGTAACCGGGTGACCAGCTCCAGCCCCGCTCTGCTGACCGACCACTACGAGCTGACCATGCTCGCCGCCGCGTTGGCCGACGGCAGCGCCCACCGGCACTGTGTGTTCGAGGTCTTCGCCCGGCGGCTGCCGACCGGTCGCCGGTACGGTGTGGTCGCCGGCACGGGTCGGCTGGTCGACCTGATCCGGGACTTCCGCTTCGATGCGCAGACCATCCGCCACCTGCGCGACCGTGCGGTGGTCGACGCCGACACCGCACAGTGGCTGGCCGACTACCGGTTCACCGGGGACGTCGACGGGTACGCCGAGGGTGAGTTGTTCTTCCCGAACTCGCCGATCCTCACCGTCTCCGGCACGTTCGCCGAGTGCGTCCTGCTGGAGACTCTGGTGCTGTCGGTGCTGAACCACGACTGCGCGATCGCGGCGGCGGCGGCGCGGGCGGTGACCGCGGCCCGTGGCCGACCGGTGATCGAGATGGGCTCGCGGCGCACCCACGAGGAGGCGGCGGTGGCGGCTGCCCGGGCCGCGTACCTGGCAGGTTTCGCGGCGACGTCCAACCTGGCTGCGGGTGCCCGGTACGGCATCCCGACGGCGGGCACCTCGGCGCACGCGTTCACCCTGTTGCACGACGACGAACGGGCCGCGTTCGCGTCCCAGGTGGCCTCGCTCGGACGGGACACCACGCTGCTGGTCGACACCTACAGCATCAGCCAGGGCATCCGCAACGCGATCGAGGTCGCCGGGCCGGACCTGCGAGCGATCCGGATCGACTCCGGCGACCTGTCGGTCCTGGCGCAACAGTCCCGGGAGCTGCTCGACTCGCTCGGCGCCACCGAGACCAAGATCATAGTCTCCGGTGATCTCGACGAGTACGCGATCGCCTCGCTCGCCGCCGAGCCGGTCGACATGTACGGTGCCGGCACCGCCGTGGTGACCGGCTCCGGCGCGCCGACCGCCCGGCTGGTCTACAAGCTGGTCGAGGTCGACGGCCGGCCGGTGGTCAAGCGCTCCGAGAACAAGGCCACCGTCGGGGGCCGCAAGGTGGCGGTACGCCGGCACAAGCCGACCGGCACCGCCACCGAGGAGATCGTCGTCTCGCAGGGGGTGCCGGACCGGTCCAACGGCGACCGGGTGCTGCAACGGTCCTTTGTCGCCGCAGGCGAGCCACTGGCCCGGCCGACCATCGCCGAGTCCCGTGAGCACCTGCGCCACTGCCTGATCTCGATACCGTGGGAAGGGCTGAAGCTGTCCGCCGGTGACCCGACCATCCCGGTGACCGTCGTGCCAGCCGAGCAGTGACCGCCGGGCCGCGACCGGCGCGACCGGTGACCGACCGTTCAGGAGCCAGCAGCAGGAGGACGACGACCATGCACCGGGCACTGATCATCGTTGACGTACAGAACGACTTCTGCGAAGGCGGCTCGCTCGCGGTGGGCGGCGGCACCGACGTGGCGGCGGCGATCTCCCGGAGCGTCGCCGAGGCGCCGCAGCGGCGGTGGCGGCACGTGGTGGCGACCAAGGACTACCACGTCGATCCCGGCGCGCACTTCGGCGACCCGCCGGACTTCGTCGACACCTGGCCGGCGCACTGTGTGGTGGGCACCGGCGGGGAGGAGTTCCATCCCGGGCTGGCCGTCGACCGGATCGAGGCGGTCTTCCGCAAGGGCCGGCACGCGGCGGCGTACTCGGGCTTCGAGGGCCACAGCGACGACGGCATCGGCCTGGCCGACTGGCTGCGGGAACGCGGGATCACCGGGGTCGATGTGGTCGGCATCGCCACCGACCACTGTGTACGGGCGACCGCGCTGGACGCCGCTCGGGCCGGCTTCGACACCACCGTACTGCTCGACCTGACCGCCGGGGTGGCCCGGGACACCACCGAGGTGGCGATGGACGCGATGCGGGCCGCCGGGGTGACGTTGACCGGCTCCCCGGTACTGCGCCCGGCCTGACCGGCCACCGGCCTGACCGCGCCGGCCGGGGCCGGACCGCAGGTCGGGCTGGCCGGCGCGGATATCGGCTGGCCGGCGTCGTACCCGGCGGGCATGATGCCGGCCGGAGGTAACACCGACTGATGAACCTGACTCCTTACCGGCAGGCGCTCGCGCTGCCCGGTGTGGCCCGGCTGCTCGCCCTGTCGGTGCTGGCCCGGATGCCGAACACCGCCGCCGGAGTGGCGCTGACCCTGTACGTCGTGCTGGACCAGGGCCGGGGGTACGGCGCGGCTGGTCTGGCCGGTACCGCGTTGACCGTCGGGGCCGCGATCGGCGCACCGGTGCTGGGCCGGCTGGTCGACCGGCGTGGACTACGTCCGGTGCTGGCCGTCTCGGCCGCCGCCCAGGGCGTCTTCTGGGCCGTGGCGCAGGCGCTGCCGTACCCCGCGTTGCTGGTCGCGGCGGTCGTCGCCGGCCTGCTCAGCCTGCCGGTGTTCTCGGTGATCCGGCAGTCGCTGGCCGCACTGGTCCCGGCGGAACAGCGCCGTCCGGCGTACGCCCTGGATTCGATGTCGGTCGAGCTTTCCTTCATGGTCGGCCCGGCCCTCGCGGTGCTGCTCGCCACCGCGGTCTCCCCCCGGATCGCGATGGTCGCGGTCGGCGCCGGCCTGGTCGCCGCCGGGCTGGCGCTGTTCGTCGTCGACCCGCCGATCCGCGCCCGGCACGAGGAAGCTGACCGAGCGGGCGTCCGGATCACCCGCCGGGACTGGCTGACCCCGCAGTTGCTCGGGGTCCTCGCGGTCGGCACGGCGTCGACGCTGGTGCTCGGTGGCACCGACGTGGCGTTGATCTCCGCGCTGCGGGAGAGCGACCAGTTGGTCTGGACCAGCGTCGTGCTCGCCGGCTGGGGGGCCTACTCACTGGTTGGCGGGTTCGCCTACGGAGCGACCCGGCGTGCGGTGCCGCCGGTCGGGTTGATGGTCGCGCTGGCCGCCGCCACGGTCCCGGTCGGGCTCGGGGCCGGGAACTGGTGGACGCTGGGGCTGGCCTTGGCCCCGGCCGGGCTGCTCTGCGCGCCGACGATCGCCGCCACGTCCGACGCGGTCGCCCGGCTGGCCCCGGCGGCGGTACGCGGCGAGGCGATGGGCCTGCATGGTTCGGCAATGACCGTGGGCATGGCCGTCGGGGCGCCGCTGACCGGTGCGGTGATCGACGCCAGTACGCCGACGTGGGGTTTCGTGGCAATCGGCGCGGCGGGGCTGCTGCTGGCACTGCCGATGGTCGCCATGCAGTTGCGCCGCCGGGCGATGCTGGACCGGGTGCCGGCCTGCGGTGACGGGCTCCCAGAGGCACGACGCGGCCCCGGGCGGAATGCGCCCGGGGCCGCGTCGTAGACCGATCGTGGGTAGTGCCAGCCGGTGGGTCAGCGCCGGTCGACGTTGCTGGCGGTGTCCTCCTGGTACGTGGCGCCGCCGTCCGACTCGCTGGTCAACGGCTTGGCACCGCCCTCCGGTGGCCCGGCGACCGAGTGGTGTCCGGCGGCCAGCTCCGGGAACTTGAGGTCGAACGCCGGCCGCTCAGAGCGAATCCGGGGCATCCGGTCGAAGTTGCGTAGCGGCGGCGGGCAGCTGGTCGCCCACTCCAGCGAGTTCCCGTGCCCCCACGGGTCGTCGACCTCGACCAGCGGTCCGGTCTTGTACGACTTCCACACGTTGTACAGGAACGGCAGGGTGGAGATGCCGGTGACGAACGAGCCGACCGTGGAGATCATGTTCAGCGTGGTCCAGCCGTCGATCGCCTGGTAGTCGGCGTACCGGCGGGGGAAGCCTTCGGCACCGAGCCAGTGCTGCACCAGGAAGGTGGTGTGGAAGCCGACGAAGGTCAGCCAGAAGTGCACCCGGCCCAGCCGCTCGTCGAGCATCCGTCCGGTGAACTTCGGGAACCAGAAATAGATGCCGGCGAACACCGCGAACACGATCGTGCCGAACAGCACGTAGTGGAAGTGGGCGACGACGAAGTACGAGTCCGAGACGTGAAAGTCAATCGGCGGGCTGGCCAGCAGCACACCCGACAACCCGCCGAAGAGGAAGGTGACCAGGAAGCCGATCGACCAGAGCATCGGCGTCTCGAAGCTGATCTGCCCCCGCCACAGGGTACCGATCCAGTTGAAGAACTTCATGCCGGTCGGCACGGCGATCAGGAAGCTCAGGAAACTGAAGAAGGGCAGCAGCACCGCGCCGGTGGCGAACATGTGGTGCGCCCAGACGCTCATCGACAGCGCGGCGATCGCGATCGTCGCGGCCACCAGGCCCTTGTAGCCGAAGATCGGCTTGCGGGCGAAGACCGGGATGATCTCGCTGATGATACCGAAGAACGGCAGCGCGACGATGTACACCTCGGGGTGGCCGAAGAACCAGAAGAGGTGCTGCCACAGCAGTGGCCCACCGGTCTCCGGCGCGTACACGTGGGCACCGAGCATCCGGTCGGCGGCGAGCGCGAACAGCGCGGCGGCCAGCAGCGGGAAGACCATGATCACCAGGAGGCTGGTGACCAGGATGTTCCAGGTGAAGATCGGCATCCGGAACATGGTCATGCCCGGCGCGCGCAGGGTCAGGATCGTGGTGATCATGTTGACCGCGCCGAGGATGGTACCCAGACCGGAGATCGCCAGTCCGACGATCCACATGTTGGCGCCGACGCCCGGGGAGTGTTCGACGCTGCTCAGCGGGGTGTACGCGAACCAGCCGAAGTCGGCGGCGCCGCCCGGGGTGAGGAAGCCACCCATCGCCAAGGTGCCACCGAACAGGTACAGCCAGTAGGCGAAGCTGTTCAGCCGGGGAAAGGAAACGTCCGGCGCACCGATCTGGATCGGCGTAACGTAGTTGGCGAAGGCGAACACGATCGGCGTCGCGAAGAACAACAGCATGATCGTGCCGTGCATGGTGAACAGCTGGTTGTACTGCTCCGGGGAGAGGAACTGCATCCCCGGCTGGGCCAGCTCCGCACGCATGATCAGGGCCATCAGGCCACCGATCATGAAGAACGCGAAGGCGGTGATCATGTACATGATCCCGATCTGCTTCGCGTCGGTCGTGCGCAGCAGCCGCGCCATGGCCGAGCCGCGGACCGGCCTGCGGACCGGGAAGGGCCGGCTGGCGATCGGCTTCGGTGCGACGGTGGTCACGAATGGCCTCCGGTTCTCGTCAATCCCACGGCGCCCGGGTTGATGATCCGCTGGCCGTGCCTCGCAGGCAGGATAGTCCCCGTTCACCGCCGGTCCGCACGCCGGGTGCCCGGACGGCTGCGGGCCGCCGGGCGGTTCACACCGGGTCGAGTCACACCGGGTCGAGTCACACCGGGTCGACGAGCAACCGGTAGTGCTCCTGGAAGATCGTGCCGCCCTTGGCGCGCAGCACCGGGTCGCGCAGGGCCGGGGCGACGTCGCGGGTCCGGTCCCGGTCCCGGGTCCGGTCCAGGACCCACTGGGTACGCGGCCGACGCCGGCTCTCGTACCTGGCGAGCGCCTCGACGACCGACGGCGCGGCACGCAGCTCCTCGGCCAGGACCAGCGCGTCCTCGAACGCCATCGCCGCCCCTTGGGACAGCGTCGGCGCGGTCGCGTGGGCGGCGTCCCCGACGAGCACCACGTTGCCCCGGGACCAGCCGCTCAGCTCCACCTCGTCGGTGACGGCCACCTGCACCTTCTCCACCGCGTCGAGGACCGCTCGCACCGGCCCACCGTAGTCGCCGAGGAGCTGGCGGAGCCGGACCAACGGGTCGGCGGGCGGGGCGGAGCCGGCCGGCAACGGCTCGTCGGCGTAGAGGTAGACCCGGCCGTAGCCCATCGGGGCGAGCGCGATGCCGGACCGTTGCCCGAGCAGTGCCGTCCACTCGGTGATCTCCGGACCGCCACTGACCACGCTGCGATAGGCGATCTGGCCGACCGGGTGCGGCGCGCCGCCGATCTCGGCGAGTCGACGGACCGCAGACCGGCGCCCGTCCGCGCCGACGATCAGGTCGTACTCGGCGTAGGAGCCATCACCGAAGGCGACCTTGGTGGTCTCGTCACCGACCTCCACGTCGCACACCTCGGTGTGGTACCGCACCTCCCCGCCGGCGCCGGTGAGCAGCACCTGGTGCAGGTCCGCGCGGGGCAGCGCCCGGCACTGCCCGACCCCCTGCCACAGCTGTTCCAGATCGACCGAGCACAGCTCGGCTCCGGTGGCGTCGAGGAATCGCTGCCGCCGGATCACCGCGCCGAGCGGACGCAACGGATTGTCCAGCCCGAGCTCACGCAGCGCGCGGATGGCATTGCCGGGTAGGAAGATCCCGGCACCGGCGACGACAGTCGGTGCCAGCTTCTCCACCAGCTCGGGCCGAATGCCGGCCAGCCGCAGTGCTCGGGCGACGGCCAGCCCGGCGACGCTGGCACCGACGATGAGCACGCGCACGGGTGGTTGAGCCATGGTCCGCGCCGCCTCCGGGGGAATAGACACTCATTGAAGCCAAGAGACTACTGCCAGCAACGCTGCCCGCGGTAGGCCCATCCCACCCTGTTCGCTCCACGCGAATGCCACCCGCCACGGCGCCAGGCAACATCCATTGGTGGAAATCTTAACGGCTTACCGGTGCCGGCGGGACCCTCAGCGCTGCACCCTTGCCCCACCGCCACCGGCGAGCGCCGCCACCTCTTTGAGGCTGGCCGTCGAGGTGTCTCCGGGGGTGGTCATCGCCAGCGCTCCGTGCGCGGCACCGTACTCCACCGCGACCGCCAGGTCGCCCAGCTCCAACAGGCCGTAGACCAGGCCGGACGCGAAGCTGTCGCCGCCGCCGACCCGGTCCAGGATCTCCAGGCCCGGCCGGTGGGTGGCGGACACGAAACCGGTCGGTGCCGACCAGGCGACCGCACCCCAGTCGTTCACCGTCGCGGAACGCACCGTACGCAGCGTCGTCGCCACCACCTTGAAGTTCGGGTACGCCCCGGTCACCTCGGTGATCATCCGCTGGAAGTTGGCGACCTCCAGTTCGGTGAGGCGCTCATCGGTGTCCGGTACGGCGAACCCGAGACTCGCGGTGAAGTCCTCCTCGTTGCCGATCATGACGTCGACGTAGCCGGCCAGCCGCCGGTTGACCTCCTGCGCCCGGGACTGTCCACCGACCGCCTTCCAGAGACTGGGCCGGTAGTTCAGGTCGTAGGAGATGATCGTGCCGTGCCGGCGGGCGGCCGTCATCGCCGCCTCGATCGTGTCCGGTGTGGTCTGCGACAGGGCCGCGTAGATGCCGCCGGTGTGCAGCCAACGCACGCCGAGGGTGCCGAACAGGTGGTCCCAGTCGACGTCGTCGGGGCGTAGCTGGCTGGCCGCGCTGTTGCCCCGGTCGGAGGTGCCGACCGCGCCGCGCACCCCGAAGCCGCGCTCGGTGAAGTTGAGCCCGTTGCGGACGGTCCGGCCGATCCCGTCGTACGGCAGCCAGCGCACGTACGCGGTGTCGACGCCGCCCTGCAGCACCAGATCCTCCAGCAGGCGACCGACCTCGTTGTCGGCGAACGCGGTGACAACTGCGGTACGCAGGCCGAAGCAGCGGCGCAGGCCCCGCGCGACGTTGTACTCGCCACCGCCTTCCCAGGCCCGGAAGCTGCGGGCGGTGCGCACCCGTCCCTCCCCCGGATCCAGCCGCAGCATGACCTCGCCGAGCGAGACAAGGTCGTAGCGGCACTCGGTGGCCGGCCGGGGGTGCAGCGGGGCACGGTCGGCGGGGTGCTGTTCGGCCATCTCACGACTCCTCAGTCAAAGGTCGGACCGGTCCTGGTCGAGGTCGGGCGGGTCAGTCGGCGGCGCGGGCTGGCGGGTCAGTCGGCGGCGCGGGCGGCGGCGACCGCGGCGGCGGTCAACCGGGTCACCTCGGCCCAGTCGCCGGCGTCGAGTAGGCGGGGGGCGACCATCCAGGTGCCGCCGACGGCGAGGACCGCCGGGTGGGCCAGGTAGTCCGCGACGTTGCCGGGGCTCACCCCGCCGGTCGGGATGAACCGCACCGACCTGAACGGCGCGGCGAGCGCCGAGACCATGCCCACCCCGCCGAGCTGTTCGGCCGGGAAGAACTTGACCGTGTCCAGCCCGGCGTCGAGGGCCATCTGAATCTCGGTGGCGCTGGACACCCCGGGGAAAACCGGCAGGTCGAGCTCCTGGCAGCGACGGACGACGGCGGGTCCGAAGCCAGGGCTTACCACGAATCGGGCACCGGCGTCGACGGCCCGGTCCACCTGCTCGACGGTGAGTACGGTGCCGGCGCCGACCAGCATGCCGGGGTGCCCGGCCATCGCCGCGATGGCGTCCGCCGCCGCCGGGGTGCGGAAGGTCACTTCGGCGGTACGCAGTCCGCCGGCGAGCAGCGCTTCGGCCAGTGGCGCGGCGCCGGCCGGATCAGCCAGGACGACCACCGGAAGAATCCGCCCCGCGCCAATCACCGAGACGACGTCGCCGCCGTGGTGCGCGCCCCGGTCGGCCTCGCGACCGGCCGACTCACGTTCAGCATCATGAACATCGGTCACGTACGTGACCATACTCGGCGGTACATCGCTGTCAACCGGGTGCGACGCTGGTTAGAGTGACCGCCATGGCGGCGCAGGAGGGTTTCCAGCCGGTGAAGTCCGCCGGCCGGACGTTGGAGGTGCTGGAGGCGCTGGCCGCCACCCCTGACCGCCGGTCCCTCGGCGAACTGACACGGGTCCTGCAGATCCCGAAGAGCAGCCTGCACGGAATTCTGCGCACGATGATGCACCGTGGCTGGGTGGAGACCGATCCCACCGGCACCCGGTTCGGCCTCGGCGTACGGGCGCTGCAGGTGGGCGCGGCGTACCTGGCCGCCGACAACGCGGTCAGCCTGCTGGACGGCGTGCTCGACGCGCTGGCCGGGCAGTTCGGTGAGACCGTCCATCTCGGCCGGCTGGACGGCCCGCACGTGGTCTACCTGGCCAAGCGCGAGTCGGTGCACCCGCTGCGGCTGTACAGCGCGATCGGCCGACACCTGCCGGCGCACGCCACCGCACTGGGCAAGGCGCTGCTCGCCGAACATCCGGACGACGTCGTCGACCAACTGCTGAGCTGGCCGTTGCGCCGGATGACCCGGCGAACCATCACCGACCCGGCCACCCTGCACGCCGCGCTGGCCGAGGTCCGCGCCCAGGGCTGGGCCGTCGACCGGGAGGAGAACGCTGAGGGGATCGTCTGCCTGGCGATGGCGATGCCACTGCGGCGGCCGGCCGCCGACGCGATCAGCCTGTCCGTCCCAGCGACCCGGATCGACGCCGCCGGCGAGGCCCGGATGGTCGAGGCACTGCGGGCCGCCGCCGACCAGGTGGCCGCCGCCCGCGGGCTGATCTCCCGCTGATTCTTTTCATACATGTCGATGTGATCTACCATCATGGGAGCGCTCCCGCGACGTTGGTTCCTACCCGCCGTCTCCACGGACACAAGGAGAACCATGCGACGTCCGATCCGCGCCGCCGCCGCAGCCGTCCTGCTGCTCACCGGCGGCCTCGTCACCGTGGTCGCCGCCACACCAGCCCAGGCCGACACGCGAATCTGCGAACAATACGGCAGCACCACCATTCAGGGCCGCTACGTGGTGCAGAACAACCGCTGGGGCACCACCGCCGAACAGTGCATCAACGTGACCGACACCGGCTTCTCGGTGACCTCGCAGCAGGGCAGCTCGCCGACCAATGGCGCGCCGGTGTCGTACCCGTCGATTTTCTACGGCTGCCATTACACCAACTGCTCTCCCGGCACCAACCTGCCGATCCAGGTCAGCCGGATCAGCAACGCGCCGACCAGCATCAACTACCGGTACGTCGGTAACGGGACGTACAACGCCTCGTACGACATCTGGCTCGACCCGACCCCGCGCACCAACGGCGTCAGCCAGATGGAGATCATGATCTGGTTCCACCGGCAGGGCTCCATCCAGCCGATCGGCTCGCCGGTCGGCAACGCCACCGTCGCCGGCCGCAACTGGCAGGTCTGGACCGGCAGCAACGGTTCCAACAACGTGGTGTCCTACCTGGCCCCGTCGTCGATCACCAGTTGGAGCTTCAACGTGCTCGACTTCATCGCCGACGTCCGGGCCCGAGGGCAAATCACCAACTCCTGGTACCTGACCAGCGTCCAGGCCGGCTTCGAGCCGTGGAACGGCGGCGTCGGCCTCGGGGTGACCTCCTTTTCCGGTTCGGTCTCCACCGGCGGCGCCCCGCCGACCACCGCCCCGCCGACCACCGCCCCGCCGACCACCGCCCCGCCGACCAGTCAGCCGCCCGGTGGTGGCGGGTGCCGGGTCAGCTACACGGCGAACACCTGGAACAACGGCTACACCGCCGACGTACGCGTCACCAACACCGGTGGTGGCACCATCAACGGTTGGACGTTGGCCTACCAGCTGCCGGCCGGGCAGACGGTCGGCAACTCGTGGAACGCCACCGTCACCCAGAGCGGATCGTCGGTGACCGCCCGGAACGTGGGCTGGAACGGCACGCTGGCGCCGGGGGCGACCACCTCGTTCGGTTACCAGGCCAGCTACAGCGGCAACTACTCCTCACCGAGCAGCTTCGCCCTCAACGGCACCACCTGCACCACCGGCTGATCCGCGAACGCCGGGGCCGGCCTCGGCGGGGGGTGAGGCCCCCTCCGCGGCCGGCCCGCACCGCCCGGGGTGTCGTGGTCTCAGTCGCGCAGGGCGTCGACTGTGGCCATCTCCTCGGCGGAGAGGGTGAAGCCGAAGACGTCGGCGTTGCCGCGGATCCGCTCCGGAGTGACCGACTTGGGAATCACCACGATGCCGTGCTGGATGTGCCAGCGCAGCACCACCTGGGCGGCGCTCACCCGGTGGGCCGCGGCGACCCGCACCAGCACCGGGTCGTCGAGGTCGGTGTTCTTGAACGGGCTGTACCCCTCCAGCACCACCCCGCGGTCACGGTGCTCGGCCACCGTACGCGGATCGTGCATCGCCGGCGCCCACGGCACCTGGTTGACCGCCGGCACCACCCCGGTCCGCTCGGTCAGCTCGTCGATCTGGTCGAGGCCGTAGTTGGAGACACCGATCGCCCGCACCGCACCGGTGTCCCGGTGGGCGACGAACTCGCGCCAGGTCGGCACGCCGGCACCGCCGGCCGGAGGCCAGTGGATCAGCCACAGGTCGACGTACTCGGTGCCCAGCGCGGCCAGGCTCACGGCCAGCGTCTCCGCCTCCCGCCCGACCCGATCGGGTGGCAGCTTGGTGGTGACGAAGATCTCGTCCCGGGCGATTCCGCTGTCCTTGATCGCCCGGCCGACCTCGGCCTCGTTGCCGTACATCGTGGCGGTGTCGACGTGCCGGTAGCCGGCGTCCAATGCCGCTCGGACCGCCCGGTACCCGGCGTCGCCCGACGCCTGCCAGGTGCCGAACCCGAGCAGCGGCATCCCGATCCCGGACGGCAAGGTTGCCACAGGTTGCTCACCATGCGTTGCCATCCTCCCCGCCTACCCCCTTCAACCTGCACGTATTCCTTGACCGGACGACTCATCGTCCGGTAGCCGACAGACCCTACCGCCGTCTGCGACAAGGGCACATGCTGTTCACCGCGCGTACATTCGTCGTTACCACCCCACCGCTGGCGGTGGTTTCTGCCTGGCCGACGGCCCGGCGGGAGATTGACCAGGACGGAAGAATGAGCAGTATCAGCACCGCCCACACGGCCATCGCGAGCATCCCGGTCACGGACCGGCTACCGGCCGAACAACTCACCGAACGCACGCCCGCCGACCTGTGGCACATGGCCAGAGCCGTGCTCGACGCCAACTGGTCGCGCAACCACACCGTGCCGTCGCGCACCCTCTACCCGCACCAGTGGAGCTGGGACGCGGCGTTCATCGCGATCGGCCTGGCCCGGATCGACCCCGATCGGGCCTGGCACGACCTGCGCAGCCTGTTCCTGGCGCAGTGGCCGGACGGACGGGTCCCGCACATCGTCTTCGACCCGGACGTCGCCGAACGCGACTACTTCCCCGGACCGGGATTCTGGCAGGTACCGCTGCGCCGCCCCGGGCACCCGGACGGCACCGGCATCGTCCAGCCGCCCGCCCACGCCGTCGCCATCTGGGAGATCTACCAACGGGCACCGGGGCCGCAGGCGGAAGCCGAGCTGCGTTGGTTCTACCCACGGCTGGTCGCCGCTCAGGACTACCTGTCGAGCAGTCGCGACGTCGGCGGGGACGGGTTGGCCAGCATCGTGCACCCCTGGGAGTCCGGCCTGGACAACAGCCCGGCCTGGGATGCGGCGCTGTCCGCCGTACCGGCCGACCTCGGCGTGCTCGTCGGGCGGCAGCGGCATGACAACCGGGTGGCCGCAGCGTCCCACCGGCCGACCGATGAGGACTACGCCCGGTTCGTCGCGCTGGCACTGGCGTACCGCGACGGCGGCTACCGGGACGACGAGCTGGCCGCCCGACACGACTTCGTGGTCGAGTGTCCGACCTTCAACGCGTTGCTGGCCGCCGCCGAACACGCGCTCGCCCGGATCGCCGCCGTGGTCGGCGCAGATCCAGCGGTCCACCTGGACCGCGCCGCGCGGATCACCCGGGCCGTCGACGACCAACTGTGGGATCCGCGGACCGGCATGTACCACGCCCGGGACGTCCGGACCGGACGGCTCAGCCCGGCACGCTGCGTGAGCGGACTGGTCCCGCTGATCCTGCCCGGCCTACCGCCCGACCGGGTCGCGGCGCTCGTGGCTACGGCCGAGTCGCACCGGTTCGGGCTGTCAGCGTCGATGCCGGTGACCAGCTACGACCGGGCCGCCGTCGACTTCGACCCGGTGCGGTACTGGCGCGGACCGGTGTGGATCAATATCAACTGGCTGCTCCGTCGGGGACTTCGTGAGCATGGCCATCTGGATCAGGCCGAAACTCTGCGTGACGCGATGCTGGAACTGGTTCGCCGGTCCGGTTACTACGAGTATTTCCACCCGGAGACCGGCGACGGGGTCGGCTCGGCGGCATTCAGCTGGACCGCAGCGCTGGTGCTCGATCTGCTGGGCGAAGGCGAGGCTCCGCCGGTCGGCGGTCCGATCGATTAGCAGTTACCCGATAGTAGGGGAGCCGCGTCGACCAACGCCGATCCGACAGTCTGCCCGATACCAATACCCATTCGGCTGACCACCCGCAGATGCCGTTGATTACGACATAAGCTGCATATAAGACAGAAAACGGTTACTGATCAACAGATTCTCACTGTTCGTAGCCACCTTCTCACGGTGGGTCGAGTCGACCGTACGGTGCGCAACTGGCGTCCTCACGGATGGTTCCGGCCCGCCGGCAGGACATCTATCTTTCCCTGCCGGTGGGCCGCACGAACGACGCGATCCTGCGCACTCGACGCTGTCCGCCGTTTTTGCTGCTACCGCCAGAGGGGTGGGCGATGCAACCCGCACACGATGCCGCACGGCGACCCGGACAGGACGCCGTAGGCCGAAAGCGATGGCTCGACGGGGCGTTGCTCCGATCAGTCATCACCGTATTGATGCTCGTGCCGATCTGTGTGCTGTTCACCCAGTTGTGGCGCGGCACCTCGGCGGACATCGCCTTCGCCGAACGCGAACGCGAGGGTGTGGCGTATCTCGGCGCGCTCAACGAGTTGACCGTGGCCCTGGTCGACGCGCAGTCAGCTGCCGTCGCCGGTCAGCCGGTCAACGACGAGGCGCTGCTTCGGGCCCTCGATGCGGTCACCGAGGTCGACCAGCGGATCGGCGCGTCGCTACGAGCCCAGCAACGGTGGGCGACGCTGCGCTCCGCCGTGGAATCCCTGTCGGGTCGGCAGTTCAGCCGGCCGACCGAAGCCTTCGACGCGTACCGCCAGGCCACCGACCTGCTGCTGGCCCAGTACGACAGGATCCGGGAGAGCTCGAACCTGACGCGTGACCCGGAAGGCGACGCCTACCACCTGCAGGACGGCGCGGCCGAAGAGTTGCCGGAGGCGATCGTCGCCACCGGACGCTTCGCGGATCTCGCGGTGCTGCTGCCGACCCGACCGGCGCAGGACCGGCCACTGGCGTTGGTCGAACTGATCAGCGCGGTCGGCGACGTGCTCTCCCCCGCAGGCGACCTGGCCGACAACGTCCAGGCCGCGGTGGAGAGCACCGACAGCCGGACGATGAGCAGCAACCTGCTCACCCAGGTCGACCGGTTCCGGCGCAGCATGGACACCATTGCCGCGGCCGCCGCCGCGCTGAAACCCGCGGATGTCGTCTCGGGCGACGGGTCCGCCGGGCCGGGCGGCGGGGCAGCGCTGCCCGACCTGGATCCCCTCGTCGGGCTCCGGGTCGATGCCCAGGTGGCGGCGGCCGAACTCACCGGCACCATGCTGGCCGAGCTGGACAATCTGATCACCGACCGGATCAGCACCCTGCAACGCAGCCAGTGGGTCTCGGTCGGCGCCCTGGTGGTGGCCTTCGCTCTGGCCGTAGCCCCGATGGTCATCGCCTACCTCGTTCAGCCCGGTCGCCCCGGTGCCGGCAGTGGCGGCCATGTCGGGGTCGGCCAGCCGTTGGAACCGGTTGAGCCCGGTCCCGACACGGCGGACCAGCCGACCCGCTGGCCGAAACTCGACCCGACGGCGCACGGCGGCGCCCCCGCCGGCACCGCCGACCCGGGCACCGGACGATGGGGGCCGACCGTTGCTGCTCGATAGGCTCCGGATCCGGGGAAAACTGGCCCTGCTGGTCATGATCCCGCTGATCGCGGTCGCTGCCCTGGCGGTGCCGATCGTGATCGACCGCGCCGCGCTGGCCGGCCGAGCCGCCGACACGGTCCGCACCGTGCAGACCGGCGGCCAGATCGGCTCGCTCGCCCAGGACCTGCAGCAGGAGCGTCTGCTGGCGATCGGCTACCTGCTGGACAGCGTGGATCGGTCCCGACTGGTGTTGCAGGAGGCGGCCGTCACCGACCGGGTCGCCGACCTCCGGGCGGAGCTGGGTGACCACCTCGGCACCGAACTGGCCGCAGCGGTCGACGCTGTCGACGACCTCGCTGAGGTCCGGTCCGCGGTACGCGACCGCACGGCAACCAGCGATCAGGTGATGACCACGTACGGCGATCTCATCGAGCGGTTGATCGATGGATTGAAGCTGGTCGACTCGGCCGACGTCGCCACCCCTGAGGGACGCCAGATCGTAGCGTTGGACGCCGCGCTGCGGCTGGATGCCGCGATCAGCGCCGGAGCGACTCACATGCTGCTGGTGGTCGGATCCCGCGATCCGCAGTCCGCCACCCGGTACGCGATGAGCCTGGTCGCCGCGCAGGAGAACGCCGCCCGGTTCAGCCGATTCGCCACCGCCGATCAGGTGGCCCTCTACAGCCTGGTCGAGGAGGCACTCGACCAGCGGCTCGGCAGCGGGTTCACCGCCACCTCCCAGGCCGGCGCGCAGGACGGCTTCACAGTCGACCCGACCCAAGCGTTGGCCGGCCTGTCCGTAACCACGTTGTTCCCGGCCCTGGAATCGCTGATCGCCCTCGGCCGGTTCGTCGAACGCAAGATCGTCATCGACGTCACAGTCGACGTGACCCGACGGCAGGAACAGATCCTGTTCATCGCGTACAGCGTGGTGGCTGGTGCGCTGCTGGTCCTGCTGGCGGTCGTCGCGTTGAGTCTGTACGTGGCCCGGTCGGTCGCCCAGCCGCTGGCCAGGCTCACCTCCTCGGCCGACCGTGTCGCCCGGATCGCCGAGGCGGAGCTGGTACGGGTGGCCGATGACGAGTCGGAACGCCCCGACCCGGTGCGCCTCGACCCGGTCGAGGTTTCCGCCACCGACGAGATCGGCGATCTGGCCCGCGCCTTCGAACGGGTACAGCAGACCGCCGCCCGGCTCGTCGAACGACAGGTGTCGAGCCGACGCAACGTGGCGCAGATGTTCGGCCACGTCGGACGGCGGACCCAGAACCTGGTGAGCCGCCAGTTGGCGATCATCGACCGGCTGGAGCGGGAGGAGACCGACCCGCGCCGGCTGCAGCATCTCTACCGGCTCGACCACGTCTCCAGCCGGCTGCGGCGCAACGCCGGCAGCCTGGTGGTGCTCTCCGGGGCGACCGGCGCCGAGGAGCACATGGCCCCGCTGCCGGTCTCCGACGTCATCCGGCTCGCTCTCGGCGAGATCGAGGAGTACACCCGGGTCGACGTGCAGGCACCGGCCGGGTACGCCCTGCAGCCGTCGGTCATCGCCGACCTGGTGCTGCTGCTGGCCGAGCTGATGGAGAACGGCACCGTCTTCTCCCCACCGCACACCCGGGTGACCGTGGCCGCCGGACCGCTCGACGACGGCCTGCGGGTCAGCGTCATCGACCGTGGGCTCGGGCTGTCCCCGGCACGACTGGCCGAGGAGAACGCCCGGCTGACCCGACGGGAACGGCTCGACCTGGTACCGACCGAGGTCCTCGGCCTGTTCGTGGTCGGCCGACTCGCCCGCCGGCATGCGATGGCCGTCGAGTTGACCGCAACGCCGGGCGGCGGGGTCACGGTGACGGTCGACCTGGGACCGGACCTGATCGTGCCGGCCACCGGCGCCCCTGGACGGGCCGTGGCCACCGGTCCCACCGGCCGGCCACCAGCGGTCGCGCCCACCATCGCGCCGCTGCCCGGCACGGTCCCCGCCAACGCCGTGCTGATTGGCACCGCACCGGGCGGTCCGCCCGGAGACGGTCCGTCCGGAGACAGGCCGACGGCCGTGACGCCGGCGGCCCCCGGCGGACCCCGTCTGGAACGGACCGTCGCCCGGGCCAGCGTCCGCACCGGCGTGCCGGACGGCTCCGGCGCTGGCTTCGACTCGTCGGCGGTGCAGCGGGCCACCCGGTCGCTCGGCACCGGAACCCCGTGGAACGCGTTCGGCACCGCAGCGGCCGGGGCCGGTGCCCCGGCCGCCGGCTCCGACACCACTGCGGCCGGCACGGGTACGCCAGCGACCGGCACGCCGGCCGAACCAGCCAGGGCACCGGATCAGCCGGCGGCAGCCCCCACCGCCGAGCCGGTGGGACGTGGGCCGCTGCGGCAACGCGTTCCCGGTGCCCAGCACCCGGTCGGCGGCGGACCGGCGGCGCTCAGCGACGCACCGGCCGACCCGGTCGCCGCACGGGCACTGCTGGAGGAGTTCGAGGCCGGGGTACGGCGGGCGCAGCGGGAGGTGGCGCAGGACCCGACGGTCGCCAGGTCGGACCGCCTCACCCAGCGGGTGCCCGGCGCGAGCCTGCCCGACCCGCCCCCGGCCAGCGCATCCCCCGGCAAGGGCCAGCCCTGGCCGCCGGACCCGCAGCAGGCCAAGGAGTCCCTGGACGAGTTCGAGACGGGCGTTCAGCGCGCGCTCACCGAGATCACCACCACCTTCCAGCACGGCAGCAAAGGAACCAACGGATGAACAGTCCCTACACGCCGGACACCGCGGAACGCCCGACGACCCCGGCCGGCAATGGCAGCGGCTCGCTGAGCGCCGAAGCGCAGACCTTCAACTGGTTGCTGGACTCGTTCACCTCCAGCACCGCCGGTGTCCGCGAAGCCATCGCGGTCTCCTCCGACGGACTGCTGATGGCCATGTCCGCGATTCAGGACCGGGCCAATGCCGAGCGGCTGGCGGCGGTGGTGTCCGGCATGACCAGTCTGGCCGGTGGTGCGGCGAACTGGTACTCGCTCGGCACGTTGAACCGGGTGGTGGTGGACATGGCCGACGGCTACCTGCTGGTCAGTTCGATCAGCTCCGGGTCGGTGCTGGGGGTGATCGCCGACCGCTCGGCCAGCCTCGGCACGGTCGCCTACGAGATGACCCTGTTCGCCGGGCGCGCCGGTGGCCCGCTCACTCCCCGGCTGATCGCCGAGTTGAAGAACTCCGTCCAGTCGTGACCCGACCGCCGTACGGGGCGGACGAGCCGGTCGATCCGCAGCCGCGCATCCGCCCCTACCTGCGTACCCCGCCGTCGGGTGACACCCCGGCGGCGGGCGGGGGTCCGCCCGGCGTCGGCGGGTCCGACGGCGGCGTGCCGGACCGGTCGGACGGCGACGCCGCGGCGACGACGCTGCGGCCGTTCGTGCTGACCGCCGGTCGGGTAACCGGGGCGGACCCGGACATCAACCTGGAGACGCAGGTGACCGCGCGGGTTCCGGACCCCTTCGACCCCGGCCCCTCGGGATCCGGCCTCGCCCCTGAACTGCGGGCGATCATCTCGCTCGCCGCCGACCCGATCTCCGTCGCGGAACTCTCCGCCCGGCTGGGGCTGCACCTGGGGGTGACCCGGGTGCTCGTCGGCGATCTGCGCGCCTCCGCCCATCTCGACGTCCACGTACCCGACGTCGACGCCCCTGCCGATGCCGACACCATCCTGCGAGTGATCCGTGGACTACGTGCCATCTCCTGACCGGCCGACCGCCGGACCGCCCCCGACAGCCCGGCACCGCGCCCCACCCCGGACCGCGCCGATCCCGGTCAAGATCGTCGTGGCGGGTGGCTTCGGGGTGGGCAAGACCACCACCGTCGGGGCCATCTCCGAGATCGTCCCGCTGACCACCGAGGCGGAGATGACCGCCGTCTCCGTCGGGGTCGACGACCCCGGCCCAGAGTCCGGCAAGACCACCACGACCGTCGCGATGGACTTCGGCTGTGTCACGATCGACCAGAGTCTGAAGCTGTATCTGTTCGGCACCCCGGGTCAGACCCGCTTCGGGTTCATGTGGGACGACCTGGCCCGGGGGGCGTTGGGCGCACTGGTCGTGGTGGACAGCTCACGCCTGGACGACTGCTACCCCGCCGTTGACTACTTCGAACGGGCCGGGCTGCCGTTCGTGGTGGGAGTAAATACCTTCCACGGCCGCCTTGGTCATAGCATTGACGAGGTCAAGTGGGCGTTGGCGACCGGCCCGGCCGTTCCGGTCGTCGCGTACGACGCCCGCGACCGGCTGTCGGTCCGAGACGCCCTGCTGGTGGTCCTGGACCGGGCGCTGGACCGAGCGGTACGGAGTCAGCCATCCTGAGGTGGTAGCAGAGGAGGACAGATGCGTGGTGACCTGGACGACGCGCTCGCCCGGCTCGCCCGACGCGACCAGCTGCAGAAGCGGGTCAGCCAGGGCAACGACCGGACGGCGTCGGCGGCGCACGAGATCGCTGCGGCGGTCCGGCAGGTGGTGGAGCGCCACCCTGGGTTGACCGCCACGGTCCACCTCGCCCACGGCGGTCAGGCCGTGCAGCTCACCGTCGGCAACCGGGACGGCCGGGTGCAGGTGACGGTCGACGGCGGTACGCCTGCGGTCGGGCCGAACCCGCCGTCCGGCGACCCGGCGGCGCCCGGGGTGCCGACCGCCGGGCGTCCACCGGAGTGGCCGCCACGCGGACAGCCCACCCAGGACGGTCCAGCGGCCCGCCTGGCGGAGCTGATCCGACGCGATCCGTCACTGCTCAACGGGGCGACGGAGGGCTGAACCGGCCCCGCCGGCGGGTGGCCGAGGTACCCGGCGGAGGCCGCCGTCACGACGTGGGCGGCTCGTCCTGGCCGGACTCCTCCGCCGCGTCCGCCTCCTCCTTGGTGTGGTGTACCGCACCGTCGGCGTGCTCCGGCGGGCCGTAGACGGTGTAGAGCACCAGTGGATTGGGACCGGTGTTGACGAAGTTGTGTTTGGTGCCGGCCGGCACGGCGACCAGGTCCCCGGCGGCGACGGCCCGCCGCTCGCCGGCCACCAGCGCTTCGCCGACACCGCTGACGAAGGTGAGGATCTGGTCGATGTCCTCGTGGACCTCCTCGCCGATTTCGCCGTCCGGCGGAATGGTCATGATCACAAGCTGGGAATGCTCACCGGTCCAGAGCACCCGGCGGAAATCGGTGCTCTGCTCAGCGACGGTGGCGATCGTGAAGTGCTGCATACCACTCAAGGTACCCAGAACCGGCCGTCGGTACGCGTGTTGCCGTGCACACGGCCGACCACTGCGTGCGCCGAATCAGCCGGCCAGCCGGCGCGCGCTGGGTCAGCCGGCCAGTTCGACGACCGCCTCGACCAGCAGCCAGCAGCCGAACACGAAGAACAGCGCGGCCGCCCCGTACGCGATCACCCGTTCGGGAAGCCGCCTGCCGAGCAGCCGGCCCACCACGATGGCCAGTGCGTCGGCCGCGACCATGCCGAGCGTGGAGCCGAGCCAGGTGCCGAACCAGCCGTGCCGGGTGGCCAACGTGATCGTCGCCAGCATCGTCTTGTCCCCCAGCTCGGCGAGGAAGAACGCGGTGAACACGGCGATCACCGCCGTCCTGGTGGTCCGCTGCGCCCGGCGGGACTCCTCGTCGGTGAGGGTGTCGCCGCGCAGCGTCCAGAAGCCGAACCCGATGAACGCCAGCGCGGCGGCCAGCGCGATCCAGCCGGTGGGCAGGGCCACACCGAGGCCGTACCCGAGGGCGACCGACACCAGGTGCACGACGGCGGTGGCAGCAGTGATACCGACCAGCACCGGCCAGGTCCTGAATCGGGTGGCGAAGGTCAACGCCATCAGCTGTGACTTGTCGCCCAGCTCGGCTACGAAGATCACGCCGAAGCTGATCGCGGTCGCGGCAAGGAAGCCGTCCATGGTGCCTCTCATCCGGTCGGGGCCGGATCGTGGCACGCGGACCTCGACCCGGCTGCTGAAGCCTGGGTCGAAGGTCTCGCCCACCCGACGTACCGCCGGGTCGCCGCAGCCGGGTGCGCAGCACCAGTGTGTCGACCGCGATGTTGGGAGCTACTCCCCTTCGCAGTCGCCGAGTCTAGCCGCTCCAGCAGCGACGATCGCAGTTGGTGACCGAACACACGGGGGCGGGTCCACCAACGCGACCAGTTTCCGTTACGTTCACCCCTGTCCGTGGCGTACCGCGCACATCGCCCAGGGTGGACGTGACGGCGGCACTCACGGACACTGTCCCGGAACTTCCAGGACGATCAATCGCCGGACTGCTGTGGTGAGGGCGGGAACATGACCGAGCCGATCATGGTGGTCGATGTCGGCACCTCGGGCACCCGGGTGGCGCTGGTCGTCGCCGACCAGACGACCCTGGTCAAGGAGCCGGCCAGCGGGGCGACCAGCTGGCCGTCGTCGGTGTGTCTGGCGGACGAGGGATTCCTGGTCGGCACCCCGTCCGAGGTACGTAAACGGGCCATGCCGCGGCGGTACATCGACGGGCCACGCCGGGCCGTCGACGCCCAGGCCGCCATGTGGCTGGAGCACCGTGAGGTCACCGGCGCCGAGGCGCTCACCGTGTACCTCACCGTGGTCGCCAACGAGACCCGCCAACTGTACGGGGGCCAGATCGACCGGCTGACCCTGTCCGTGCCGGCGGACTACCTGCCCGGCGACCCCCGCCGGGACACGATGCTCGCCATCGGTGAGGCCGCCGGGTTCCGCGACGTGGAGCTGATCGACAGCGCGGTGGCGGCGGCGCTGGACCCGACGACCGGCGACAACCTGCCGGCCGGCGCTCTGGTGCTGGTCTGCGACCTTGGCGCGACCTGGACCGTCGCGCTGGTGCAGGTGTACGGCAGCCACACCGTCCAACTCGCTCAGCAGACCAGCCCTGCCGGGCAGGAACTCGACGCGCTGCTCATCAACGACCTGCGCACCGAGGGGCGGGCCTGGCTGGAGCCGATGCTCGCCGCACCCGGTGACGCCGGGCTGCGCGCCTACCACGAGGCGATCGACTTCGCCCGCCGACTCAAACACCAACTGGTCGACGCCGACGAGGTGGTCGATCACCTCACCCCGCTCACGCCGCCGTACCGGCTGACCCGGGCCTGGCTGGACGCGTTCGCCGAACCGGCGCTGCGCTGGCTGGTGGAGGGCGCCGCAGGTGTGCTGGGCGCGGTCGGCGCCGCACCGGCCGACCTGGCCGCAGTGGTCGTCGCTGGCGGCAACGCCTACCTGCCGGCGGTCCACACCACGTTGCGGTCCGGCCTCGGCATCATCGACGCCGGGTCGCCGGGGCCGCTGCGCTGCGGCTCGGACCCGGAGCTGGCGGTGCTGCGCGGCGCGGCCCGGTTCGCGGCCGGCGCCAGCGGCCGCACCGTCACCGCCGAGCCGCAGCGGTGGCGCACCGAGCCGACCTCGTGGGAGATCCCGGGCGGTCGGGCCCGGCTGCTGCGCTGGTGCGTACCGCCGGGCGAGCCCTACCCGGCCGGGGCGGTGCTCGCCCACGTCCGTACCCCCGACGAGCGGGTCTTCGAGCTCACCGCCGCCCAGCACGGCCGGCAGTTGGGCCAGCAGGCGTACCCGGGCGACCTGGTCGGCCCGGTCCTGGTGGTGGCTACCGCGAAGGACGCGGTGGCCCTGCAGCGCCAGCCGCCACCCCGGCGGCGGCACCTGGAGTCCACCGGTAGCTGGCTGCTCACCCCGGACCGCGAGCATCTGGTGGAGTGCGACCCGGCGGCCCGGCTGGTCCGGCTCCGGGCGATCGCAGACGACACGGTCCGCGCCGAGTTCCGTCCGGAGCACACCGCCGGCGCGCAGCCGACCGGCCGGGTGTTCGTCGACCCGGATGGCCGGCTGGCGGTGGTGGCCTGGGCCACGGATGGGTTCATCTCGGTGTGGGACATCGAGACCGGCAAGATCAGCGCCCGGTTCCACGACCCGGGCGGGCCGCACCGGGTGCTGATCGACGAGATCGGGTGGCGGGCGGCGGCCGAAGGCCGGGCGAAAGCCGTGGGCCGGTCCCGGCGTACCGCGACGACCCTGTGGGATCTGCGTACCGGCACCCACATCGACCGCATCGTCGACGACCGGTGGGAGCAGCGGATGCCGGAGTTCGCCGACCACAGCCGGCGGGAAGGGTTCGGCACGGCTGCGGTCAGCGCCGACGGGCAACTACGGGCCGTGGTCGCCGACGCGCTCGACGGCATCGCCGCAGTGGTCCTGCAGGACACCTCGACCGGACAGGAGCTGTTCCGGGTGCTGGGCGGCACCGGGCAACGGGTCCGGGTCGGGTTCAGCGCCGACAGCCGGCACCTGCTGGCCAACTGGGAGTCCAACGAGCGGAGCCTGATCGATGTCTGGGATGTCTGACCAGCCCGTCCTGGTGGTCGACTTCGGCACCTCCTCCTCCGCCGCGATGGTGGTCACCGGTGAGACCGGTCAGCTGGTGCCGGACCCGGTCACCGGTGCGCCGACCTGGCCGTCCGCCGTGCACTGGGACGGTCAGAGCATGATCGTCGGCGCGCTGGCCGAGCGGCGGAAGCGGTCCGAGCCGACGGCGTACGCCGCCGAGTTCAAACGCGGCATGGCCGCCGACGTGCCGATGATGCTCGGCGACCGCCGGTTCCGGCCGATCGAGCAGGTCGCGGCGGTGCTGACCGCGCTACGGGTGGAGGCCGAGCGGCGGTACGGCGCGCCGGTGCACCGGACGGTGGTGACGGTCCCGGCGTCGTACGACCCGGACGACCCGCGCCGCGCACAGATGATCGCCGCAGCCGAAGCGGCCGGTCTCGGCCCGGTCGAGCTGTTGCCGGAGCCGGTTGCGGCCGCGTTCGCCCCGGTCGCCGGCCCACCGCCGGTCCCCGGCGAGCTGGTGCTGGTCTACGACCTGGGCGGGGGCACCTTCGACACCGCGTTGGTGCGCATCGACGAACGCTGGCACGAGGTGCTCGGACACGCGGCGATCGACGACTGCGGCGGCCGGGACATCGACTCGCTGTTGGCCGGCAGGATCCACGCCGACGGGCAGCAGTGGCTGGCACCGCTGCTGGCGAGCGCGGCCGCCAGCCAGTCCGCACCGGCCACCCTGCGGCTCGGCATGGCGGTCACCGACTTCGCGAACCGGATCAAGCATCAGCTCAGCGACACTCCGGCGGTGGAGGACTTCCTGCTGCCGGACACTCCGGCGTACCGGCTGACCCGGGCGGACCTGGCGCAGCTGGTGGCTCCGCTGCTGGACCGGACGATCGCCTGCTGCCGGCAGATGCTGGCCGCTGTAGGGGTGCCACCGGCCAGCATCGGATCGGTGCTGCTGGTCGGCGGCGGGGCCCGGATGCCAGCCGTGGCCCAGGCGGTGCACGACGCCTTCCAGCGCCCGCTGCGTCAGGTGGAGCAGCCGGAACTGGCGACCGTGCACGGTGCCGCCCGATGGTTGCCGCGCAGCGGCCCGCGGACCATCCGGGCGTCGACGGAGACCACCGGAATGGTTCCGCTGTCGTTCGGCATCCCGGGCGGGTCCGCGCGGCTGCACCGCTGGCTGGTGGTGCCGGGTCAGCCGTATCCGGCGGGCACCCCGCTGGCCCGGGTCCGGCTGCCCGGCGGCGCGCTGTGGGACCTGGTGGCCGCGACACCGGGCACGCTCGACCGGCTGCTGGTGCCGCCCAGCGCCGAGGTCGCCAGCCACCAGTGGCTGGCGCTGGCCACCGGCTGAGGCGACGGGTCAGCGGGCGGTGATCAGCCGGAACAGGGTGAGCCACTGCTCCGGCCAGTGGCAGGCCAGCCGGCGAGGATCGCTCAGGCGACCGGTCTTCCAGCCGGGACGTCGATGATGCGCTGCTCGACCCGGGCGGTGTCGGCGGCGGCCAGGACGGCCACCACCTGCCGGCCGAACCGGACGTCGCAGGGGTGTCCCGGTGACCCGGCGGTGACCTGCCCGAGCAGCGCGTCGATGGCCGAGTGGAACGCCTGCCCGGTGGTCACGTCCCGGTGCGGCACCGGCACGATCCCGGGCTCGCCGAAGAACGTGACGTCGAAGGTCTTCGCCGCCACCGGGCCGTCCAGGTTGAGCGACAGCGTGCTGGTGGCCCCGCCGGTGTGTCGCAGTAGCAGGTGCACCCCGCCGGCCGGGCCGGGCATCGCGGCGACCCGGGCGACCGGGCCCAGCACCGGCAGCACCACCGACAGCGCGTGCGGGCCGATGTCCCACAGCCCGCCGTAGGTGCGCCGCCAGGGCGAGGCACCGTACGGGTTCCCGGGCTCGGAGATCGCCGCGAACAGCGCTCCCCGGGCACCGTGCCAGGCACCGTCGGCCGGGCGGGCCAGAAAGTCGATCATGGACGGGTTGAACCGGCTGGTGAAGAAGATCACCGACGCGACGTCCCGCCGGTCGACCGCCGCGACGACCCGGTCGGCGTCCGGCAGGGTCAACGCCAACGGCTTGTCCAGCAGCAGATGCCGGCCGGCGTCGGCGGCACGGACCGCGATCTCGGCCTGTACGTCGGGCGGCAGAGCGACGGCGACCGCGTCGACGTCGGCGAGCAACGCGTCCACATCCTGGTACGGTGCGACGCCGTACCGCTGCGCCAGCGCCGTGGCCTTCGCCCGGTCCCGCCCCCAGACGCCGACCAGTTCCGCGTCGGGGTGCGCGGCCAGCCCGGCCGCGTGGGTCTCGGCCGCCCAGTGCCCGGTGCCGAACAGACCAAACCGCAATGCCATTGCCACGTTTCCCTCCGTCGACCGGTGTTCAGTGTGACCGCTCAGCCCGGTCGGCGACGTAGCGGGCCTCCTCGGCGTCAACGGCGGCGGCCGCCGCCTCCTCGGCCAGCGCGGCGGCGCTCAGTTCGGCAACGTACGCCGCCTCTGCGGCACGCCGCGCGGCGGCGGCGACCACGTCGTACTCCCGGCGGGCGGCCTGGTCGCGGACGCGGTGCCGGTCGACGGCGCGGTCGGCCCGGTCCCCCGCCGTCGGGTCCGGCGGCGCGCCGCCGGCCCGCCGCCACACCGCACGCAGCTGCTGCACCGAGATGTCGCCCCGGCGGTACGCGGTGAGCGCGGCCCGGCTGACGTCGCGCCCGTGCTCGGCGGGCAGCGCCGCACCGGTGACGACGGCCGCCGGCCGGTCCTCCTGGTCGGCGAACAACGCCTGCTGATAGGCCTGGCCGGCGGTTTCCTGCCGCTGCCAGGCGTCGTCGCGGGCCAGCTCAGCGGCGGCCGCCCGGTCGCGCAGCTGCTCGGCGGTGGTCCGGGCGGTGTCGGCCGCGGCGGCGATGGTCTGCGCCTCGGCGGCGAGCTCGTCGGCCTCGGCCCGCAGCGCCCGCCGGTCGGTCGGGTGCTCTGCCGTACGGGCAGCCAACGCGGCCAGAGCTAGCAGGGCGAGCAGGACGAGACAGCTGGCGATCAGGAGGCCCCAGATGCCGACGCCAACCACCACACCCTCCCCAGGGTGGATCGGACCGTCCCGGACTGACTATAGACTCCGGCTGATACCGAGAGCCACCGTCCGGACACTGCGGATCGGAGCACCGGTCACCGGTCCTCGGCGACCTGCGGGGGCGCACCTCGGCGGGTCGCGTAGCTGGTGAGTAGGGTGTTCGGCGTGACTGTGGCAGCTGAGACGGCGGTGCGGCGGTGAACGGGCCGATCGCCACCGTGGTCATCGTCGGCGCGCTGGCCGTCGCCGGCTGGGCACTGCTCTGCGCAGCGTTGGACCGGCCGCCGGGGCTGATCCAGTACGGCGGGCTGGCGGTGGTCGAGGTCGCCCTGCTCGCACTGACCGTGGCCGCCGTGGTGGCGCTGGTCGGCGGGGAACGTCCCGGTGAACCACCGGTCTTCGCCGGCTACCTGATCACCACGCTCAGCCTGCCGCCGATGGCGGGGGTGCTGGGCCGGATGGAGCCGACCCGGTGGGGTTCGTTGACCATCGGTGTCTTCGCCCTGGTGATCCCGGTGCTGGTGGTCCGGCTGCAGCAGACCTGGACGGCGGTCGGCGGTGGCTGACCCGACATCGACGGCCGGGCGGACGGCGCGGACCGGGCGGACGGCGCGGACCCGCAGCGGGCCGGGCCGGGTGCTGATCGGCGTCTACATTCTGTTCGCGATCGCCGCCTCGTCCCGGGCCGGCGTACAGATCGCCACCCGGTTCGGCGAGGCGCCGGTGGCATACCTGCTCTCCGCCTTCGCCGCGGTGGTGTACCTGGTGGCGGCCGCCGGGCTGATCATCGACGGCCCGGTCGGTCGCCGAATCGCATACGGCTGCTGCACGGTGGAGCTGGTCGGCGTACTCGGCATCGGCGCGGTGAGTTTCGCGGTGCCGGCGGCGTTCCCGGACGAGACGGTCTGGTCGGGCTTTGGCAGCGGGTACGGCTACATTCCGCTGGTGCTGCCGGTCGTCGGGCTTCTCTGGCTGCGCCGCAGCCGAGCCTCGGCCGGTCCTGAGGCCGACGCACCGGCGTAGGCCGGCCACCGACGCTCGGGCCGGCTCGGCCACCTGCCGGCCGGCGTCCGCTGTGGAACCGTCGCTGATGTCGGTATCCCGACAGTGGACGGTGCCGGCATCGCAGCTCAGCGCCGGACTGCATGCGCTCCGCCATGCGCGTCCGACCTGCTGGGCCATCGCGCTCCATGCCCGGTCTGTAATTATTGTCCCGGGTTCCGTCACCGGCACCCTCGGGCCGGGAGCAAGTAAAGAGGGCGATGAACAATGGCGACCATCTACGACGTTGCGCGGAAAGCGAAGGTCTCCCCAGCTACCGTCTCCCGGGTCGTCAACGGCCACACCAACGTGGATCCCGCGCTGGCCGACCGGGTCCGGCGGGCGATGCACGAGCTGGACTACCGGCCCAACGCGGTGGCCCGTAATCTGCGCCGGAGCCGGACCACGTTGTGGGCGGTGGTGATCAGCGACATCGGCAACCCGTTCTTCACCGCCCTGGTCCGCGGCGTCGAGGACCTCGCTCAGCAGGCCGGCTACTCGGTCGTGCTGTGCAACACCGACGAGGATCCGGTCAAGGAAAGCCGCTACCTGAACGCGGTCCTCGCCGAACAGGTCGCCGGGGTGATCATCGCCCCGTCCGGGCCGGCCGCCGATCTGGGGCAGCTCATCGCCGCCCGGGTGCCGGTGGTGGTGGTCGACCGGCAGCTGCACGGCAGCCGGATCGACACCGTGCTGGTGGACAACGAGCACGGCGCCCGGCTGGCCACCGCACACCTGCTCGACTCGGGCTACCGGCGGATCGCCTGCATCACCGGCCGACGTGGCGTCTGGACCGCCTGCCGACGGCTCGGCGGCTACCAGCGGGCGTTGGCCGATGCCGGACAGCCGTACCAGGAGGAGTTGGTCCGCCACGCCGATTTCCGCTCCGACGGCGGCTACCGGGCGATGACGGAGCTGCTGCGGCTGCGACCGCGACCGGACGCGCTGTTCGCGGCAAACAACCTGATGACCGTCGGTGCGGTGGAGTGCCTGGTCGACCAGGGCATCGCGGTGCCGGCGGAGATGGGTGTGGTCGGCTTCGACGACCTGCCGTGGGCACATCTGGTTCGGCCCGCGTTGACCACCGTCACCCAGCCGACGTACCAGTTGGGCGAGACCGCCGCCCAGCTGCTCATCGAGCGGATCGCCAGCCCCGACCGGGCCGCGACCACCGTCACCCTGCCCACCAAGCTGCAGGTCCGGGAGAGCTCGGTACGTCGCCGGCCGCCAGCGGTCGTTGAGCAGGTGTAGCGCTGTCGGCCGCCGGGTACCGGATGGGCTTACCGCGGACGCAGGGAGCACCATGGCAGTCACCGTCGACACCCCGCCGGACCAGGTCGGTGGGCTGACCGGTTGGGTGGCTGACGTCATCGCCCGGCTGGGCGAGATCGGGGTCGGCCTGCTGGTGGCGTTGGAGAGCGTCGTCCCGCCGATCCCCAGCGAGGTGGTGCTGGCGATGGCCGGCTACCTGGCCAGCCAGGACCGGGTGAATCTGGTCGGGGTCTGGGCCGGGGCGACGATCGGCTCGCTGGCCGGCGCGTTGCTGCTCTACTGGCTGGGTGCGGCGATCGGCGAGGCACGACTGCGACGCTGGTTGGACAAGGTGCCGCTGGTCGATCTGGAAGACCTGGACAAGGCAGACCGCTGGTTCGAGCGGTACGGTCGGTGGGCGGTGCTGTTCGGCCGGATGGTGCCGGTCGTGCGGAGCCTGGTCTCGGTGCCGGCCGGCGCCGACCGGATGCCGTTGACCCGGTTCAGCGCCTTCACCACGCTGGGCAGCGGGGCATGGAACGCGCTGTTCGTCGGTGCCGGGTTCGCGCTCGGTTCACAGTGGCAGCAGGTCGAGCGGTACAGCCGTTGGTTCGACGTGGCGGTCCTCGTGCTCCTTGGCGGGCTGGTCGTCTACTGGGTGGTCGGCCAGGTCCGGCGTCGCCGCCGTCGGGCTGCGGCCGGCCGCCGACCGTCGCCCTGATGCCAGGGACGGTTCGGCCGACGAGCCGTCGGCGGTGCCGATAAGCCCTCGGCCGACCAACTCGGCGTGACCCGACGGGACGACAGACCCGTCCAGCCTCGATGCCACAGGTGCATCTTGATGCACCTGTGGCATCAGACCTGCGGAGACACCTTTGGGTTCCCCGGAGCCGCGAGGTTCATGAACCCCTTGCGGATATACCCCTAGGGGGTATTGTGGCAGCGTGGGAACGGACGGAACCCGAAACGACGAGCACACCGGCCACGGTGGCCACGACAAGCACGCGGGGCACGATCCGGAGATGTTCCGCCGCAGGTTCTGGCTGAGTCTCGCGCTGACCGTACCGGTCGTGCTCACCAGTCATATGGTGATGGACTGGTTCGGCTACTCGCTGAGTTTTCCCGGGATGTCCCTGGTCGGCCCGGTGCTCGGCTCGGTGGTGTTCTTCTACGGCGGCTGGCCGTTCCTGGTCGGCGGCGTACACGAGGTCCGAGACCGTGCCCCCGGCATGATGCTGCTGATCTCGATGGCGATCACCGTCGCCTACCTGGCCTCACTGGCCACCAGCGTCGGCGCCTTCGACCTGGACTTCTGGTGGGAGCTGGCGGCGCTGGTGACCATCATGCTGCTCGGCCACTGGCAGGAGATGAAGGCGATCGGCCAGGCGCAGGGCGCGCTGTCCGCGTTGGCCGCGCTGCTGCCCGACGACGCGGAACGGGTCGCCGACGACGGGCAGGTCCAGCCGGTCATGGTGGCCGACCTGCGAGCCGGCGACCTGGTCCTGGTGCGCTCCGGCGCCCGGGTACCCGCCGACGGGCGGATCACCGACGGCGAAGCCGAGCTGGACGAGTCGATGATCACCGGAGAGTCCCGGCCGGTACCCCGACGCGTCGGAGACCCGGTGGTGGCCGGCACCGTCGCGACCGACTCGGCGATCCGGGTACGGGTCGAGGCCGTCGGCGAGGACACCGCCCTGGCCGGCATCCAACGTCTCGTCGCACAGGCTCAGGCCTCCAGCGGCCGGGCCCAGATGCTTGCCGACCGATTCGCCGCCCTGCTGTTCTACGTCGCGATGGCCGCCGCCGTGCTGACCTTCGCCGCCTGGTGGACGTTCGGCAGCCTCGACGATTCCGTGGTACGGACGGTCACCGTACTGGTGATCGCCTGCCCGCACGCCCTCGGCCTGGCGATCCCCCTGGTGATCGCGTTGTCGACGGCCGTGGCGGCCAAGGCCGGGATCCTGGTCAAGAACCGGCTGGCCTTGGAGCGGATGCGCACCGTCGACGCGGTGCTGTTCGACAAGACCGGCACCCTGACCACGGGCGCGCACACCGTGACCGGCGTCGCGGCGGCTCCCGGGCACACCGAGGACGACGTACTGCGCCTGGCCGCAGCGGTGGAAACCGACAGCGAGCACCCACTGGCCCGCGCCATCGTGGCCGCCGCCACCGAACGGGGTCCGACGAGCGCCGCAACCGACTTCCGGTCGTTGACCGGCCGGGGCGTGCAGGCAAACGTGGATGGCACTCAGTACGCCGTCGGCGGCCCGGCGCTGCTGGGCGAACTCGACGCCTCAGTCCCGCCGGAGCTGACCACCACGACCGACGCTTGGTCGCAGCGTGGTGCCGCCGTACTGCATCTGCTGCGGCTCGACGGCGGCCGCGCCGAGGTGCTCGGCGCTATCGGGCTGGCCGACGAGGTCCGGCCCGAGGCCCGGCAGGCGATCGCCGAACTGCGCCGACAGGGCATCGACAAGATCATGATGATCACCGGTGACGCCCGGCCGGTCGCCGAGGCGGTCGCCGCCGATCTCGGCTTCCGGTCCGGCGTGGACGAGGTCTTCGCCGAGGTGCTGCCCGCCGACAAGGACGAGACGGTGGCGGACCTGCAGGCCCGGGGGCTGACCGTGGCGATGGTCGGCGACGGCGTCAACGACGCACCGGCGCTGGCCCGTGCCGACGTCGGCATCGCCATCGGGGCCGGCACCGATGTCGCGATCGAATCCGCCGGAGTCGTTCTCGCCTCGTCCGACCCGCGCGGGGTCACCGGGGTGATCCGGCTGTCGAAGGCCTCCTACCGCAAGATGCTGCAGAACCTGGGCTGGGCCGCCGGCTACAACGTCATCGCCATTCCGCTCGCCGCCGGCGTGCTGGCCTGGGCCGGGCTGACGTTGAGCCCGGCGGTCGGGGCGATCCTGATGTCCGCGTCCACCATCGTGGTCGCCCTCAACGCGCAACTGCTCCGCCGGGTGCGACTCGCCCCGGACGAGCGGTAGCGGGCAGCCCGAGCTCCGTACGCGACCGGCACGTCACGGCCTTGTCGAACCAGACCCTTTCGACGAAGGTCTCGCGCTTTACCAGACCCAGCAACGTGGTCCGGGAGGCGACCAACGACCGGCGGGCCTGCTCCTCGGTCAGCCCGTCCAGACAGCGGTTGAGTGCGCTGCGGTGCTCGTCGAGGAACGCCTCGAACTGAACGCGCAGCTGCTGGGTGACGACCTGGTCCGGGAACGCCTCACCCGGGAACCGGGTACTGCCAGTGAATGTACCGTCCCCCAGTGGATCTCGGTTGCGCCGACCTGTTTCTAATTGAGACCGCTGGTAGACGCGTCGACGCCGACGCGGGCGGCTGCGGCTGCCGCTTCGGCGGCCCGGTCTGCCGTGGCCTCGTCGACCGGGTCTCCGCTGACGAGCAGGCGGTAGTACAGCGGCGCCGAGACGGCGCGGATGACCTCGACGGCGTCCGTGCCCTGAGGCAGTTCCGCCCGCCGTACGGCCTGCTCCACGCAGGGTGGCCACTCGGCAATGCGGACGGCGTAGAAGCGGTGCAGCGCCTCGGCGGCGCGGGGGTCGCAGGTCGCGGCGACGATGACCGCCCGGAAGAGCGCACCCTGACGCGGATCGGCCAGGGTGCGCTGCACCAGCCGGGCGTTGGCCCGCAGGTCCCCGATCAGCGATCCGGTGCCTGCGCCAGCGCGGTGCGCTGGGCGGCGTCCGGGGTGATCCGGTAGTTGTAACGGAGCTGCACGGCCATCATATGTATCATGTTGGTTTATGGTCGAACTTCAAGGCATCCGCACCGGCAGGCACTGCACTTTCGCGATGCATGTCCACTTGGTTTTCGTGACGAAGTTCCGGCACAACGTGTTCGCCGACCGGCACCTGACCCGGATGGAGGCGATCATGCGAGACGTGTGCGCCGACTTCGAGGCCGAACTGGTCGAGTTCAACGGCGAGAATGACCACGTCCACCTGCTGGTCAACTTCCCGCCCAAGGTCGCCGTGGCCAGGCTGGTCAACAGCCTCAAAGGGGTCTCCTCGCGCCGCCTCCGGCAGGAGTTCCCCGACCTGGCGCGCCACTACTACCGGGCCAACAAACTCTGGTCCGGCTCGTACTTCGCCGGGTCTGTCGGCGGCGCGCCCTTGAGCGTCATCAAGCAGTACATCGAGCAGCAGAACCGTCCCGGTTAAGGCACTGCTCGGGCCTGGCTGCCCCCCCCCCAGCGCGAGCCTTCACCCCCGGCCTGAAGGCCGGAGCACTGGCCCGCATTCCGGTAGCCGGAGGCGGCGGCCCCGGTCACGTCGCCGATCTGGATCCGGGTCAGGGCAGATGCCGTCGACCGGCTGAGAGCGTTCTCCCCGGGAGGTTGCCGATCTACGTTCTAGGGAGCATCAGAACTGATGGGGACGGTTGGGATCGCTCGAATCACATGGGAGAGCGCTCTCAGGGTCTATACGTCTCCAGACTGGACTTGTCAACCGATGTCGATGCCACAGCCGGCGTGGAGACTGGCTCTGAACCCGTGCGGCCGCCCCCGGCGGGGGCGGCGTGCGGATCACCGGCACCCTTGGAGACACCCGTCCGACCAGGCCGGGCAGCTCGTAAAGTCAGTTAAATCCCTGCATAGCAGTGGATAAGGAGACAGTGTGCGCGTGTCGCATGGAGGAGCCCGGTGAACGGCTGGTTCGAGCAGACCATCGTCTCGACCGGGCGGCTGCCGCTGTTCTGCTTCTTCGTCGGCGTCGTCCTCGGCTTCGCGTTCATCCGCTTCTCGGTCCGGATGATCCGGGCACAGGTGCGCTGGTGGCCCGGCAACGTTACCCGCGGCGACCTGCACATCCATCACGTCGTCTTCGGGGTGGTCTTCATGCTGGTCGCCGGGGTCGCCGGGCTGGCGATCCCGGTGGAGACGACCTTGTGGCGAGCGGTGGCGGCCGCGCTGTTCGGCGTCGGCGCCGCGCTGGTGCTCGACGAGTTCGCCCTGCTGCTGCATCTGAGCGACGTCTACTGGTCGGAGCGCGGCCGCACCTCGATCGACGCGGTCTTCGTCGCGATCGCCGTCTCCGGGCTGCTGCTGCTCGGCCTGCGGCCACTGGGTGCCAACGAGTTCCTCACCGGCGAGACCGACCCGGCACAGTTCGCCGGCGCCGCGCTCATCGTGATCAACCTGGTGCTGGCGGCGGTCACCCTGCTCAAGGGTAAGATCTGGACCGGGCTGCTGGGATTGTTCCTCCCGGTCCTGCTGATCGTAGGCGCGCTGCGGCTGGCCCGGCCGCACGCGCCCTGGGCACGCTGGTTCTACCGCGGCGAGAGCCGCTGGGCCGAGTGGCGGCGAGCCAGGTCCGCCGACCGCGAGCGCCGCTACCGGCAACCGATCATCCTGGCCAAGATCCGGGTCCAGGAGTTGATCGCCGGTCGGCACGACCTGCCGCTGCCCCGGCCACCCCGCCGCGAACGCTGAGCCGACCGGCGCTTCCGGCGGCACCGCAAAGCCGTACCGCCGGGTCACCCGAAGGCGCAGGATGGCCCGATGACCAGCAGTACTGTCGCCGCCGAGCCGGCCCGGCACCGGCCCGAGGCACTGACCGTGGGTGTGGAGGAGGAGTTCCTGCTCGTCGACCGTCGGTCCGGCGCCGCCGCGCCGGCGGTCGCGGCGGTGCTCGCCGAGATCCCGCCGGAGCTGCGCGGGCAGGTGCAGCGGGAGTTCCAGACCAGCCAGATCGAGATCGGCAGTCCACCCGGCCTGGACCTACGGGCGCTGCGCCGTACCCTCGGGACGCTGCGCGCCGGGGTCGCCGACGCCGCCGAGCGGGCCGGTGTCCGGCTGCTCGCCGTCGGCACCGCACCGGTCGCCGGACCGCAGCCCGACGTGGTCGACGTGGTCGACGACCCACGCTTCCACCGGATCGTCGAACGGTACGGCAGGCTGCTGCCCGGCCCGGGTACCAACGGGCTGCACGTGCACGTCGCGGTCCCGGACCAGCAGGTCGGCGTACAGGTGCTCAACCACCTCCGCCCGTGGCTGCCGGTGCTGCAGGCGGCGACCGCCAACTCACCGTTCTTCCAAGGCGTCGACACCGGGTACGCCAGTTGGCGCTCGGTGATGTGGCAGCGTTGGCCGGCGGTCGCACCGGCCCCACGACTACGCTCGTACGAGCACTACCGGTCACTGGTCGACGACCTGACCACCGCCGGTCTCATCCTGGACGAAGGGATGCTCCACTGGTACGCCCGACTGTCGGCGCACTACCCCACCGTCGAGGTCCGCATCGGCGACGTCTGCCCGAGCCTGGACGACACGATCCTGCTCGCCGCGCTGGTCCGCGGTCTGGTCGGCACAGCGCTCGCCGCGGTGGCACAGGACCGGCCACCTGTCGACGTGGAACATCATGTGCTGGTCGCCGCCCACTGGCGGGCCGCGCACGACGGGCTGGAGGGGCAGGCCGTGGACCTGAGCACCGGGGCACCCGCGTTGCGTCCCGGCTGGCACCTGCTGCGCCGGCTGGTCGACACCGTCCGCCCCGAGCTCGACCGGCACGGCGACGTCGCGCTGGTGAACTCGCTGCTGGGCCGGCTGCGGGCCCGGGGCACCGGAGCGGCCCGGCAGCGGGCCGTGCACGCCGGCACCGGCGACCTGGCAGCGGTGGTGGATTACCTGGCCGCGCAGACCCGCAGCCGGTCGATCATCCCGGCACCGCCGCACGTGACTGCTCCCCCCGCCGGTCCGGTCACCGATCCCCCGCCGGACCGCTGACCTGGTCCGACCAGACGCGACTGGAGAAGATGTGAGATGGCGCAACGGATGGTGGTGATCGGCGGTGACGCGGCCGGCATGTCGGCCGCGTCCCAGGCCCGGCAGCTGCGGGGCCCCGACGAGCTGAGCATCGTCGCGTTCGAGCGGGGCCGGTTCACCTCGTACTCGGCCTGCGGGATCCCGTACTGGATCTCCGGCCTGGTCGACGACCCGCAGGAGCTGATCGTCCGCGATCCGGAGACGTTCCGCCGCGACCACCACATCGACGTGCGTATCCGGCATGAGGTCACCCGGATCGACCTGGCCGCGCGGGAGGTGGTGGCCACGTCGTTCGGCGACGGCGGGCGGGAGGTCCGCGAGCCGTTCGACACCCTGGTGTACGCCACCGGAGCGGCGCCGGCGCAGCCGCCGTGGGCGGGCAACGCCGCCTCCGGCGTGTTCGGGGTGCAGACCCTCGACGACGGCGCGGCGCTACGGGACTGGCTCGACCAGGAACCGGTGCCGCGCCGGGCGGTGGTGGTCGGCGGCGGGTACATCGGGGTGGAAATGGCCGAGGCGTTGATCCGGCGTGGCCTGGCGGTGACGCTGGTGGAGCGCAGCCCACAGCCGATGTCCACTGTCGACCCAGACATGGGGGCGCTGGTCCGCTCGGCGCTGGTCGGGCTCGGCATCGACGTGCGTACCGGCGTATCGGTCACCGGTCTGCACGAGCGGGACGGGCGGGTCTGCGAGGTGCTGACCGACGAAGGCGCGGTGCCGGCCGACGTCGTGGTGCTGGGCCTGGGCGTACGGCCGAACTCCGGGCTCGCCGAGCAGGCCGGCCTGCCGATCGGCGTCACCGGCGGCGTCCGTACCGATCTGCAGATGCGGGTGGTCGGGGTGCCCGACGTGTGGGCGGCCGGCGACTGCGTCGAGACCTTCCACCGGGTCAGCGGGCAGCCGGTGCACATCCCGCTGGGCACCCACGCCAACAAGCAGGGCCGGGTCGCCGGAATCAACATCGGTGGCAGGTACGCCACCTTCCCCGGGGTGATCGGCACCGCGATCACCAAGGTCTGTGACCTGGAGGTGGCCCGCACCGGGCTGCTCGAACGTGAGGCGGCGAAAGCCGGGTACGCCTACGTCAGCGCCACCGTGGAGTCGAGCAACCGGGCCGGCTACTTCCCCGGTGCCGCCCCGATGACCATCAAGCTGATCGCCGAGCAGCACACCGGGCAGCTGCTGGGTGGGCAGATCGTCGGTACGTCGGAGGCTGCGAAGCGGATCGACGTCCTGTCGGTCGCGGTGTGGAACCGGATGTCGGTGGCCGAGATGACCGCCCTCGACCTGGGCTACGCCCCGCCGTACTCGCCGGTCTGGGATCCGGTGCTGGTCGCCGCCCGACGGGCCAACGACGCCGTCGCCAACACCCCGTGAGCGGGCGCCCGGCCGGGCCGGACGGGTAGCGGTTGCCGTTGGGCGTGGCCGTTAGGCTTGGTGGGTGGACCCGGCGACCCATTCCAGCGACGATCACCTGCGCGTCTCGGACACCGAGCGGGAGCAGGTGGTGGAGTTGCTCGGCCAGGCGACCGCGGAAGGCCGCCTGACCCTCGACGAGTACGCCGACCGGGCCACTGAGGCGCATCAGGCCAAGACCCGGGGTGAGCTGGCCCGGCTCACCGCCGACCTGCCCATCGAGCCGTCTGGTGGGCTGCCGGTCGCCGCCGGGCCGGGTGCGCTGGCGGCGCGCGGTCCGGCGTATCCGGCGGTGCCGGGCAGCGGCGCGACGCTGCCCGCCCCGGTGGAGCGGATGGTGGCGATCTTCGGCGACGAGGTGCGCAAGGGACACTGGCTGGTGCCGGACCGGGTGGAGGCACGGGCGGTCTTCGGCGACTGCAAGATCGAGTTGCAGGACGCCCAGATCCAGCATCAGGTGACCACGATCGAGGCGACCGCCATCTTCGGCTCGGTCACGGTGTACGTGCCGGAGGGGGTCGACGTCCGGATGACCGGCACGGCGGTGTTCGGCGACAAGAAGTCGAAGCTGACCGCACCGCCCCGGCCCGGTGCCCCGGTCATCCAGGTGGTCTGCAACGTGATCTTCGGCTCGGTCGTGGTGCGTCCACCGAAGCGCAAATGGTGGTGACGACGGCTGGTCAGCCCGGTTGGCAGGTCGGACACCAGTAGGTGTTGCGGGCGGCCAGCGCTCCGGCGGCCACGGTGGTGCCGCAGCACAGGCAGGGTTGGCCGGCACGCCGGTAGACGTACACCTCCCCACCGTGCCGGTCGTTGCGCGGCGCCCGGCCCATCGCCTCCGGCAGGTGCTCGTCGCGGACGGTGTCGATCCGGCCCCGACGCACCCCGATCCGCATCAGGGTGACCAGGTCGGCCCAGATCCGCTGCCACTGGTCGGCGGTCAGCCGCCGGCCAGGCGTGGTCGGCGCGATCCCGGCCCGGAACAGCACCTCGGTGGCGTAGACCAGGCCGACCCCGGCGACGATCGTCTGGTCGAGCAGCAACGCGCCGAGCGGCCTGACGCTGCGCCGGATCCGTCCGCCGGCGGTGTCCGGGTCGGCGTCGTCGCGCAGCGGGTCGGCGCCGAGCCGGTCCCGCAGGGCGTCGGCCTCGGCCTCGGTGAGCAGTTCGCAGGCGGCCGGTCCGCGCAGGTCCAGCCAGTGTCGGCGGTCGGTTACGCCGGCTGTCGCGGACGGTCCGTCGGCGGACGGTCCGTCGGCTGCCACTGCCGGCCCGCCGACCAGCCGCAGCCGGATCTGCCCGACCGGTGCGGGCGGCTGTCCCGGCCCGTCGGCGACGGTGCCGTAGAGGCCCAGATGCACGTGCAGGATGCCGCCTCCCGGACCGCCCCGGTAGTGGTGCAGCAGATGCTTGCCGTACGCCTCGGTGGCGGCGAGGGTGGCGCCGGTGAGTTGGGCGGCGCCGGCGGTGAACCGACCCTGCGGGCTGGTCGCGACGACCTGCGCTCCGCCGAGTACGGCGTGGTGGTGGGCGGCCAGCCGGTGGATGGTGTGGCCCTCGGGCATGACAGCAGAGCCTAGTCGGCACCGATCAGTAGCTTGCCGATCAGGCCGACCAACTGGTCCCGCTCGTCGGCGGTGAGCCGCTCGAAGAACCGGGCCTCGAGGGTCGCCGCGTCGGCCGAGATCGTCGCGAGGGCCGCCCGACCGGCCGGGCTGATGGTGACGATGTACGCCCGCCGGTTGGTCGGATTGCGCTGCCGGGTGACCAGACCGGCGCGTTCCAACGCGTCGACCGTGCCGACCATCGTGGTCCGGTCGGTCCGTAACCCGTCGCTGAGCTCCTGCTGGGAACGGGGACCGGTGGCGTCGAGCATGCCCAGCACCAGGAACTGGGTGAGGTTACGGCCGGTCCGCGCGGCGGCGGCCTCACCGATGCGGGTCGCCGCCGCCCCGGCCCGGCAGAGACCGACGATGTGCCGTTGCCACAGCAGCTGACGGAAGTAGTCCGTGAGCTCCGGCGGATCGTCGGGACCGCGCGTTCCATGATCCGCTTCCGGTCCTGCTGGCCTCACCGTCACCGCTACACCCGCCCATGATCGGAACCTGACCGCCCGAGGGTATCGCCACCTGCTTGACCGTGACTGGTGTGGCGGACCGGACATCCGGGTACTGCAAGCCGGCAACCGTCGGAGACCCGCCCAGCCGCGGTGCGGTCCGGCGTACCGATAAGGAGGTCTGTCATGGTCAGGATTCCCTCGCTGTCCCGGCGCACGGAGCCGACGAGGCCGGCGGACGACCCACCACCGACCGGCGGTTCCACCGCGACCGCGACCGGCACGGCCGACGACGCCGAGCGGGCCGCCGACCGCGCCGAGACGCAGCGGCACGACACCGCACGGGCCGACGCGACGCGGGCCGACAACACGCGGGCCGGGTTCACCGATCCGGCAACCCGGCCGTCGCCGCCCGGACCGCGCCCCGAGCCACCCACCCGGGAGGGCGGCGACCCCCGGCCGGCTCCCCCGCCGGCACCGGCCGGCCCACGGCCCCGGGCCAGCCTGCTGGCCACGGTCAGTTTGATCACCGGGGTCGCCGGCGCGTTGTTCGTGCTGTCCGGGCCGCTGGCACCGTACGGGATCGCGATCGGGGTGATCGCCCTCGCCACCGGCCTCGGCGGGATCTCGGCGACGGCCCGCCGGCACATCGCCGGCCGGACCGAGGCGCTGACGGGCATCGTCCTCGCCCTCGGGACGATGATCGTCGGCAGCCTTGCGCTGACCGGCGCGCTGAGCTGGCTGACCACCGAGACCGACATGGTGCAGCAGGTACGGCAGTGGCTTGATTCACAGTTTGCCGGAATCTTCTGACGGGCAATCGTGACCCGGGACGGTGGTTCACCGCCCCGCAGGGCCCGGCAGCGGTGGTTCACCGCACGAGGGCCGACCGAACCGGTGGTTCACCGGGTACCGCATCTTCGGGGGGCGACAGCGTGGTCGCCCCCCGAAAGCGTGCGTACGCAACAAAGCGCATGCCGCAGTCATCGATGACGCAACGAATCGCTGCTAGAAGCAACTCCTGGCGATGGTTCCTGCGGGTGCTAGCCCTTAGCGTGGAGAACAAGCGCCAGCCCACGGCCACCGCCGGGGCGCGCCTTCGACCCACAGGAGCCAGCCGCATGACGATGCACGCCACCCGCCGGCAGTACCTGATGTGCCGGCCGACGTACTTCGCCGTGGAATACGCGATCAACCCGTGGATGGACCCGGCCCGCCCCGTCGACCGGGAGCTGGCGATCGCGCAGTGGGACCAGCTGCGCCGGACCTACCTGGAACTGGGCCACACCGTCGATGAGATCGAGCCGCTGCCCGGCCTGCCCGACATGGTCTTCGCCGCCAACGGCGCCACCGTCATCGACAGCCGGGCCCTGGCCGTGCAGTTCCGCGAGCCGCAGCGGGCCGACGAGGCACCCGCCTACCGCGACTGGCTGGAGCAGGCCGGCTTCCCGGTGCACGAGGCCAAACACGTCAACGAAGGCGAAGGCGACCTCCTGGTGGTCGGCGACTACCTGCTGGCCGGCACCGGATTCCGCACCTCGCACGCTGCGCACGCCCACGCCCAGGAGGTGTTCGGCCGCCCGGTGGTCACCCTGCAACTGGTCGACCCGTGCTTCTACCACCTGGACACGGCACTCGCCGTGATCGACGAGCGGACCATCGCGTACCTGCCGGAGGCGTTCTCGCCCGGCAGTCAGGCGGTGCTGCGCCGGCTGTTCCCGGACGCCGTCACTGCCAGCCTGGCCGACGCCGCCGCGTTCGGCCTCAACGCGGTCAGCGACGGCCGGCACGTGGTGCTGCCGGTGCAGGCCGACGGGCTGGCGGCGGCGCTGCGCGAACGCGGCTACCACCCGATCGGGGTCGACCTGTCCGAGCTGCGCAAGGCTGGCGGCGGCCCGAAATGCTGCACCCTGGAGCTGAGGGGGTCGAGCCGATGATCGTCGACGGGATGCTGCGGACGCCGGGGGCGGTACGCGACGCCGAACGCTGGACCGCGCACAACTACCACCCGCTGCCGGTGGTGATCAGCGAGGCCGCCGGTGCCTGGGTCACCGACGTCGACGGCCGGCGCTACCTCGACTGCCTGGCCGGCTACTCGGCGCTGAACTTCGGCCACCGGCATCCGACGTTGACCGCCGCCGCGCACGCCCAGCTGGACCGGCTCACCCTGACCAGTCGGGCGTTCAGCCACGACCGGTTCGCCGACTTCTGCCGGGAGCTGGCCGAGCTGTGCGGCAAGGACATGGTGCTGCCGATGAACACCGGCGCCGAGGCGGTGGAGACCGCGATCAAGGTCGCCCGCAAATGGGGCTACCAGGTCAAGGGCGTACCGGACGGGCAGGCCACCATCGTCGTGACCGACGGCAACTTCCACGGCCGGACCACGACGATCGTCAGCTTCTCCACCGACGCCGAGGCCCGCGACGGCTTCGGGCCGTACACCCCGGGGTTCCGGATCGTGCCGTACGGCGACCTCGCCGCGCTGGCCGACGCGATCGACGAGACCTGCGTCGCGGTGCTGCTGGAACCGATCCAGGGCGAGCAGGGCGTGGTGGTGCCGCCGGACGGCTACCTGACCGGGGTACGGGACCTGTGCACCCGCACCGACGTGCTGCTGCTCGCCGACGAGATCCAGTCCGGCCTGGGCCGCACCGGGGCGACGTTCGCCTGCGACCACGAGGGCGTGGTGCCGGACATGTACATCCTCGGCAAGGCGCTCGGCGGCGGCATCGTGCCGGTATCGGCGGTGGTCGCCGACCGGCCGGTGCTCGGCGTGCTGCGCCCCGGCGAGCACGGCTCGACGTTCGGCGGCAACGCTCTCGCCTGCGCGGTCGCCACCGAGGTGGTGCGGCTGCTGGCCACCGGCGAGTACCAGCGGCGCTCGGCGGAGCTGGGTACCCGACTGCACGCCGGGCTCGACGCGCTGCGCGACGAGGGACGGCTGCTCGCCGTCCGAGGTCGCGGGCTGTGGGCCGGGCTGGACCTGGACCCACGGCGGACGACCGGTCGGCAGGCCTGCGAACGGCTCGCCGAACGGGGCGTACTGGCCAAGGACACCCACGGTGCGACGATCCGGCTGGCCCCACCGCTGGTCGCCGATGCTTCCGACGTGGACTTCGCCATCGAACAGCTTTCCCACGTGCTGCGCTGAGCACACCGGCCGGCCGGGGGGCGATGCGCCGCCCGGCCGGAGGCCGGTCGACCAGGGGCACGGTCACGGTCAGCAGGCGCGGCCAGGGGTCAGGGTCAGGGTCAGTGGAACACGATGGCCCGGCCGCAGGTGATGCTCGCCCGACCCGCCTCGTGCAGGGTGAGCCACGCCTGTGTCTCGGCGGAGAAGGCGGTGCCGTCGGGCACCGCGAACAGCCGGGCCGCCTCCGTGTCCGGCAGGTTCCCGGCCGGGTCCAGCCGGACGCCGAGCGCCGGGGCACAGCGCCGTAGCTCGGCGAGCAGAGCCGAACTCGACCCGACGATGCCGCCGCCGGCCACCCCTGCCTCGCCCGGCAGGAACACCGGGTCGCCGAGATCGGCCGGCACGTAGTAGCCGGCGGTGTCGGAGTGGCACAGCAGGTGCGACTCCAGCATCGACGCCTGGTCGTCGACCAGCTCCCGGTCGGCGGCGAGCCCGCTCACGTCGGTGACCGGGGTGACCGGCCGGTCCACGTCCACCAGGGCCAGCACCCGGCGCAGCTGGTGCAGCCAGTTGGTCGGCAGGCTGCGCAGGTGCGGCCGGGTCGACGGGACCGCCGCCGCATACTGCTCCTGCCAGCCGACGCCCTCGGCGGCCAGCGCGGCGCTCAACTGGTCGAGGGCGGCGCGGTTGTGCGCCGCCCCCTCGTCGTCGATGCCGGACAGTGCCGTGGTGATCCCGACCGTGACCGCAAGACTCATGCGAGGCAGGCTAGCCGGGCTGCCCGACAGGGCGGTCAGGTCAGCAAGGTGGCCAGTACGCCGCAGGGTCAGCAGGTGGCCAGCATGCCGGACAGGGCGGACTTCTCCGCGCTGTCCACTGTCAGGTCGTAGTACCACTTCACCTGGATCCAGGCCCGGGCGTAGGTGCAGCGGAACGCCGCGAGTGGCGGCTGCCAGTCGGCCGGGTCCTTGTCGCCCTTGGACTGGTTGACGTTGTCGGTGACCGCCCAGAGCTCCGGCCCGCCGAGGTCGTTGGCGTACGTCTGACGCCGGGCGGTGGACCAGGCCCAGGCACCGGAACGCCACGCCTCGGCGAGCGGCACCATGTGGTCGATGTCTACGTCCGACGCCTGCGTCCAGGTGGCTCCGTCGAACGGGCTGTACCAGGACCCGGAGGTCGCGGCGCAGCTGCTGTTGACCACGACGTTGCTGCCGTCGCGCTTGAGCACCTGCTCCCGGGTGTTGCAGCTGCCGGTGATGGTGATCCAGTGCGGGAACAGCGACCGGTTGTAGCTCGACTGGTGCGACTCGGCGGCCACGGTCAGCGAGTTCAGCCGGCTGAGCGCCGTGCTGTAGGACGGGATGTTGGGCGGGGTGGCCTGTGCGGGGACGGCGGTCACGGTGAGGGCGACGGCGGCGGCGACCGTGGCTGCGACGACGGCGCTGACGGTGCGGCGGACGTTGACGGTGGGGCGGGCCATGTGGGCTCCTGGTGTCGCTGCCCGCCGCGGCCGGGTCGGGCGCTCCGGCCTGGGGATACGGTGGGCAGGTCGATACCGGGAATCTAAGCTCCTCGATTACATTGATCAAGACGAGTCGATGAACACGGCGTTAAGTCCAGCGCTCCAACCGGATGGCCCTATCGTTGTGGCCGTGCCGAGCATCGACGCCGCCTCCCCCTCGCCGACAAGGCCCCAGCTGTACGTTGGCTGCGCGATGTGGACACACAGGTCCTGGCAGGGACGGCTGATCGCGCACCCGCTGCCGCCGGCCGAGCGGCTGCGCCACTACGCCACCTGGTGCACCGCCGTCGAAGGCAACACCACCTTCTACGCCACCCCGACCCGGGAGACCGTGGCCACCTGGGCAGCACAGACCGCCCCAGACTTCCGCTTCGTACTCAAACTGCCGAAGACCGTCACCCACGACCACCGGCTCACCGAAGCCCACGCACCGTTGCACGCCTTCCTCGACGCGATCGCCCCGCTCGGGCCGCGTACCCATGCGATCTGGGCCCAACTGCCGGCGTCGTTCGGCCCTGACGACGTGCCCGTCCTGGCCCGCTTCCTGCGCCGGCTCCCCCGCGACCACCGGTACGCGGTCGAAGTCCGCCACCCGGCGTTCTTCACCGACCCGGCCGCGACCCGGCTACTCGAAGGGGTGCTGAGCGACGTTGACGCCGAGTGGGTGCCGTTCGACACCACGACGTTCTTCGCCGCCGGGCCGACCAGCGACGCCGAACGCGACGCCTGGGTCAAGAAGCCCCGCGCCCCGCTGCGCACCCGGGCACTGACCGACCGGCCGATCGTGCGCTACCTCGGCCGCGACGACGTCGAGCAGACCGTCGCCGGCTGGCGACGCTGGGTCGAGGCATCGGTGGCCTGGCTGCGGCAGGGCTGCTCGCCGACGGTGTTCATCCACACCCCGGACAACGCCGACGCGCCGGCCCTGGCCCGCCGCTTCCACGACGAGGTACGGGCCACGCTGCCGCAGCTCGACCGGCTACCCGAACCGATCCCGGCACAGCCGCTGACCCTGTTCTGACCGCTCGTACCGCCGGCCCCCTGCAGCGAGCTTCGAGCAAATCGCGTTGCCCGGTACGGACTGGTTGCGTTTTGTCTACTGTATGCATTTCCGGCACCCAGGCCAGTTGGTGCGCATCGCGGTCTTCCCGATCACGCTGAGACGGGCCGTCGCCGTGAACCTGGCCCGCGCTTCCCTGACCTGGACCGCCCACTACGCGTCGGTGACGGCGATCCGGCCTGAGAGGTCGCCGACGGCGACGTCATGCACGCCGGCCGGCTCGGTGTGGCTGACGGCGACCTCGTGCTGATCGTGCACAGCGGTTCCCGTGGTCTCGGCGAACGGATCCTGCGTACCCACACCGACGTGCACGGTGCCGGCCCGGCCGAACCGATCGTCGACCGGTGCCACAACCTGGGGGAGATCCGTGACGGCAGGTACCTGCACCGTAAAGGGGCGGCTCCCGGCGACGGCCGGGACGTCCTGGTCGCCGGCACCCGTGGCACCGCCTCCTACCTGGTCGCCGCGCACGCCGGCCCGGACGCCAACTACTCGGTGGCGCACGGAGCCGGCCGCAGAATGTCCCGCGCTGACGCCCTGCGCCGTGGCCGGGTCAAGCACACCGTGGCGGAGCTGCGCCGTACCCCGGTCAACTCGGTGGTGTGCGGTGATCGTCAGCTGCTGTTCGAGGAGGCGCCGACGGCGTACAACGCATCGAGCGGGTCGTCGCCGACCTGGTGGCCCACCGCCTGGCCACCCGCCGGATTCGGACCGTCGGCGGCGACCGGCCGGACACCTACCGGTCGGCGCAGGTCCGCCTCGACGGCAGCGGAGCCGAGGAGTTCGCCGCCTCTTGGACTGGCCCCCTGTGCTGGCAGGCACCGAGCCCGTACCGGGCCGGACATAGCCGGAAGAACACCCGTTCGGGCCGAGCGCCCGCGCCGCACCTGACCGCCGGTGGCGGATGATGGGCCGATGCCTGTGGTGGAAGCAGCGGTCACCGTCCCCGTACCACCAGATCTCGCCTTCACCCGGTCCCGGCACGGTCTGACGATGATCAGCGAGTACGTCTCGTACGCGCCGCCGACCAACGTCGGCATGAAGATGGTGTGTGGTCCGTGGTTCTTCGAGATGTTCGCCGGCGGCTGGCGGTTCGCCCCGGTATGCGGGTCCGGTCGTACGGTGGCGACCTGGCGGTACAGCTTCCGCTGCCGGCCGGCACCGCTGCGCCCGGTCGCCGACCGGATCGGGGTGTGGCTGCTGGGCCGCGACATCCGCCGCCGCATCGCCGGCTACGCGGCCGGTTGCGCCGACCCCGAGGTCGTCGCCGCCGCCCGCCGGTCACTGTCCGACTGATCCCGGTCGGTTTTCCAACGGCTCGGGACCCGACGCAGCGCGAGGGCCGGACCCCGGGTGCGGGGTCCGGCCCTTCGCGCTGAGCTTGAGGAGTATGCGGTCAGCTGTTCCAGTGCTGGGCGACGAGTTCGGCGGCCTGGGTCTCCCACTGGGCGTAGTGGTCCGGGTACGCCGACACCTGCACGGTCTGCGCGGCCTGGGTCAGCGGCATGTCCTGCCAGCCGTCGACGGCCTTGAGCCCGGTGAGGAACGCGGTGGTGGAGTACTCCACGTCGGTGATCTGCTCGACGGTGCCCCAGCCCGACGACGGGCGCTGCTGGAACAGGCCCTGCGAGTCGTGGTCGTTGCGGTCACCGAGGTGGCCCAGGTTCTCCAGCTTGGACTCCTGCAGGGCGGTGGCGATGGCGACCACGGCGGCCCGCTCGTCCATGCCGGCCTTCTTCGTGGCGGCGATGATGCCCTTGACGTTGTCGGTCTGCTCGCCGGACAGGTCGATCCGGGACTGCTCGCCCTGCACGCCGTGCGGGGTGAGCTTGTCGGTGTCGACGCTGTCGCTGCTCGCGGCGGACACGGGTGCGGTCAGGGCGGTGGGGGCGTGGTCGGCGGCCAGGGCGGGGGCGGCGACCGCGCCGCCGGCCAGGGTCAGCCCGGCGATGCCGAGGGCGGTGGTGCGCAGGCTGGTACGCAGGGTGCGGGTGATGATCGTGGTCATGGGGGTCCACCTTCCGTTTGCCGAGGGGGCACACCCGTCACGGGCGGGCGGGTGCGCGGTAAACGGTCATCCGGGTGGTACGGGATCTCAGACGTGCGACGTCGGCTCGCGGCGGCTCCGGCACGCCCCGGGGTGGGGCGCGGGTGCGCTGCCGCGCGCCGTGACCATGTACAACCACGCCGACCCGCCGACGATTCCCGACCGGGCCCACCCGCCGGGCCGCCTGGCCGGGGCCTGGCGGCTGCGGGCCGGAGTGCGTGGCGCGACCATGCACAACGACGATGCCCGGCGGATCATTCCGCGCCGGTCTGAGAGCCGTCGTACAGCCCCGCTGAGGGTTGGTCGACCTGGGCGAGGCTGATGCCACAGGTACATCTTGATGCACCTGTGGCATCAGCCTCGGATTCAGGCCCAGGGGTCGAAGGGGATACCTGCCGGTTTCGACCTGTTCAAAAGGTTACGGAACCGGTCGTCCCGATCAGTGATCTTGATGCTGGCGGAGCCGAAGTCGGCCGTCATCAACCGGTCCCGCAGCGCCGTGCCGGGCCAGCCGTTCCAGTCGACGACCGGCGGGTACCGCCAGGTACCGTAGTGGTTCTCCGGCGGGTCGTCGTTGCTGTTCGCCAGCCGGAAGTTGTGCGAGCCGAAGGCGCCTTCCTTGTGGTACACGATCTTCGGATGTGTGCCGTCGAACCGCACCGAGGACCGCGGATAGGTCTGCACTTCGCCGTGCACCGTCCGGGACACGTAGTCGACCCGGTCCGACGCCTGGTTCACCCAGGAGACGACGTGCTCCCAGTCGTGCCGGTGACCGCAGCAGCCCTGCAGGACCTGGTCCTTCTCGAAGTAACTCGCGTACACGATGGCGCACCAGCCGTTGTTGCACTTCGACCTGGCGTACGTCTGGGTCCGGTCGAGGTCCGACTGGTCGCGGCAGTTTCCGTTGACCGCCCCGGTGGTGTTCAGGCCGCCGTTGAGGGTGCCGTCGGGGGCGATCGCCGCTACCGGATAGCACCCGTCGCCGTCGTAGTCGTACGCCGGCGAGAACGTCAGCTCGTAACCGCCGGCGGACTGGGGCAGGTTGGGCAGGTTCGCGGCCCGCGCGGCCGCGGCTGGAGCGACCACCAGCACAGTGGACAGCGCTGCGGCTGCGATCCAGTTTCGGCCGTGGATCGCGGTACGGTTCGGGCTGGCGGATCGACGCAAGGCGACCTCCCTGATTGACCGAAGTGACCAGCGTATTGTGGTCAACGTCGATATCCAAGGAGTTGACTACCGATGGCCGTACGGTGCACAGCCGAGCGGTGGATCAGAGCCCGTGCGGCAGGGCCCGGTCGGTGTGGCCGAGGCTGAGATCGGGCGCGATGCGGTCCCGTACCAGTCTTTTCAGCTCGGGGATTCCTGGGAAGCCGCTCTCCCCGCGCGACCAGATCGTCTCACCGTCCAGCCTGACCTCGAACACTCCGCCGGTGCCCGGCACCAGCGCCACCTCACCGAGCCGCAGCGCGAATGTGGTGAGCAGCTCCTGAGCCGTCCATGCGGCGCGCAGCATCCAGCGGCACTGCGTGCAGTACTCGATCTCCAACCGTGGCTGTTTGGTAGTGGTCACCAACCGAGTATGCCTGCGCCGGGCACCGGGTCGACAAGGTCGGTGCCGGGCATGTCCGGCAGGGCGCCGTCGGGCGGGCCACCGTACCGGCAAATGCTCTTGCCGGTCTGGCAAACTGGGTGGCATGGACGACGACCTCGACCATGCCCTCGACTCGGTCGGCCCCCGGCTGCGGGCGCTGCGCAAACAGCGCGAGACGACCCTCGCCGAGTTGTCGGCAGTCACCGGCATCTCGGTTAGCACCCTGTCCCGGCTGGAATCCGGCACCCGCCGACCCACCCTGGAGCTGCTGCTACCCCTCGCTCGCGCCCACGGGGTCAGCCTGGACGAACTGGTCGACGCGCCGCCGACCGGCGACCCACGCATCCACCTGCGGCCGGTCAGCCGCTTCGGGATGACCGTTCTTCCGCTCAGCCAGCGGGCCGGCGGTATCCAGGCGTACAAGCTGATCATCCCGACACGCAGCCCACGCCGCGAGCCTGAGCTGAAGACCCACGAAGGCTACGAATGGCTGTACGTCCTCGACGGGCGGCTGCGTGTCCTGCTCGGTGAGCACGATCTGATCCTGGCTCCCGGCGAGGCGGCGGAGTTCGACACCAGGGTGCCGCACTGGTTCGGCGCGGTCGGTGATGAGCCGGTCGAGTTCCTCAGCCTCTTCGGCCAGCAGGGCGAACGCGCCCACCTGCGGGCCCGCCCCCGGGAGCGAGCGCGGGATCGGGAGCGGACTGGGGAACGGGCCAGGGAGGGTGGCAGGCCCTGAACCGCGTACGCACCTGGGAACGCTCGGCCGGCTGCTGCTCGCCCGCCGCCGACCCGACCCGGTGGTACCCGTCACCGAGTAAGACATTAGCTCGCGTACGCGCCGAGCAGTTGCAGCCGTTCAGCGTCGGCGCTGCCCGGCGCGGCGGTGTAGACGATCAGGATCGGGCCGGAGCGTCCTGGCGGGGTGAAGGCGTCCCAGTCCAGCCGCAGGTCACCGACCAGTGGATGCGGGAACGTCTTGCTGCCGCTGACCGACTCACGCACCTCGTGGCGGGCCCAGAGCTGGCGGAACTCCTCGCTGCGGATGCTGAGCGTGCCGACGATCTCCCGGGCGCGTGGGTGCTCCGGGTCAGCGGCGACCGCCGCCCGCAGGAAGCCCAGATAGTCCAGCACCGTCTCCTCCCAGCCGGGACAGCGGCCGTGCGCCTGCGCATGGTCGAACATGTCGATCAGCGCGTTGGCCGGCCCGATACCCGGGTAGAGGGCGGCAGCCATGGCGTTCCAGGCCAGCAGGTCCAGGTGCCGGCTGACCACCACGGCCGGGGTGTGCAGGCTGTGCAGCAGCCGGCAGGTGCTCTCCGGAACGGTCTCGCGGGCACGCCGTCGTGGTTTCGGTGGCTGCTGTGCCCGGCGGGCCAGGGCGCGCAGGTGGCGGGTCTCCTCGGCGTTGAGCGCGAGCGCGCGGGCGATGCCGGTCAGTACGTCGTCGGAGGGGCGCACGTCGCGGCCCTGCTCCAGCCGCTGGTAGTAGTCGGTGCTCACCCCGGCGAGCAGCGCCAGCTCCTCACGGCGCAGGCCGGCGACCCGCCGACGCGGGCCGGGTGCCAGCCCGATCTCCTCGGGCCGCAGCCGGGAGCGGCGGTTTCGGAGGAAGTCGGCCAGCTCGCGGGCGTAGACCGTGCTCGTCACACTGTCGAGTGTGCCGGTCGACGCACCCCGCAGGGTAGGTCCCGTGGTCCCAGGTTGGCCAGGTCTCTCCGACGGTGCGTCCAGCTACCTAGCGTCGACGGTCATGCAGGACATGCGGAACTGGACCGAAGAGCAGATCCCCGACCAGCACGGTCGGCGCGCGGTGGTGACCGGCGCGAACTCCGGCGTGGGGCGGGTCACCGCGCTGGAGCTGGCCCGGCACGGGGCCGCCGTGGTGCTGGCGGTACGCAACGTGGCGGTCGGCGAGGAAGCGGCCGCCACGATCCGGCGCGAGGTGCCGGGTGCCGACGTCGAGGTACGCCGACTGGACCTGGCGTCACTCGCGTCGATCCGGGCCTTCGCCGCCGACCTCACCGGTGGCCTCGACCTGCTGGTCAACAACGCCGGGCTGGTGCTGACCGGCCCGCGACCGCCGCTGACCGTGGACGGGTTCGACCTGCAGATGGGCACCAACGCACTCGGGCCGTACGCGCTGACCGGGCTGCTGCTGGACCGGCTGACCGCCGGCAAGGAACCCAGGGTGGTCACCGTGTCGTCGATCGTCCACAGATGGCGCAATCTCGACCTGAATGACCTGACGTTGGAGCGGTCCTACAACGGAAACCGGGCGTACGCGTTGTCGAAGCTGGTCGGCACCATCCTCGGCCTGGAGCTGGACCGGCGGCTGCGAGCCACCGGGTCGCCGGTGGTCAGCGTGCTCGCCCACCCCGGCATGACCCGCACCAACCTCACCCCGCGCGCGATGGCCGACCGGGGCCGGCTGATGCGCGCCGCCAGCCGACTCATGTCACTGGTCGTCAGCCCGGTCGAGGCCGGGGCCCGACCCCAGCTGTACGCGGCGACCGCTCCCGGCGTACGGGGTGGGCAGTTCCTCGGGCCGCGCGGGTTCCAGGAGATCCGTGGCCCGGTCACCGAGGTGCGGGCCAGCCCCCAGGCCCGCGACCTGGGCAACGGCCGGCGAATGTGGGCCGAGGCGGCCCGGCTCACCGGCGTCGCGTACCTCTGACGCGGCCCGGCGCACCGGCGGTGCGCACGTTCGCGACGGCGCCGCCGGCCGGGACGCCGGTGCCGGCAGACGCAGCTCACCGCACGGGCCGGTCGGTCGACTCAGTCCAGGTCGAGCAGGTCCCTGATGTCGGCGGCGGACAGTTGCGCGGAGGCGAACTCGCCCCCGTCCAGCACGCTGCTGAACAGCTCGGCCTTGCGCTGCTTCAACGCCATGACCTTCTCTTCGATGGTGTCCTTGGCGACCATCCGGTAGACCATGACGTTCGACGTCTGACCGATCCGGTGGACGCGGTCGACGGCCTGGGCCTCGGTCGCCGGGTTCCACCACGGGTCGAGCAGGATGCAGTAGTCGGCCTCGGTCAGGTTGAGGCCGAACCCGCCCGCCTTGAGGCTGATCAGGAAGACGTCGGCGTCGCCACGCTTGAACTCGGCGATCACGGCGGCCCGGTTGGTCGTCGACCCGTCGAGGTAGCCGCACCGGACGCCGGCGCCGACGAGCCGGTCACGCGCCGCGCCGAGGAACCGGGTGAACTGACTGAACACCAGCGTACGGTGGCCTTCGGCGACCAGGTTGGTGATCTGGTCGGCCAGCACGTCCAGTTTGGTCGACGGAACACCCTCGTGTCTCGGGTCGACCAGGGCGACGTCGAGACTGGCCTGGCGCAGCAACGTCAACGACCGGAAGATCTCGAACCGGTTCTTCTCCAGGTCCCCGAGCAGGCCGAGGACCTTCTGCCGTTCCCGCTGCAGATAGGCCTGGTAGATCCGGCGATGTTTGCGGTCGAGGTCGAGCTCCAGCACCTGTTCCTGCTTTTCCGGCAGGTCGGCGGCGACGTCGGCCTTGCGGCGACGCAACATCAGCGGCCGGATGCGGCGGCGCAGCTGGGCGAGCCGGTCACCGTCGCGGTCCCGCTCGATCGGCCCGCGGTAGTAGTCGGTGAACCGGTCCAGCCGGGGGAACAACCCGGGGGCGGTGATCGAGCAGAGCGCCCAGAGTTCGAGCAGGTTGTTCTCCATCGGCGTACCGGTGATGGCCAGCTTGAACGGCGCGGTCAGCTGCTTGGCGCAGCGGTGGCTCTGCGACTGGTGGTTCTTGACGAACTGGGCCTCGTCGAGGATCAACCCGGCCCAGTCGAGCGCCTGGTAGTCGTCGAACTCCAGCCGCAGCAGCGTGTACGAGGTGACGACGATGTCTGCCCCGGTGGCCGCCTCGGCGAGAGCCACGCCGCGCCGTGCCGAGGTCTGGGTGACCGCCCGTACGGTCAGGTCCGGGGTGAACCGCGCGGCCTCGGCGACCCAGTTGTGGATGACGCTGGCGGGGGCGACGACGAGGAACGGTACGTCGGCGCGGGCGTGCCGGATCAGGGCCAGCGTCTGCAGGGTCTTACCGAGACCCATGTCATCGGCGAGGATGCCGCCGAGCTGGTGCTCCCGCAGGGCGGCGAGCCAGCGGAACCCGTCGAGCTGGTACGGGCGCAGCTCCGCCCGTACCTGCGAGGGAACCTGGTGGTCGACGGCGGCGCCGGCGGTGGCCAGCTCGCGGACCGCGCGCTGCCAGGCGGCGGCCTGGCCGGTGATCTCCCCCAGTTCGGCCAGTTCGGCCCAGAGGCCGGCCTGGAACCGGCCGACGCGCAGCACGCCCGGCGGCCGGTCCTCCAGTGCCCGCGATTCGTCGATCAGCTCGCGGAGCTGGGCGAACTCGGGGCGGTCGAGGCTGAAGTACGTGCCGCTGGGCAGGATGAGGTACTGCCGGTCCTGCGCCAGCGCGGTGAACAGCTGATCGAAGATGACCTGTTCGCCGCCGACGCTGACCTGCACTGACAGGTCGAACCAGTCGTGTTCGCCGGGATGGTCGGTGCCGGCGAACCGAATGACCGGCGTCTCGTCGGATTCCCGGTAGTCCGGTACAGGCTCCGCTGCCGATTCGACCACCTCGACGCCGTCGAGGTCGGCGAGCCGGGGCAGGACCTCGCTGAGGAACCGGATCATGGCGTCGCCGGTGAGCGTGGTCAGGGCGGCGAGTCGCGGGCCGTTCGGAGTCGACTCGATCGCCTCCGGTACCGCTTTGGCCGTCGCCTCGGTGACCTGGTCGACGACGGCGTCACGGGGGTCGGCGTGCCCACGTGAGTCGGCGTGCCCGCGCGGACCGGTGGCCCACAGCGGCTCGGTCTGCCGGTGCGCGCCGACCGCGCGGACCCACTGCCAGTGGATCGACAACGCCTGTCCCGGCATCGGTGTCATGGCCAGGGTCAGGGTGGGAGGCAGCACCGGTGGCAGGTGCACCGCCGGTCCGGCGGCGACGACCTCGACCTGCTTGAGCAGCTCCGGGTAGAACCGTTCGAGAAACCGTGCCTCGTCGGCCGCCGGGACGCGGATCGCGGGACCGGCCAGGGCCTTCGCCGCCGCCGCCGACACCGCGCCGGACAGGGGCGCCAGCCGCAGCACCCGGTCCCGGGGCTGCGGCTCGACGCCGCCGCGCTCGGCCCACCAGGCGATCCCGTGCGCCGGTCGGCCGACGAAGACAGAGAACTCGGCGGCGACGGGTACGCCGTCGGCCAGCAGCACCGGCTGCACGATCAACTCGTCGTCGGCGCGGTCGACCTGCACCGACAGCCGGGCCGGTTGCCGGCCGACGACCACCGGCCGGCCGTACTTGCCGGGCTGGACCAGCGGCAGCCCGGCGTCGTCGGCCTCGGCCAACAGGTCCCAGATCCGCCGGCTCGCGAACGCGTCCAGGAAGATCGTCGTCGGGTGGCTGTAGTAGCCGTACCGGTCCTCGTCCAACCTCGATAGCGTGAGGATCTCGCCGAGCAACTGGCGGTGCCGTTGGGATTCGGGCGACCGGCCATAGCCGGCATACTGCACGTTCGACCAGCTGATGCCGGAGCGGACCCAGCCGGTCTGGCCGGGTACGACCGGACGCAACGCGATGCGTCCGGCGGGCCCGCCGGCGCCGGCCGCGCCCGGTTTGACCAGCTCGAACTGCAGGCCGACGGTGGCCCGGGCCGGCGCGGCGGTGACGACCGGGGCGACGTCGGAGACCAGCGCCGACAGGCTCTTCTCCCAGTCCGCCGTCGGCGCGTCCGGTGCCTGCCGCTGCTGCGGGACCGTCGGCGCGGCACCGACGACGGCCTGCAGCACCAGCGCGTACGGGTGGCCGCAGGACCTCTCGCCGCAGGAGCAGGCACCGTCGACCGTGGCGACGAGGCCGTCGGGGTCGGTGGTGACCGCCGCCGTCACGGTGCCCCCGCGACCAGGGTCCAGTCGGCCCTGGGCGTGCCCGGTCGTCGGATCCCAGCGGGCGTCGGTCAACTCGCCGTCCGCGAGTTGCGCACGGGCGCGCAGGAACGCCCGTACGCCGACGATCTCGCACAGCGCCGCTTCTTCGACGGTGAGTTCCAGCTTCGCCACTGTTCGTCGTCTCCCGGATAGGCCGCGTCGCGACGTAGGTTAGCCGGGTGTCAGCGCAACGATTGATCGCCGGTCCCGGTGACGCGCCGTGACCCGTACCGATTCGGCAGCCCGGGTGATGTCCGCCCCGGTCGCGCGCGTCTACGCCGCCCTGGTCGACCCGGAGGCACTCGCCGCATGGCTGCCGCCGCAGGGGATGACCGGCCGGTTCGAACGGTTCGACGCCCGGCCCGGTGGCGGCTACCGGCTGGTCCTGACCTACGCCGACGCGACGACCGGACCGGGCAAGGCCACCGCCGACTCCGACATCGTCGAGGCCCGCTTCGTCGACCTCGTCCCGGGCGTACGGGTCGTGCAGGCCGTCGACTTCGTCGCCGACGATCCGGCGTACGCCGGCACGATGACCATGACCTGGGAGGTGTCGGCGGTCGACGGCGGCACCCGGGTGGACATCCGCGCCGACGACGTACCGGCCGGCATCAGCGCGGCGGACCACGCCGCCGGCCTCGCCTCCTCGCTGGCGAACCTCGCCACGTACGTCGAGCGGTAGCCTCCACCCACTGCGCCGGCCAACCGAGGCCGGTCACGCCCAATGGCCAGGAGACAGCAGTGGCGTCGCCTCGATCGGCTGCAGCCCGTCGTCCAAGCCACGGAGGCGCTGGTAGATGTCACGCATGGCGGCTCGGTCCGGAATGTGTTGCGTGCCGGCCGCCCGCTGCAGCACCGTCAGCGTGCTGACCAGTCGGATCGACCCGACTGGCTGACCGGCGGCATGGAGTTGTCGCAACCGACCGATTTCAGCGGCTGCGATCCGGGCTCCCGCTCCGTCGTCGATGAGCACGGACATCGCTGCGCCCGCTTCTGCTGCGACGACAGCGTGCGCCACCACCATGATTTCGCCCAGATCTTTCGGCTGTTGCATCCGTTTCTGCATCGGTTGCTGGGTCATCCGGCGTACGGCCACCGCAAGTTCTGGCGTTTCATCGTCAGACAGCACCTGGATCCACCGTGGCGTCAGTTTGCGCCACACACTGCCTGCCGTACGGAATCGTGGGTCCGCCCGCGCCTTGCGCAGCACCTCGTCCTGCACCGTCTCCGGGGCACTCAACGGCCCGAGGACACCGATGAGGAGCCGTTCCTTGTTGATCGACAGGAAGTTCAGACCAGGGCCTGCATCGATGATCGGCCGTGGGCTCATTGCTTCCCTGTCTCCGTGGCCCACTCCTCACCGTCGCCCGCGTCGCGGAGATAGTCGTCGAGCTCCGTCACATCGACTCCGACATCCGGCAGGTCCGCCGGATCAGCCCAGACCGTCTGCTGGGCCGCCGGTCCGATCCCAGCCTCGGCCAGTTCCGCTTCGGCTGCTTCGAGGGCGACGCCGCGCAGGTTGGCGATGACCTGGGCGGAGAGCACACCTGCCGCGTAGCCCTCGATTGCGCGGGACAGTAGTCGTTGTGGCGCCCGCCGTCGGTTCGAGTCAGCCTGCAGCGCGTTGTACTGGTCGATCCATCCGAAGCGGACAGCGAGTTGGGGGGTCGTCACTCCCATCCACTCCGCTTTCCTGCCCGCGTCGATGTATCCGGCCTGCTCCAAGGCGATGGCGGCGACGGCTGGAGACACCAGGTAGCGCTGGACGACGGCAGACAGCACGGACCGATCAGTCACCCGCAGGTCCGCGAGGAACTGCCGCAGACCGTCCAGCGGCAGCAGCAGGTGCCGGGCGAAAGCATCGGCCCGGACCTCGACCGGTGACCGCTGGCCGCAGCTGCCGGCACCGTCTGCCGCCCAGTCACCGAACTGCACGTGGCCGAGCTCGTGGGCGAGCGTGCTGCGCTGCCGCATCGGGTGCCGGGTCCGGGCGACGCCGATGAACACAGTGCCGTGGGCCGGGTCACACATGGTCAGACCGTGTTCGTCGGGTCCAGCGTCAAGGACCGCCACATCGACGCCGGTGGCCTGTTCAATGACTGCGACGAGATCACCCAGCGGCTGAATCCCGAGGTGGTGCTCCAGGCGGAAACGGCTGGCCGCCGCGCGTCCCTGTGCTTCAGGTGTCACGCCCGGAACCGATGTCGCTGACGGCCGGGATGGCATATTGGTGAAGATAGTCATCGAGTTCCAGAAACCCTAGTAGTGCCTGCCTCATCCCTTCCATGTCCGAACCACCGGTCGCCCTGGCCGCGAACTGGACGCGGTCCGCCACCGCCACCGCCCCGGTGAGTTGAGCGACGGTGTGTCCGGTGGCCCAGGCAATAGTGACGATCTCGGGCATCTTGGCCACCCGGTCGCCGGAGATGATGCGCGACAGGGTCGACTGCGAGACGCCTGAACGTTCGGCGAGAGCTCGCTGACTCAGACCAGCGGCGATCCGGGCACGCTCGATCCGGGCACCAGTACTCATTGCCGCCGCCCCTCCCGACTTGAATCACTTTCTCGTATGATGATTCAGTCTACCTCCCCCAGGGCCTTCTGTCTCGCACTGCCGGCGCCCAGCAGCCAGAGCCACCGCAACGACGCGGGCGCCTGGCTTGACCTCAAGTTCGATCGAAGTTGCAGACTGCGGAACATGGTGGACGGAGTGCTTGACGAGGCGTACGAACGGATTCTGGCGACCGGGCCGGAGCGCGACGGCTGGCTGTCTAACCACGCGCCGATGGCCGCCGAGGCGCTGGCCCGGCATGGGCGCGGCGACGTCGTCCACAAGTGGTTGGACGGGTACGCCGACCGACTCGAACCTCGACCCCGAGGTGTCAGCCCGATCGCGGCGCAGCAGTGGCGCGACCCGCTCGGTGACCCGGTCCGCACCGGCGACTGGCTCGACTACTTCGAGCGGGAGCTGGCCCTCGCCCCCTGGCGGGAGGTGCTGACCCGATGGTGGCCCCGGCTGCTGCCGGGGATCGCCGCCGGCGCCACGCACGGGGTGATCCGGGTCGGCCATGCCGTCCGGGCGCTGATCGACGCCGAAACCGCACCCCGGGTCGCCGAACTGGGCCACGGGCTCGCCTACTGGGCCGCCCGCTGGCAACCACTCGCCCCGCCCGGCAGGGGCGCCTACCCGACGTCGGACCCCCGGACAGCGCTCGACGCCGTACCGAGGGTGCCGGACCAGCGGTACGGTATCCGGGCGCGACTGGCACAGCTCGCCGATCTGCCCGACTGGCCCGCAACAGCAGGCGCGGTGCCCGACCTACCGGCCGCTTCGGGCGCGGAGCCGGGCAGCGCGGCCGGGTCGGCTCCCGACCGACTGGCGGCGATCGTCGCCGCCGCCGTCGCCCGGCACGCCACCCACGGGTACGCCAACCCGGTCATGCTGGTGCACGCGGCCACCGCGCCGAACGCCGTCCTGCGCGCCCTGCCAGCGCTGCCCGAACGGCTCTGGGAGCCGAGCCTCGCCGCGGCCTGGGCCGCGACAGCAGCGGTGACCGCTGCCTACTCCCCCGCCGAACCCCGGCCAGTGCCTGACCCGGCCGGCGACACCGTGAGCTGTACGGACTCAGTACACGACGCGGAGCAGGCAGCCGAGCTGTTCGAGGTCGCTGCCCGCACCACCGATCCGCACGCGATCAAGTTCGCGGACACCGCTCTGGACGTGTACGCCGCCACCGGTGACCCGACCACGCTCCGCAGAGCCCGACACTGCGTCCACCTGGTCGCGACCGACAGCTGACCCGCCAACCAAGTATCCAGGAGCATCACCAGGGCATGGCCATCTTGAGTCTGAACTACTCGGCTCGCCGACGATCGCCGGGCTGCAGCACGCAGTGGTGGGAGACTTGTGACAGCATCCGTAAGGAGGTGAGTCTGCCAATGAGCGTTGCCGCACTTGATCACCCCGAGCCGTGGACCGAGTCCGAGTACTTCGCGCTCGGGGAGACCCGAAACCGGATCGAGTTGATCGACGGAGGACTGTGGGTGAGCCCCGCACCGAACAGGCCATATCAGGACATCTCGTTCCTCCTCCTGACCGCGATCCGGCCGGCCGCGCGGTCGGCGGGTATGCGCGCGCACGAGGCGGTGAACGTACGACTGGCCGCCAACCGGATCGTGATCCCGGACCTGGTGGTGGCAAAGGTCGGGCGGCTCGGTGGCGTCGCCGACGCACACGAGGTCGTCCTGGCCGGCGAGATCACCTCGCCGAGCAGTGTCGCCACCGACCGCGTACAGAAGATGCAGTTCTACGCGGCCGCGCGAATCGGCTGGTACCTGCTCGTCGAGCCCGACATGGTCGAGTACGAATCACTCACGCTGCGGCTGTTCCGGCTGGAGGGCGAGCACTACGTCGAACATTCGGTCGCCGCAGACGGACAGCGGCTGACCTCCGACCTTCCGTTCCCGATCGACATCACGACCGACGCCCTGCTCGACTTCTAGCATCCTCGCGATTCTCGTCTCAACGGAACACCGGGGCGGCGCCGCGGTGACGCCGGAAGCAGTTTCCGGATGCCGCCGGCTGGAGACCAGCTCAGCTCCCGCCGGCTCGGGATGGAAACCTTCCTACCTGGAGTGACGGAGCTGGTCGTGGTGCCGATGGCAGTCGACATGGCGGCGACGATCCACAACCTGGTCCGCCGGGTGCTGACCCGGCGACCGCTCGCCGACGTGAGGTGACCGAGGTGGAGGGTGGTCGAGTTCAACCACCACCGCCGGGAATCGGGGCGCCGTCACCCACTCCCGGCCGGAGCTGTCGAGACCGAGGCGTCAACCGCGAGCTGAAACATCATCGAGTGATTGACAGATGTAATTGTCTGGCGCAGCATGTCGGAGTGGGACACAGGCATTTTCTCGGCGTCGCGCTCGCCGTCGCGTTGGTGATCTCCGGGCCGGTGCCGGCACAGGCAAGCGCGCCGGTGACCCCGCCCGGTGCTCCACAAGCCGCCGGCACACAGTTCCTCTCCGCCACCACCGTCGACCTGGCGTGGATGCCGGCCGCCGCAGGGACCAACCCAATCGCGGTATATGAGGTCTACGCCCGCCGGCTGGGCTGGATCTACCCGGACGAATTGGTCGCCACCACGACCAGCTCGTGGGTCTTCGTGCCGATCGGAGGGTTGCGCCCGGCTACGAACTACGACCTGTTCGTACGCGCACGGGACACCAGTGGCCTCCGTGGGCCCGCCTCGGCCCCAGTGAACATCACGACCCTGCCGAGCGAGATCGTTCCCGGCCCGCCGGTGGCGACCGACGTCACCGCCACCACCGCCACGGTCTCCTGGCAACCACCGGCGGTCGCCGTCGAACGGATCGCCGGTTACGACCTGATCGTCCCACCCGCCACCCCGACCCAGCCGATCCAGATCCGGGCGAGGACCGACCCGTCGACGACCAGCGTCCAGCTCGTCGGGCTCAGGCCGGGCACGAGCTACGTTTTCCTCGTCGTCGTCCGATACACCGGCGGCACGCCGCGTTCGGCCCCGTCGGCACGGGGCGCCTTCACCACCGTCCCGTCGGTGCCGCCGTCCCCGCCGTCCGACCTGACCGTCACCGCGCTCAGCCCGACCTCTGCGACGGTGTCGTGGACGGCCTCGACGCCGGGCGACTTCCCGATCTCTCGGTACTACCCGTACGTCAACGGCGTCGGCCTCGGAATCCCGAACCCCGGGCCGGACGTACGGACCGTCACGTTCGCCGTTTCCCCAGGCGGGACATACGAGGTCTACGTACGGGCGGTCGACCAGGCTGGCATAACGTCCGCCCCCTCCGAAACAGTGACCTTCACCGCCCCCAGCCATGATCGAACATCACCCGGTCGTTGGTGATGTATCGAAGCTGAGGCAGATATCCGCAGGTGCGCCCGGTACTGACGGCGCCTCGGACCGGTGCCAGTGCGGTCCGACCGCGTCGGTCGCCACCCGCTGCCAGAACAGCTGTGCTCCAGGGTTGTACGCCTGGAAGGCGATCCGCCACCGGCCCGGCCATTCGGCAATGACCCGGCCGGCGGCCACACGTCCCACGCCGGTCCGCCGCAACGGCCGGACCACGAAGAAGTCATTGATCGAGGCGATCTGATCCACCCGGCCCGCCATGACGAATCCGCCAAGCCCTCCCGCCACTGTGATCAGCCACGCCCGAGTGTCCGGATCCGCGCCGGCCAGAAAGCGATCGAGACGGCGATTGTTGTAGGTGCCGTCCGCGTTCGGCAGGTGACGGTACGCTTCGGCGAGGTCGTACCGGTACAGCTGCCCCAGGTTGCCGAGCACCGCACGGTGCGACCGGTCGACCGGCGTCAGGCCGATCGGCGTCGACGGAAGCTCCGGCGGGTGCACGCCGGCCCCGGTGGTCAGCGTACGGCTGACGGGGTGTGGGCGACGAAGGCGGACCAGGCGGCCGGCGCGAAGGCCAACGTGCCACCGGCCCGGTCCTTCGAATCGCGCACCAGCACCCGGCCCGGCAGGTTGTCGGCGACCTCCACGCAGTCGCCGCCGTTCGAGCTGCTGCGGCTCGACTTGCGCCAGATCGGCTCACTCGTTTTCATCGATCATCCTCACGTTCAGATCGCGGTGCGGCCCCGGAGAGCTGGGCCCGGATCCGAGCCTGCCAGGCGCTGAACCGGTCACGCAATGCGGCCACATCGTTGGCGTCGAGCCCGTAGTCGATGAAGTCCTGGTCATCGAACCGTGCGATCGAGCCGAGCATCTGTGCGAAGAGCTGCTGGTCGAAGCCAGCATCTGCGGCTGTCGCAAGTGCGCAGAGCTCGTCATGGGTGTACCGGCCACGTGTTACGGCAGCGTCGATGTCGAGGAAGTCGCGTGCTGCCGCGCGGTTGTAGAGCGCGTCCATCTTGCCTGCCATCACATCGTCAGGGTGGAGCACCGGGCCGATCTGCATCTCAACGGGCGGTTGCGCGCGCCAGTTCGCGACAAGTTCGACGCGGTGCTGCTCGCCCGGGGCATCGCCGTGACTGATGTGCAGTCGAGCGAAAGTGTCCAGCCGAAGATCGACGGTGACGTTGAATCCTTCGGCTTCGTAGGCAGCGATGAGGACGTCAACAGCTTGGGGAAAGTCGGCGCGACGCTGCCAGTCGGAAAAGAGATCGACGTCTTCACTCGGCCGATCGAGGATCCCATGCGCTGCCACCGCATGGCCGCCGGCCAACGCGAAGCCGAAGGGTCCGCCCGCTCGCAGACCGATTTCAGCCAGTTGTCGATGGAGTGGGTGAGTCTCGTGCGGCACTACGCGGCGGCCTGCCGCGCATGCGCGAGAACCTGGTGCTTGGACTCCCACACCTGCCGGACCTGTGGAGGCAGGACCAGCGTAGGCCAGATGCGGACCAGCGTCGGGCCGTCCAGCCATTGAATAAGGTCATCCACTGTCGTCGCTTCGCGGAGCACTGTCTCGTACATGCTGGCGAGCCTGCGAGGGTTGGCCAGGTCGTACTGCGCCCGCCCCGACCAGTCCAGACTTCTACTCAACGTGACCTGCCCACTGACCGGGCCATGGAGATCGTCCAGGTTCTCGCTGACCACGTACGGACGCTGGTCGGCGTAACGCGACCCGCTTGGTGCGCCACGCCCCGCCCTGCCGAACTCGTCCACGTCCCAGTCCCCGATCCTGGCCAACACATCGTCAACTACCACGAATCATAACGACGGCGGGCTCGGCTCACCGCCAGCGCGCCGTCAGCCCACGCTGCCACACCAGCATTGTCCCGCCACCGGTCACTCGATGGTGTCCGACCGGCTCGCCCGCTGATGAGATGGGGGCGAGCCGGTCGGCTGAGCGCACATGCCCGAGGGCGGGTGGGGCGGCGTTGGGGGTGGGTCAGCGTACGGCTGACGGGGTGTGGGCGACGAAGGCGGACCAGGCAGCCGGCGCGAAGGCCAACGTGCCACCAGCCCGGTCCTTCGAATCCCGCACCAGCACCCGGCCCGGCAGATTGTCGGCGACCTCCACACAGTTGCCGCCGTTCGGGCTGCTGCGGCTCGACTTGCGCCAGATCGGCTCACTCGCGTTCATCGATCATCCTTAGCATCAGGTCGCGGCTCTGGCTGACGGTGAGCGCCAGTCCCGACACAGCATCCCACGACTGTTCCAGGTCGAGCACGTCCTGAGCCTCGGTGACGATCCGACCACCGAGATGGTCGTCGAGGTAGCCGATCCGCCGGGCGTTGGAGAGGCAGGCGACGACGAACGCGCCGGCCAGCCCGACGTGCATGCCGACGTCGGCGGGGAGCACCCGGATCTGCACATCCGAGCGGTGGCCGATGTCGACCAGGTGCTCCAACTGATCCTTCATGAAGGCACCGGTCACGCGCAGCGCCGCCTCGGCGATGATCGCGGTGAACTGGATGTCCTCGTCGCGGGCCAGCGTGGCCGACTGGCGTTCCAGTCGAACGGCGAGCGCCTCGTCGAGCCGCCGTCGGGTGCGGGTGCCGACGGCGAGGACGGCGCGGGCGTACGCCTCGGTCTGCAGCAGCCCCGGGATCACCAGCGGCTCGAACGAGCGCAGCACCAGCGCGCGGCGCTCACTTTCCAGCCAGGAGCGCAGCCACAGGGCCTGCGCGTCCTCCCGGGCGGTCCGGGACAGCCGCTGGATCTGGTCGCCAGTCTCGTAGATGCGGTCGAGGTCGACGGCGGTGTCCGGCAACCGGATCGACTTGCCGGTCTCGAACGCGCCGATCAGGGAATTGCTGACCCGGATGGCCTCACCCACCTGGGCCTGGGTCAGGTTGCGCTTGAGGCGCTCACTGCGCAACAGATCCTGAAGTTCGCTCATCTCCTGGCCTCCATTGGAATCCATTGGTACGCGCTGGAATGACTGACGCACGGCAATCGGTGGACTCAGTATTCCGTGTCGGGGTCGCACAGTCCAGGGTGGAAATCACCACAGGCGCTTCGACGACGGCAAGGGAGATCACGTGTTACGCAACGACGGGATCGGCGGCACACCCCGCCTCGCCCGCTACACCTCGATCGGCACCCCGCCCGGCGGGAAAAGGGATCATGATCCGACGCCGAATCGCCCGCCGCTGCCGGACAGCGTCCACCTGTCAGTGGATCATCCAGTGGTACGGCGAGCCCGGGAGATCGTCAGCACCCACCTGCCGAGTCGGCTCGCCGAATGCCGAGTGTGCAATTCCGCCGCGCTCTGCGAGCCGTTCACGAAGGCACTCGCGGTGCTGCGCCGGCACGATCCGGGAAAGGCCCGACGGGTGATGGCCGTACTCTATTTCGCCGGCCTGTGGCCTCCGATGACCCCCGACGACGAAGCCGATGGGAATGGGGGTGGTGACGATGTCGCGTGACGAACTGCTCCGTGTCGGCGACACGCTGCGCCTGGGCAAGGCCGACTGGGTGTACGCCGACCGTTCGATGATCGTCCGGGTCGCCGACATCCGCTACCGGAATGCGGGCCAGTGCTCCGGCCTTCAGGCCGGGGGTGAAGGCCCGCGCTGGGAGGGCCGTCAGGGCCCGAGCAGTGCTCTAACCTGGCCGGTTCTGCTGCTCGATGTACTGCGTCACGATGCTCAGTGGCGCGCCGCCGACGGAGCCGGCGAAGTACGAGCCCGACCAGAGCTTGTTGGCCCGGTGGTAGTGGCGGGCGAGGTCGGGGAACTCCTGCCGCGGGTGGCGCGACGGGACGCCCTTGAGTGAGTTGACCAGGCGGGAAACGGCGACTTTGGGTGGGTGGTCGACCAGCAGGTGGACGTGGTTGTCCTCGCCGTTGAACTCGACCAGCTCGGCCTCGAAGTCGCGGCACACGTCCCGCATGATCTGTTCCATCCGGGTCAGGTGCCGGTCGGCGAACACCGGGTGCCGGAACTTCGTCACGAAAACCAAATGAACATGCATCGCGAAGACACAGTGCCTGCCGGTACGGATACCCTCACCTTCTGCCATAGACCAACATGATATCGTGTGGTTCGTGCAGCTCCGGTACCAGTTCCGGGTCTACCCGACACCCGGCCAGCAGATCGCGCTGGCGAAGGCGTTCGGATGCGCCCGGGTGGTGTTCAACGACGGGCTGCGCGCACGGCGGACCGCCCACGAGCAGGGCCTGCCGTACATCTCGGACGCCGAACTGTCCAAGCGGGTCATCACGCGGGCCAAGACGACTCCGGAACGGGCGTGGCTGGGCGAGGTGTCGGCCGTGGTGTTGCAGCAGGCCCTCGCGGACCTCAACACCGCCTACCGCAACTTCTTCCACTCCGTGTCGGGCAGGCGTAAAGGCAGCATGGTGGCACCGCCGAGGTTCCGGTCCCGTAAGGACAACCGGCAGGCGATCCGTTTCACCCGTAACTCCCGGTTCACGGTGCTGGACAACGGTCGTCTGCGGCTGCCGAGGATCGGCGACCTGGCGGTGCGCTGGTCCCGGTCGTTGCCGTCGGACCCGTCGTCCGTGACGGTCATCCGGGACGCCGCCGGGCGGTACTTCGCCTCGTTCGTCGTGCGGACCAGCGAGGACGAGCCGCTGCCCGAGGTGGACGCCGAGGTGGGGATCGATCTGGGGCTGACGCACTTCGCGGTCATGTCGGACGGCACGAAGGTGGCCGCGCCGAGGTTCCTGCGCCGCGCGGCCCGCAAACTCAAACGGCTGCAACAGGCCCTGTCGCGTAAACAGCGGGGCAGCAACCGCCGTGGGAAGGCCGTCGTGAAGGTCGCCAGGGCGCACGCCCGGGTGGCCGACACCCGGCGGGACTGGCAGCACAAGCTGTCCACGACGATCATCCGTGAGAATCAAGCGGTGTACGTCGAGGACCTGTGTGTCGTCGGTCTCGGCCGGACCCGGCTGGCGAAGTCGGTGCACGACGCCGGATGGTCGTCGTTCGTCGCCATGCTGGAGTACAAGGCGGCGAGATACGGGCGTACGTTCGCCCGGGTGGACCGGTGGCTCCCGTCCACCCGGATGTGCTCGGACTGCGGGCGCGTCAACGACAGGATGGCGTTGAACGTGCGGTCGTGGGTGTGTCCGTGTGGCGGTCACCACGACCGGGACGTCAACGCGGCGATCAACATCAAGGCCGCCGGGCAGGCGGACGTCAACGACCGTGGAGCGCGGGTAGGACCGGGACCCGTCCCGGCACCGCGCGGTGAAACGGTAACCCGCCAGAACGCTGCGCGTGTCACGCGCGGCGTGGCTGGAATCGCCGCCGTTTAGGGCGGCGAGGATGTCAAGGGCTCGACCAGGAGCAGTCGCAGGTCGTCGGGCTCATCGGCACCGTCCTCGCCGGTGGCCGGGACGGCCGGATGGTGGCGATCGCCGTCTACAAGAGCGCGCTGACCCGCCCCGGTGTCGTCGAGCGCCCCCGCCCCGTCAACGGCGCCGACCATTACAATGAGCCGCATGAGCGCTGAGGCCGTCGGCATGCACATGCCCGCCGTTGTCACGCTCGACGACGCGGCCGCAATGAACTCCGCCGATCCGAACGGCCACCGCTACGAGACCAGCCCTGAAGGGGTCCTGTCGGTTATGCCCCCACCCGACTCTGCGCACGCGATGACCGCGAGCCGCCTGTTCGCCTGGCTCATCATGGCGGGTTGGCCGGCAGAGCAGGTTCTTCAGGCGGCTGGGGTCCGGATCCCCGGGCCAGACGGCGACGGGGGCAGGATCCCGGACATCAGCGTCTGGCAAAAGCCTCCGCCCAGGAGCGTCTGGTCAGCGGTGACAGACATCGTGCTCGTGATCGAGATCGTCTCGCCCGGTTCGGAAGGCATCGACGCGGTGACAAAAGTCCGCGAGTACGCCTCGGCGGGCATCCCCCAGTACTGGGTGGTCGACCGAGACGGCGCGCAGACCGTCACCCTGCACCGGCTCGCCGCGCACGGCACCTACCAGGAGAGCGCCAAGATGCCCCTGGCCTGGTTGCTGCAGACGTCCCCGGCCGACCATCTCGGCTGAAGGAAACGCGGGGTCAGCGGTCCATCATCCGCAGCGCCATGGTCGGCGCGTCGGCCATCACCGACGTCGGGTTCGACACGCCACCGGTGGCCCAGACCTTCGACCGGGCGATGTGCACCCCCGGGTAGAGCTCGACGACGTCGGTGGCCTGCAACGGCCGGGCCTGGCGTTTGATGGTGCGGCGTTCGTCGTCGTCGGGTGAGCCACCCGGCCGTACGCCGGTGCCGTTGGTGCTGACGTCCTGCACGACGAGGTCCCTGCCGTGCAGCTCGAACCGGACGTGGCTGCGGCTGATCCAGCGCCGCGCCTCCTCGGTGAGCCACTGGCCGAGCATGATGCCTTCGCCGCGCTCGGGTGCCCGGCCGACCACCATCGGGTGGTCGGCGGAGACGACGAACCGCTGCCGGACCATTCCGTCGATGCGGATCGACAGCACCTCGGCCGGTGGGCGGGCACCCGCCTCGGTGAGTCGTTCCCCGTGCCGGGGACAGGTCGGCTGGCCGGTACGCAGCGTCGGCGGCGGCTGCCCGCCGGGGCGGCCGACCCGCATCCGGCCGAACAGCGCGCATTCCGGGTCGGGGCAGCTCCACAGTCGGGCCAGCAGTTGCGCACCGGCCGGCGACGGCTCGGCGGTCGCCGGTGTGTTGCCGCCGTCGGCGCGGGCGGTCAGCGCCGGGCCGCCGTGGCCGGGCAGCGGGGCGAGCAGCCGGCCAGGCTGACTGAGCCACTGGTAACGCCCGCGCATGCCGTCGAACCGGTGGCGGCTGAGCACCGGCAGGCCGAGCAGTTCGGCGACCTCCAGAAGCCGGTCGGCGGGGTCGGCGAGCACCTCCACCAGGCCGTCGTCGGACCACCGGCGGGCGACCATCCGCTCGTTGGAGGTCAGGTCGGCGTCGGAGAGCAGACCGCGGTGCACGACCACGTACACCGGGACGTTCTCCTCGGCGACGCTGCGGCCGAGGGCGTCGATCAGCTGCCCGAGGCGCAGCATATTGGCCGGCCGACCGTTGTCGAAGTCGACGTACCGGACGACCTCGGCCAGGTCCACGACGGCACGTGCGGTCGCCGGGTCGGTGCTGAGTCGGCGCTCGATCGCGTCGAGTACCTTGCTGACCTCGAATCTCACCGTGTACCTCCCCCGGTCAGGAATCCCACCGCGTACCTCTCCCGGTCTGGAATGTCACCGCGTACCTCTCCCGGTCTGGAATGTCACCGTGTCCGCTCCCCCGTCAACCCTGCGCCGCGACGATCTCGTCGATGCGGCGGGCCAGCTCGATGTCCAGGGCGGTGGTGCCGCCGGCCGAGTGGGTGCGGCACCGGAAGGTCAGGGTCCGCCACCGGATGTCGATGTCCGGGTGGTGGTCCATCTCCTCGGCGGTGATCGCCACCCGGGTCACCACGGCGACCGCGTCGGGAAAGGTCGCCAACGAGACGGTACGGGCGATCGCCTCAGGGTCGCCCACCCAGTCCGTCAGCTCCGCGAGCGCGGCCTGCACCTGTGCGGTGTCCAGCACCTCTGCCATGCGGTGACCTTACCGTCTGTCTCGCCCAAGTGATCGGCACGCGGGTCGCGGCGAGTAGGTTGTCTCGGCATCAGTCATTCCTGTTCGGGAAGGCACAAATGCCGCAAATAAGGCGAGCTACCGCAGTTGTCGGCGGGCTTGTTGTTTCACTCGCCCTCATCGTCACCGGGTGTGGCCGGTCGGGCCCTGCCACCGACCCGGACCCGCCGACCACAGCCTCGGCCAGCTCCGCCGACGACCTAGGCAACGACCAAGCCGACCGCCTAGGCGACGCCACGCAGGCGCTGGCCGCCGCGATCGGCAAGGCCCAGGAGCAGCCCGCCAGGGTGCGGTTCGTCATGTCCGGCCGGTCCGGCGAGACGACCGAGGCACACGCCGAGATCGACCCGGAGAACCAACGGATCAGGATCGAGTCCTACTTCCAGGAGGACGGGTCCACGGTGATGGTCACCATGATCCTGCTGGAACAGGACTTCTACCTGATGAACGGCAGCGGAGAGCGGGCCGGGGTCTGGTTCCACACCGATCGGGCGGACCTCCCGCCCGGGGGCACCTTCGACACGATGGCCAAGGGCGATCTGATCGGCGTACGCCAACTTCGGCGAGCCGGTGACCGTCGAGAAGCCGGACGGCGAGATCATCGACATGTCGGACGACATGCTGGACCTGTTCGACGTCTGAACCGACCGGCAGAGCAGTACGACCGGCAGAGCAGTACGACCGGCAGGTAGCGAGTCCGATCGACGGTGCGGGGCCACCCACTAGGGTGGCCCCGCGCTTGCTACCCGGCAGTCATGATGATCACTTGATGCTGAGCTGGGCGACACGCCGGCAGCAAACCGAATTCTCGTCAAGTGATCATGAGTGCGGCGGCAGCCGGGTGGGTCAGCGGCGGCAGCCGGGTGGGTCAGCGCAGCGGCTGGCCGACGGAGTGCAGGTGGCGCAGCGCCTCGGCGTACGAGTCGATCAGCCCGGCCTCGGTGTACGGCAGGTCGCGTTCCTGGCAGTAGCCGCGCACGATCGGTTGGGCGTACCGCAGATGCGGCCGCGGCATGCTGGGGAACAGGTGGTGCTCGATCTGGTAGTTGAGCCCACCGAGCAGTACATCGACGAACCAGCCGCCGCGCACGTTGCGGGAGGTCAGCACCTGCTTGCGCAGGAAGTCCAGGTCGTCGTCCGGGCCGAACATCGGCATCCCCTTGTGGTTCGGCGCGAACGCGCACCCCATGTAGAGACCCCATAGCGCCTGGTGCAGCACGATGAAGGCCACCGCCCGCACCGGCGACAACACCGCGAAGACGATCCCGAGGTACGCGGCGGTGTGCACCGCCAGCAGCAGCCCCTCCACGACGCGCCGCTTCACCGGGCCGTTGATAACCGCTTGGACGCTCGCCACCCGCAACGCCAGGCCTTCGAGCAGCAGCAGCGGGAAGAACAGGTACGCCTGCCGGCGGGCCAGCCAACGGCCGAAGCCCTGGGTCGCGACGGCCTGTTCCTCGGTCCAGACCAGCGCCCCGGCTCCGACGTCCGGGTCGTCGTCGACGTGGTTCGGGTTGGCGTGGTGCCGGGTGTGCTTGTCCATCCACCATCCGTAGCCGAGCCCGACCCCGAGATTGCCGAGCAGCAGGCCGGCGGTCTCACTGGCCCGCCGGGTACGGAACATCTGCCGGTGTCCGGCGTCGTGGCCGAGGAACGCGACCTGGGTGGCGGCGATCGCCAACCCGACGGCGGTCAGCAGCTGCCACCAGCTGTCCCCGCCGGCCAACAGCACCGCCCAGCCGGCCAGGTAGGCCCCGACGGTCAGCACGATCCGGGCGGCGTACCAGGCGGGTCGGCGGTCCAGCAGCCCGGCCTGACTCACCCGCCGCGACAGGTCGGCGTAGTCGCTGCCCCGCGGGCGAGGGCTGGTAAGGGTGGGTGCGGCAGCAGTCATCGAATGCCTTCCGTGGCTGTCCCGGCCTGTCGGGGCCGGCGATTCGGGGGTGGTGGTGCAGGGGTACTGGCGGTGCGAGGTGCTGGCGAGGACCGGCGACGTCTCCAGTCTGCGGGGATCCGCCGCGTGGGGTAATCCTGTCTCCCCCCGGAACCCGGGTGACGCTAGCCCCCTCCCGGTCAGGTCATCCGGCCGACAACAGTACGCAATCTGCGCAGATCCCGGCGACGGCGTTCGTAGGTGACCGCCAGAGTGATCAACGCCAGGCCGCCGACAGCCAGGAAGCTCCACCGGGGCAGCAGGTCCCAGACGGCGACGAGTTCCCGCACCGCGAGGACCGCCAGCACCGCACCGCCGATCATGACTGGGGCCTGCCGGCGGTACGCCGCACCGAGCAGCACCGCCGCCACCGCCCCGGCCCCGAGCAGCAGCCGGCGCACCGGCTGACCGTCGGCGACCAGCACCGAGCCGAGGCTGGGCAGCAGGGCGGCGGCCAGGCCGGGGGCGTACCCGAGCCAGCTTGACCGCTGCGGCTGGGCACGCAGGGTCAGCCAGCCGACGCCGAGCGCGGCCAGGGCCACCGGCAGCGTGTACGCCTCGGCCAGCGCCACCTGCTCGCTGGTCAGCAGCAGCCACCAGGCGACGATCTCGCTGGCCAGGGCCGTCATGACCAGCACCCACGGCCGGTGCGGCACCGCCTGCCGTTCGCCTGGCCGCAGCGGCACCGGGTGGACGGTTGCCAGCAGTGCCCGGGCACCCAGCACGACGCCCCACAGGGTGCATACCCCGGCGGCGTACCGGGCCGAGCCGACCGTCATCAGCACAGCCACGCCGGCGGCGGCGTGCCCGGCTACTTCGACGCCGATCGACTCGGCCCGCCCCCGTACGCCCCCGGCGGCCGACCGGAGGGTCAGCACCGCGCCGACCGCCATGGCCAGCGCGGCGACGGCGAGGACCGCGTACCCGCCGACCCGGACCGGCAGGTCGGCGGCGTGCACGGCGGTCGCGGCGAGAACATTGCCGGCGACCACAGCGACGACCCCGGCAGCAACCCGCACCGGGGTACGGCGACCCGCCGCGCCGATTCCGGCAGCGCACGCCACCACGGCGGCCAGCGCGGTCAGGGTGCTGACCCGGGTGGGCAGCAGTCCGGCCAACCCGGCCCCGGCCAGCGGGGCACCGACCAGCAGGGTGACCGCCACCTGCGGTGCGGCGGTGGACCGGGCGGCGACCACCAGCCCGGCGAGTCCGGCGGCGAGGCTGATTGCCGGCACCACCGGCCACGGCGTACCGGCGCTGGCCAGGGCGGCCAGCAGGGCGACCAGCGCGACCGGTCCGCCGGCCAGCACCGCGTACCGCGCCCGGTACCCCGCGACGGCTGCCACGGTGGTGGCGGCGAGCACGGCCAGGGTGACCGCCCCGGCGGCGGGGACCGGCACCGGCAGCGCCGGGCTGAGTCCGGTCCCGGCCGGTACGCCGGCCCAGCTGGCGTCCAGCCAGCGGTACGGGGTGAGCAGCAGCGACGCCAGTACCGGCAGGGTGCTGACCGCCGCCGGCAGCACCAGCCCGGCGGCGACGCCGGTCAGCAGCAGTCGCAGCACGCCACGGGGGACGAGGGCCGCGGCGGTAACCAGCAACAGCGCCGCCGCGGCGACGTACCCGCCGGTGGACTCCCCCGGCACGTACGGCACGGCGCCGACGGCCGGAGCGACGAGGGTGGCGACGACGGTGACCGGCAGCGCCGCCCCGGCGTACCAGAGGTATCCAGGCCACCAGCGGCGGACCGCGACCAGCGCGACCGGTAGCCCGATGGCGGCGGCTGCCCCGGCGCGCGCCGGCCAGCCCGCCGACGGGTCGAGGGTGTGCACGGCGAGCGCGACGAGCGCCGGCCAACCGGCGACCGCGACGGCGACGCCGAGGCCGCCGATCGGGGCCTGCCACCAGGGAGCTCCGGGGCGCTGCAGGGCGTGGCGGGCGACGGCGGCGACGGCGAGCGCCGTGCCGACGACGACCGCGACGGCGGTCGCGGCAACGGCCGGTCGGCCGGCGCTGACCAGCAGCGCGTGGCCGGTCAGCAGGGCGGCGACGGCCGCGCCGGGCAGCGCGACGGCGGCATTGCGCGACCTGGCGGCCCGTAGCGCCGCCACCGCCCCACCGGCCAGGCCGCCGACGGCGACCGCCCACCACGGCACCGGGATCGCCGCCGGTACGGTCAGCAGCCCGGTGGCGGCCCCGACGGTGAGCAGCACCGGCCGGACCGCCCGGGGCAGCAGCAGAATCAGCGCGCCGGTGACCGCGACGACGGCGAACGGCAACTGCCAGTCCCCGGACGCGTCGACCGGACCGGCGGCGGCCCGCCACAGCGGGCGGGCCGCCGCGATACTTTCGGCGGCGACGGCCAGAGCGGTCAGCAGTACGCCGACCCCGAGCAGACCGGTCACCAGCAGTGCACCCGCCCACGGCCCGGTACGGACCACCGCCGGCAGCCGGCCGCGCAGGTACCGGCCGGCGAGGGCGAGCCCGACGGCGGTGCCGGCGACGATGGCCAGCGCCCGCGACGGTGCCGGTTCGGTGCCGGCCCGGACCATGGCGATGGTCACCGCCGGCGCCAGCCCGGCCAGGCTGATCGCCAGCAGCGCCGGTACACCGGTGAGCCGGCCGGCGACGACCAGCACGGCGGCGACGGCCAGTAGCGGCAACCCGGCCAGGGCGGGAGCGCCGGACGGGTGGCCGAGGATGACTGCGGCCAGGGCGGCGATCCCGGCGGCGGTCAGCGCCGCGCCGACGGCCGCCCAGCCGGTGATCCGCAGCGCCAGCCGGGCCGGCGGAGTGAGCGCGATCATCGCCAGGGCGCCCAGGGCGGTGCCGAGCAGCAACAGGGTGGTGCCGGCGGCGTCGGCGTGCAGGTCGACGGCGAGCAGCGGCAGCACGGGTTGCGCGGCGAGCAGGGCGGCGAAGCGGGCCGCAGCCAGGCCGGTGATCAGGTGGTAGCCGGCGGCGACCAGCCCGGTGACCGCGAAGGTCACGGCGGCGTACCGGGCGGCTGGCAGGTCGGCGGCGCCGAACAGGTCGACGTAGCGAGCGGCGTAGCCGTCGAGCAACACCAGCAGCAGCCCGAGCGCGGCGAACGTCTCGGCGGTGCCGCGCAGGCCGCGCCAGTTGGCCAGCGGCGGCAGGGCGAGCAGTACGGCGGTGACGCCGGCCAGGATCGCGGCCCGGCCGCCGACGCCGACGCTGGCCCAGGCGACCGCGGTGAAGACGATCGCTGCGGTGCCGAGCAGCAGTCCACCGAGGACGAAGAGAATGGTCTGCACGGTACGGGTGGAGGTCTCCGGCCGTGGTGGCTGGCCGCCGGCTGGTGCGGCGGCTGGTGCGGCCGCCGACGCGGCGGTCGGGCGGGCCGGTGGGACGGTCGTCGCCCGTACCGCCGCCTGAACCTGGGCCGCGAGCTGTTGCCTTCGGATCTGCGCGACGTGCAACTGCCCACTCAGCGTGGCACACGCCGCCCGGGCCTGTTCGACGCGGGCGGCCAGCCCGGCGATCTCGCCGTCGAGCCGAATCACCTCGGCTGCCCCTGGGTCGGGTGCCCGGCCGCAGCCTGGGCAGCCGGCGGCGAGGCTCGCCGGCGTGCCGCAGGCCGGACACGGGTAGTGGGCTGTCGCGGTGCTGCTCATGACCGCATCCTCGCCGCCCGGCCGGTGCGGCCGACAGAGTGCGGGTACTCAGCCCGACCGAGGGGGCGGCTCAGGTGGGGACGGTTCAGGACCATTCAGGACCAGCCGACCGGGAATGGACGACTGATAGACGACTCAGGGGCGAGTGTGTTCGTATACCCACCGGGCGTAATCGGGGTTGCCGGCTTCGATGACGGCAACCAGGATCTCGGGTACGTCGTAGGGGTGCGCGGTGCGGAGATAGGTGACCAGTGGGTCGCTACGGTCGGTGGCGGTCTTGAACTGCACAGACCACTCCTTCGTGGTCTCCACCCGGCCTTCCCACCAGTAGGTGCTGGCCACCGGACCGCCGATCTGGGCGCAGGCGGCGAACCGGCCGGCAACCGCAGAAGCGGCGAGCACTTCGGCGACCGAGCGGGCATCCACCACCGTCGTCACAACGGAGATTTGATCCACGGAGCGCACCTTACGCCCTCAAGGTGTCCGAGCGGTTCTTCTCGATCCACGAATCGATCCGCGCCCACCAGTCGTAGAGCCATTCGATGCGTTCGTCACGGCCGGCCGGAATCTCCTCGGGCGGCACCGACCAGAACCGCATCACGATCCGTTTGTCCATCGGCAGTTCCCGCCACACGTCGGCGCCGGTCAGCATCCGGTCCAGGCCGGTGTGCGCGACGAAGATGACGCCCGCGTCCGGGGCGGCGTCCAGCGCGGCGAGCAGGCCGCCGGGGCGCGGCGCCAGGACGTGCCGCATCGACTCGGCTCGGGCCGCCATCCCGCGCAGTCCCAACGCGTGCAGCCGCTCGATGGCCCGGCTGCGCCGGCCCGGAGTGAAGTTGCCGCCCTCGGGGAAGATGACGAACGCGTCGTTGGCGTCCAGCCCGGTCGCCAGGTGTGCGATCTGGGTCTCGACCGGCTCAGCGCGCCGGTCGCCGGGGGCGATGAACCGGTTGGGCAGCCGGTTGAGCAGCACGTCGATCGCCGGATCCCACTGCAGGGTCTCCTTGAGCACGATCCGCGGCTCCCGGTCGAACCAGTTGACCAGGCCGTGGATCAGGATGAACGAGTCACCCGGGCCGGCGTGCCGGGACACCACCAGTTCGGGACGGCCGGGCAGCGCGGTGTCCGGATCGGTGCCGACCACGTCGATACTCAGCCGCAACGCCCAACGGGCGTGCCAGAAGAAGAACGTCAGGAACCAACCGGTCAGCACGTAGTGGGCGCGTTGAAACGCCGGGCTGCGGATCTTCCATCCGCAGCCGGAGGCCAGCCAGAGTCCAAAGAGGGCGATCAGTGCGGCGGTGTCCCACAGCAGGTAGACCACGGCGACCCAGAACAGTCGCAACACCCGCAGCCGGCCGGGCACCAGTAACGAAGCGGCTGCGGCCAGGAAGATCCAGAACGGCAGCGTGGTGAGCACCGCTGCGGCAAGCAGCGGTACGGCCGGGGCGAGCAGTGTCCGGCGTACCCAGCGGGGTGGCAGCGGCATCAGCAGCCGGCCACGTTGGTCTTGAGGTAGCGCCGGGAGGCGGTGTAGGCGCGGCTGATCCGGCGGCCGACAGCGGTCATGTCCCGGTACGCCCAGGGTGTGTCGTCACGCGTCTCTCCCCCACCAGTCGGCAGTACGTGCACCTCCACATCGTGACCGAGCGCCGCCAACTCCCGGGCGAACCGGTGCCGGCGAGCGATCTCGAAGGCGACCTGGGCGACCTCCCAGGGCCGCCGGGGTGCGCTGAGTGGCCGCTCGATCCGGCCGACCTGGAGCACGAAGACGCGCTTCGCCCCGGCTTCGACGGCCTTGCCGATCGGGATCGAGTTGACGATCCCACCGTCGATGAAGTGCTCGCCGTCGATCTCAGCCGGGGGCAGCAGGCCGGGCACCGCGGCCGAGGCGAGCACTGCCGGCACCACCGGGCCGGTGTCGAACCAGTGTTCGGCGGCGCGTTCGATGCTGGCGGCGCAGCAGTGGAACGGCACGGCCAGGTCGGCGAAGGTGGTGGTCTCGCCCAGTTCGGCTGCCAGCAGCCGGCGCAGTGGCCGTGGCGAGTGCAGGTGGGTACGGGCGGCGAACCGGCGCAACTGGCGGGCCATCGAGTCGCCGTACACCTCGCTGGCCTCCGGGGAGGCCCAGAGCCGGACCAGCCGCAGGGTGACCGCCTCGGAGGGGTCGGCGGCGACCAGTACACCGTTGACCGCGCCGATCGAGGTGCCGACGACGAGATCGGGCTCGATGCCGGAGCGGAACAGGGCGCGCAGCATGCCGACCTCGACCGCGCCGAGTACCCCGCCGCCACCCAGCACGAAGGCGACCGGACCGTTGACCATGGCGTTCATCCTGGCACGGGCCCGGTGGCCGCCGGTCAGGTCGGTCCCGCCGCCCGGGCTCGGTCGGAACTACCGGCTCATCGCCAATGCCGATTTATGTCGGGTTAAATGATAAATGTTCACCTGTTTAACGTGCCGTTGACAGGACGTGCCAATTCGCGCAGCCTGATACGACCTCCACTCCCCAGGCAGGTGCGACAACGATGGCATCGCTGCAAGCGGGCGAACTACTCGCCCGCAGATACCGTCTCATCGACCGGATCGGTGCCGGCGGCATGTCGGTCATCTGGCGCGCCCGCGATGAGGTGCTCGACCGGGTGGTCGCGGTCAAGGTGCTCGCCGCGTCGTTGGCCGCCGACGCGCGGTTCCGCAGCATGGTGCGGGAGGAGGCGCGGTCCGCCGCCCAGCTGATCCATCCACACGTGACCGCGGTGCACGACTACGGCGAGGCGGTCGCACCGGACGGCACCGTCACCGCGTTCGTGGTGATGGAGCTGCTGTCCGGCGAGGAGTTGGACGCCCGGCTCACCGCCGGCCCGCTGGCCTGGCCGGCGGCGGTGGAGACCTGCGCCCAGGTCGCCGAGGCGCTGGCCGCCGCGCACCGGTTGGGCATCGTGCACCGCGACGTCACCCCGGCGAACATCATGATGACCTCGATCGGCGTCAAGGTGCTCGACTTCGGGATCGCCACCCAGATCGGTGCCCCCGACGAGGACGAGGAGGGCGAGACCTTCGGCACCCCGGCGTACGTGGCCCCGGAACGCCTCGACGGCCGGCCGGCACAGCCCGCCACCGACGTCTACTCGCTCGGCGTCCTGCTCTACGAGACCCTCACCGGCCGGGTGCCGTACCCCGCTGACACCTGGGACGACCTGCACCGGGCACTCGATCAGGAGATCCCGCCGCTGACGGTGCCCGGACTGCCCACCCCGGTCGCCGAGATCTGCCTGCGCTGCCTGTCCCGGGACCCGCTGAGCCGCCCCACCGCGCACCAGGTCGGCGCCGCGCTGCGGGACCAGTTGCTACCCGCCGATCCGCAGGCGGCGACCATGCTCGCGCCGACGATGGCCCTGCCGACGATGACCGAGTACGACGCTGCGCCACCCGCCGCCGCCGAAACATCGGCCCTCGGCTCCGATTCACCGGCCCCAGACGCCGGAGCACCGGCTGTCGACGGTCGACGGCGGGTCGGCCGGCTCGACTCCAGGGTCGCCACGCTACTGGTGGTCAGCGCCGTCGCGGTCGCCGTGATCCTGCTGCTGCAGCCCGAGGTGCTGCGGCGGCCGGGCAGCGACCATCCGCCGCCCGGCGGGCAACCGCAGTCCACCGGTACACCCGCCGGTCCCACCCCGCCGACGCAGCCGACACAGCCGGGGACGTCGGCGGACGCACCGCCCACCGACGCGCCAGCCACCGGCGCCGCGCCGACCCCCACGGCAACCGACACCGCACCAGCGGCGACCGCACCGGTCGTTCCGACCGTCGACGAGGCGATCACCCTGCTCGGTCAGGTGATCGACGACGGGCTAACGGACGGTGCGATCCGCCGCGATGCCGGCCTCGACCTGCAGAACCTGGTCCGGAACCTGCGGACGTCGTTGACCAGTGGCACCGCGGACATCGACCGGGACGTCGACCAACTGCGCCGCAAGGTGCGGATCCGCGCCGACGAAGGCGCGATCACCTACGCGTACGCCGACAAGCTGGACTCGGCACTGGACCAGTTGGCCGGTGCCGCTGTCTGACCGCCGGCAGCCACGGCACCAACCGGGTCGCGGTACGAGCGTGTCAGTGCAGGCGGATGCGATGCCCGGACCGGTCGAACAGCAGGAGCCGGTCCAGATCCAGCGCCATGGTCATCGTCTCGCCGGGCTGCGGCGGCGCCGCCGCCGGCACCCGGACCACGACGTCACCGTCACCGCCCGGTGGGTCGGACGGATCCGGCTCGTACACCGGGTAGAAACCGTACCGGGTCCGAGCGGTCGCCGGCCGGTCCGGACGGCGCTGCTGCGGAATCATCCGGGCGATGGTCTCCCGCAGCTGGTGCCGGGGCGGCGGATCCTCGGCCAGCAGCTCGGCCAGGTGGTTCTGCGGATCCGGCAGGTCCAGTTGCGACTCGGCCGGGGAGGTGGGCACACCGCCGGTATCCACCCAGACCAGTGCCTCGTGGCCGAGGTTCTCCACGGCCCGGACCGTGCCGCGCAGGGTGACTGACAGCGTCCGGTCGGACCCTGCCGGGTCCGGGCCGCCGGGCAGCGCCGGGTCAGCGCCGGTCGGCGGTACGGGGTGCAGCGCGTCGGCCCGCAACGCCACGGTCACCCGCTCGGTGTGGTGCTCGGCCAGCCGGGCCACCCGGGCGTCGCCCACCGGCAGTTCCAGCACCTGCGAACCGAGATCGATCACCATCCGGTCCGGCTCGGCGTAGACCGCCCCCTGCAGCAGGCTGGTCCGCGGGGTGCCGAGGAACGCCGCGACGAACAGGTTCGCCGGGTCACCGTACACCTGCGCTGGCGGCCCGGTCTGCTGCAGCCGGCCCTTGCGGAGCACCGCGAGCTGGTCCGCCATGGTCAGTGCCTCGGTCTGGTCATGGGTCACGTAGACGGTGGTCACCCCGTGCCGGCGGGCCAGCGCCGTCACGTCGGCCCGCAGCTCGGCGCGCAGCCCAGCATCCAGATTGGACAAGGGTTCGTCCAGCAGGAACGCCTTCGGCTGGCGCACGATGGCCCGGGCCATGGCGACCCGTTGACGTTGCCCTCCGGACAGCACGGCGGGCTGCCGGTGCAGGTGTTCGGCGATGCCCAGCTCAGCGGCCACCTGCCGGATCCGCTGTTCCACCGCCGGGCCGTGCCCCACGCGCAGCGGAAAGGCGATGTTCTGGGCGACGCTCAGATGCGGGTACAGCGCGTAGTCCTGGAACACCATGGACACCTGTCGTCGCTGCGCCGACCAGCCGTCCACCACCCGGTCGTCGATCAGCACGTGCCCGGACGTCGGAGTCTCCAGGCCGGCGACCAGCCGCAGGATCGTCGACTTCCCGCACCCGGTCGGCCCGAGCAGCACCAGGAACTGGCCGGACGGGACCGCGAGACTCACCCCGTCGACTGCGACAGTGCCGTCGTCGAAGACCTTCGTCAGCCGGTCGGTGGCGATGGCGACCACGCGATCACCTCCTGACCCCATCGTCAGGCCCAGCGGCCATCGACGCCAGCCCCTGTCGACGGACGGCCCGCGACCGCCGGTGAGCGGTCGGCGGCGGCACCGCCGACGGCGACCGTCGGGAAGGTCAGCGCAGTTCCTCGGGAAGCCGCAGGTTGTCGCCGATCAGCCCGCCGCCGGCCGGGGGCGGGGATGGCGGCGTGGGCGGGGGTGGTCCGGTGGGCGGGGGCTGGTTGGTGACGCTGCGGTCGAGCCACCCGTCGCCGTCGTCGTCATAATGGGTCTGCTCGAAGAACCCGTCACCGTCAGTGTCGTACGCCGCGGAGTCGACCAGACCGTCGGCGTCGTCGTCCCGGCCGACGAAGTCGGCCCGACCGTCGCCGTCCTGGTCAACCAGTATGTCCACCCCGCCGTCCGCCCGTCCCCGGACGATGTGCCGGTCCCACTCGCCGTCGCCGTCGACGTCCACCCGGGTCCGGTAGTCCTCCGGCACCGCCGGCTCGACCGGCTGGGGTGCCGTGCCGAGCCCGGCGGACCGGTCCGGCACCGGCGGACCGGCGCCCTCCGGCCGTGCCCCGAAGCCGCTGTCTTCCCCGGCCGAACCGAACCCACCGCCGGACCCGGCCGGCCCGAAGCCGCTCTGTGCACCGGCCGGCCCGAAGCCGCTCTGCGCACCGGCAGAGCCGAGAGCCTCGTCGACGGCACCGGCCGCCGCGCCGATGTCGCCGAAGCCGCCCATCATCCCGGTCAACGGGCTCAGCAGCCCGAACGCGCTGGACTGGTTCGCCCGCGTCTCCACCGCCGCCGTCGAGCCGCCCCCGGCACCGCCCATCTGGGTCCGCAGCAGCTCCTGCTCCTCGGCGGTGAGCTGATAGCCGGCTAGCGCCGCAGTCGGGTCGGCGGCCAGCGCGGCGGCGAATCCAGGGTCGGTCAGCAGGCGTTCGAGCGCGGTGTCGAAGTCACTCATCACCGGTCCCCTCGTCGATGTCGCTCCAGGGTAGTCCGGGGCCACAATCCGCCACGAGCCCGGCGGCGTCCGGCGCGGGTCGCCGGTGACCGGACGTCTCCTCGATCAGTCCAGCTCCGGCATTGGTACAGGCTGCGGCCTGGGCCGGCAGGTGCCGCACTGCAACGCGTCCTCGACGACCAGCCCTTCCGCCCGTCCCCGCCGCTCCGACCGGTGCACCTCCAGCAGATACGGACCGAAGCGGGCGTGGTCCTCACACACGCCTCGACCGCAGAACCGGCAGCCACCCCGCGCCGCCTTCGGACAGAACCAACAAAGCACCTGTATCTCCGCTCGGATCGATGTCTACGTCTGTTCGCCGAACGCGCAGCCGACAACCAATACATCGCTTCTCACCTGCCGACTGAGCTTGCCACTGTCCGTGACGGTGACCGTGATCGTCACGGACCCGGTCCCGATCGACTCGTTGGACGCCACTGGGCCGACGGTGCCCTCGTGTGTCCCCGCACCACGGAAGGTCTCCACGCGCTCCACCAACCCGCTGTACCGCGCGACGACGGTCAACCCGGCAGGCGAGTCGTCCGAGACCACGACCATCCAACGCACGCTGCTCGGGTAGTCGCTGCAGGGCCCGTTATCGGTCACCAGGGTGATCGGGCCCTGCGGCTCGATCTCCCAGCCGATCACCGGAGGCTCATTCGGCGGTGGGGCGGTGGTCGGCGGTGGGGCGGTGGTCGGCGGCGGGGCGGTGGTCGGCGGCGCCGTGGTCTCCAGTGGCGTACCGGTCGGCGGACCGGTCGTCGGCGCTGCCGTGGTCGGCGCCGGGGCGCTGGTCGGCGGCGGGCCGGGCGGGCTCGGCTGCGCGGTCGGGGTAGTCGGCTGCGGCTGGCGAGTCACGCCGGGGTTCGGCGCCGGGACCGGCGTCGGCTGGCTGGTCGCGGAAAGATCCGGCGACGGGCTCTGCACCGTCGGCGATCCGCTGGTAGCGCCCGGAGCGGGGGCGCTCGGCGTACCGCCGGGCGGGTCGACGACCTGGCCGTCACCGCAGCCGAGCTGCTCCCCGGTGGCCCGCAGGGACACCCCGTTGCGCCGTACCTCACCGAGCGACACCCGGGCCGTTCCGGCGTTCACCGCGAACCAGGCCTCGCCCCGGTTCGCCAGTACCGAGTCCTGGCTGATCACGGTCATCGCCAACGGTCGGAAGGCACCGGAGACGCTGGCAGTGTCGGCCAGGATCCGGCCCCGGTCCAGGGTCAGCTCCCCGCTGGGCGCGACCGGCCGGGTGCCGTCGCTCCACAGCGCCCCCACCTCGGCTTCGACCCAGGCGCAGAGCACCGTGGCGGCCCCGCCCCGGAAGACGAGTTCACCGGCCGACCGGTCGGCGACCTCGATCCGGTCCCCCTCGGCGACGTATGCCGCCGCACCATCGCGCAACGTCAACAGCCGCCCACCGGCGGTGCGCACCTCGACGGTGCCCCGCTCGGCCCGCAGCAGCGCCCGGTCGGCCGGCATCTCCGCCCAGGCCGGCCCGGGCAGCAGGTTGCCGCCGCTGATCAGCAACGCGAACAGCAGCAGGAGCAGCACCAGCCACCACAGCCGGCGCTCGAACCGCCGGTCCACCCGGTCGTCGGTGTCCCCCGGTGGTGGCGGGCCGGGCGGGGCGGCCAGCGGCGGATAGTCGGCGGGCGGATGCACGCCGCTGGTCGGCGGACCGCCGCGGACCGTCGCCGCAGCGGCCTCGGCCACCTGCGACGGCGCCGCGCCGAGCAGCATCGGCAGCCCGGCGACGGCCGGCAACTGCCACAGCCGGGTCTGTGTACGGGTGGTCGCGACCACGTCCGGCGGATCGGCACCGACCGGGCCGATCATTGTGCCCCGGCGCAGTTCGAGGCCGTCCATCAGGGCGATCACACCCGATTCGAGGACCACCGCGTCGTACGGGCCGGACAGCCGGACCGGCGCGCCGGGCGGCAACGTCACCGGCCGGGCCCGGGACACCAGCCCCAGCCGGTCCTCCGGGGTCAGCCCGGACAGTGCGGGGGTCTCGGCGAACAGCGACTCGGCGGCGGTCCGGTCGGTCGACGGCGGACCGGGCAGCGGGCCGACGACCGTGGCGACCGCGGTCGGCGGCACCGCCAGCAGCGTCGTACCGGCGGTGCGCCAGGTGAGCGTGGCCGGCGTACCGGTCAGGGCGCTGGCCAGACCGACCAGGCCGCCCGGCCCGAGCCGTTGCCGGACCGTGCCGGCCGGGTCACTGGGCGCCCGGCCCTCCACCGCGCCGTCGACCACGACGTAGACCGCCGGCTGGGCCGCGCCGGCGGCGACGAGTTGCTGACCGGTACGCGGGTGCACCCAGCGCGCCTGGGCGGCGAGCCGGTTCAACGCGCTGGCCGGCAGTGTCCGCAGCGCGCTGGCACGCAGCGCGTCCAGCCGCCGTGGGGTGTCGCTGGCGTGCCGCCGCTCGGCGAGCGCGCCGCGCAGCCGCCGCCAGCGCTGGGCCAGCCAGCCGGCTGCCAGGTAGACAAGCGGGGCGGCGAGGCCGGCGACCACCGCGGCGAGCAGCAGCCGGGCCGGCCACCCGGACCGCCACAGGCCGAGGACCAGGCCGGCGACCCGGTCGGTCCAGATCCGCCAGAACAGGTTGACCGCGATGACCACCCAGAGCACGGCGAGCGTCCCGTACAGGGCGACCAGCCTGCCCTCCCGGTCCAGCGCCGACCAGCGCGGGCCGCGCCGGCGCAGCCGGCCGACGACGTAGGCCAGGCCACGGGTACGCAGATTCGGGATCTCCAGCCAGTCCATCAACAGGTAGTAGCCGTCGAGGGCGAGGAACGGATTGAGGTTGAACAGAGCGTTGAGGTACCAGGCGAAGGCGAGTTTGAACGTCCACGGTGCGGCGGCCGGGAAGATCAGCCCGACGATGCCGGCGACGCCGGCCAGCACCAGCCCGGCGGCCGGCCCGGCGGCGGTGGTGATCAGCCGTTGCCGGCGACCAGCCAGCCAGACGTCGGTGGTGTCGACGAAGACCGACGGGATGCCGAAATAGATGAGGAAGCCGGCGGCCGGCACCCGCCGGCCGGCGTGTTTCGTGGCCAGGGCGTGGCCGAGTTCGTGGCAGGCGAGGGCAACCACGTTCAACCCGAGCAGCACCGCCGCGCCGGCCGCGTACGACCCGCCGGTGAGGAAGACTGCCTGCTCGCCGCGCCACCAGGTCCAGCAGAACGCGGCGAACCCGGCCAGCGCGACGACGGCCAGCAGCACCGCCGCCAGCCGGGTGAACAGGAACCGGCCGCCGCCCCGGTAGAGGGCGCCGACCAGCGGGTCGACGTCGGCCAGCACGGTACGCCGGCCCTGCGCCACGGCCAGCAGGGTGCGGCCGAACCGCAACGGCCACGGCCGGCGGTGCACCCGGGCCAGCGGGCGGAACGCGTCGACCGGCAGCTCGGCGAGCATCCGGTTGCCGGCCAGATCGGCGACGACCCGGGTGACCTGGTCGGGGGCAAGCCGGCCGGCGATCCGGGCGAACTCCGCGACCAACCGGGCCACCGTGCGGCTGCCGTCCATCAGCTGGGCGAGCCGCCACTCGTCCGGGGCCAGCCGCAGGTAGCAGGCACCGCCGCGACCGTCCGGCGAGCGGAGCATCACGTACGGCATCCCGCGTACCGAGGTCAGCTCGACGTGTTCGATACCGGGCCGCAGCACCGGCCGGGCCCGGGCCGGGTTGAGCCGTTCGACGACGGCACCCCACAGCCCGGCGTCGGCCGGGGCGACCGGCTGGCCCGGTGCCCGGCCGGCCAGGGCCTCCCACACGCTCATCCTGGTCTCGACGACCGTCACTGTGCCTGCTCCTCCGCCGCTACTTGCGGCTGCAGGTTAGACCGCCTTGTCGACCGCACGCGACTGCTCAACCGCTTCGGACAGCATGTCGTGCGGAAAAAGTCCCGTCGATCGACTACGCCGGGGTCAGCCGCTCATCCTTTCGGCCAGGGTACGGGCCCGGAACATCTGCACCCGCCTGGCCGTGCGCACCACATAGGAGCGCAGCAGGGTCGGCATGGTGAGACTCACAGTGACGGTGACCGCCGATCCGGTGCCATCGGGCTCGGTCTCCATCACGAACCGCACCGACACCCGCGCCGGGCTGCGTACCTGCATCACGAGTCGGCGGCCCGGATCGGTATCGGTCTGCCGGACGTGCAGGATGTTGTCGTACCGCAGCGGTCCGACGATCTTGAACCGCTCCACCGCGATGTACCGCAGCACGGTGTGGCCGTCGGCGTCGGTGCTCCGCTCGATGTCACGGACCGCGACGATCAGCGGCGAAAGCCCGATGTGGTTGGCCGGGTCGGCCAGGTGGGCGTGCACCCGGTCCGGTGCCGCCGCGACGGTGAACCGGTCGGTGAAGGTCTCGGTGCGCACGCCGGGAAGGTAGCGAACGCCAGGGAAGAAGCGAACGGCGGGCGGCGTGACCAACCCCCTTGGTCACACCACCCGCCGCTCTTTTCGGGGGAGGCAGGTCCATCTGTGTCACATTGCGGTCACGGCGCGTCGACCAGGGTCGCGGAGGCGGTCCGCGCCTCGCCGTCGCGCTCGTAGGTGATCTCGATCTGTTCCCCGACCTGGCCGGACTGCACCGCCGCGACGAGATCATCCGAGTCGTTCACCGGGGTGTCGCCGATCCGCACGACCACGTCGCCCTGGGCCAGGCCGGCCTGGTCGGCCGGGCTGCCGTCCTCGACCGCCGCGATCAACGCGCCGCCTTCGTCAGCCGCGGTCACACTCACTCCGAGGTACGGGTGGCTGACCTCCTCGCCGGCCATCAGCGCTTCGGCCACGTCGTTGGCCTTGTTGCTGGGGATCGCGAAGCCGACCCCGATGTTGCCCTCGCCCTGACCGGAGGTGGCGATCGCCGTGTTGATGCCGATCACCTCACCGTTGGTGTTGACCAGGGCGCCACCGGAGTTCCCCGGGTTGATCGGGGCGTCGGTCTGCAACAGCCCGGACATCGAGCTGACCTGGCCCCCGCCGCCGAACGGGCTCTGCTGCTGGCCGCCACCCACCGAGATGGTGCGGTCCTGCGCGCTGATGATCCCGGCGGTCACCGAACCCTGCAGACCCAGCGGGCTGCCCAGGGCCAGTACGGTGTCACCGACCCGCATCGTGCTGCTGTCGCCGAGGGTCGCCGGGGACAGCCCGTCCACGTCGTCGACCTTGACCACGGCCAGGTCAGTGCGCGCGTCGGTGCCGACCACGCCGCCGGACGCGGAGCCGCCGTCGGCGAAGTACACGGTGACCGATCCGCCGCGCGCCGACTCGACGACGTGATTGTTGGTCAGGATGAAGCCTTCGGCATTGAGCACCACACCCGAGCCTTCACCGGAGCCGGTGGAGATGGACACCACGCTGTCCTGGACGGCGTCGGCGATCTCGGCGAGCGACGAGCGGTCGATCACCGGTGCCGCGCTGCCGCCACCGTTGCTGCCGGTCTGCACCGCTGGCGCCGCGCCGCCGTTGTCGAAGGCGGCGACGACCGCACCGCCGACCGCACCGGAGCCGAGCATCAGGGCGAGGACGACCGCCGAGCCGGCGACGATCCGACCGAGCCGGTTCGGCGGCGGCTGTGCGCCGGCCTGGGCGGCGGCACCGGGCGGCGGCGACCAGCTGACGTGCGGCTGGCTGTAGCCGTGCCCAGCGTACGGCTGGCCGTGGCTCCACTGCCCGTGCCCGTACGACACCTGGGCGTAGCCGGGAGCGTACGGGCCGGCCTGCGGCTGGCCGCTGAGCGGCGCTCCGGTGACCGGCTGAGCCGACGTGGGTGCCTCGGGCGCGGGAGTCACAGACGCGGGAGCCACAGACGCGGGAGCCTCAGGTGCGGGTGAGTTGGGCGCGGGCTGAGCCGGTGCGGGTGAGCCGGCGTACGGCTGGTTGGTCGGCGTCCAGTCGGTGGACGGACGCCCGGCGGCCGGGTCGGGCTGGCCCGACCCAGCCGGGGCCTGCCAAGGGCTGGCCGGCGGTTGAGCCTTGTCCGACGGCTCCGCCGGCGGCGTGGTCTCGTGCTCGCTCATGTACTCAGATTGCCCCCCGGCACTTTGACGCACCTGATTTGCGGCTGAGGTTTTGCTGAAAATCATGATTCGCTGTCGTCGATGGATTCGGAGTCGGCGAGGTCCGTGTCGGCCAGCGGAAGCCGGACCCGGAAGGTGGCGCCCCGGCCGGGCTCGCTGTGCACCTCGACGGTGCCCGAGTGGGCGGCGACAAGGGCGGCGACGATCGCCAGCCCGAGTCCGGTGCCGGTCGGCCGCCCCGTGCTGCGGGTACGGGCGGCATCGGCCCGGTAGAACCGCTCGAAGACCCGTTCGGACTGCTCCGGGGTCAGACCGGGCCCCTCGTCGGCCACCTCGACCGTGGCGAACCCCGGCTCGGTGGCTCGCAACCGCAGAGTGACCGGCGTGTCGGCCGGAGTGTGGTTGATCGCGTTGGTCATCAGGTTGCCGATCACCTGACGCAGCCGGGCATCGTCGCCCAGCACGACCAGCCGGCCGGCACCGGGCCCGATGTCCAGCTCCACCCGGCGCTGCGGGTCGACCGCCCGGGCCGCCTGCACCGCGTCGCTGGCCAGCACCGGCAGCTCGACCGGCGCCAGATCCAACGGGCGTTCCCGGTCGAGGCGGGCCAGCAGCAGCAGGTCCTCCACCAGCAGACCCATCCGGGCCGCCTCGTCCTCGATCCGGCGGACCAGCCGGGCCGCTTCCTGCGGCGACGCGGCGGCGGCCCCCTGCCGGTACAGCTCAGCGAAGCCGCGAATGGTGGTCAACGGGGTGCGCAGCTCGTGCGAGGCGTCGGCGACGAACTGGCGCATCCGCTCCTCGGACCGGCGGGCCCGGGTCTCCGAGGACTGGGCCGCGACGGCGGCTTCCCGGGCCGACGCCTCAGCCATCCGGGCCGCCCACTCGGAGCTCGCCCGCGCGGTGAACGCCGCCTCGATCTGGGTCAGCATCGCGTTGAGCGTGCGGGACAGCCGGCCCAGCTCGGTCTGCGGCACGTGCACGCCCGGCTCCGGGTCGGGCACCCGCCGGCTCAGGTCACCGGCGGCGATGGCCGCCGCGGTCTGCTCGATCTCGACCAGCGGCCGCAGGTTGGTCCGTACGATCGCGGCACCGGCCAGTGCCAGCAGCGTCACCACTCCGATGCCGACCAGGATGTCGATCCAGACCAGCCGGCTGACGGCCCGGTCGACGTCGACGAGGCTCTGCCCGACCGCGATGACGTCGCCGGTGGGCAGCGACGCGTAGAGCATCCGCCAGCGTGGGGCGCCGTTGCGGGCGTACACCGTCTTCGGCTCGCCCTGCAGCGCGGCGAAGCCGTCCCAGTCGGCCGGCCAGCGCGGCAGCTCGCCGGTGGCGATCCGGTCGTCGTCGTAGTAGGGCCCGCCGATCGGGCCGTCCTGGTACGAGACGACCACCAGGTAGTTGGTCGGCAGCGGGGCGTCCACCGAAGCTGGCTGGTCCCACACCGGCAGGCGTTGCGCGTTGCTGACCTCCTCGCGCAGCTTCACGACGTAGTCGCGCAGGTCCGTGTCGATCTGGTCGACCAGGTAGCTGCGCAGGAAGAACGCGCTGCTCACGCTGATCACCAGCAGCGCGGTGAGGACCAGGCTGAGCACCGACGTGACCAGCTTGACCCGCAGCGGTACGCCGCGCAGCCAGCCCGTCACCGGGGCGGGCGCCAGCGTCGGCCTGCTCACGCCGCTGGTTTGCGCAGCACGTAGCCGACGCCACGCAGGGTGTGGATGAGCCGGGGCTGGGTGTTGTCGATCTTGCGGCGCAGGTACGAGATGTACGACTCGACGATGTTGTCGTCGCCCCGGAAGTCGTAGTTCCACACGTGGTCGAGGATCTGCGCCTTGGACAGCACCCGGTTGGCGTTGAGCATCAGGTAGCGCAGCAGCTTGAACTCGGTCGGTGACAGCTGCACCCGGTTGCCCGCCCGGTAGACCTCGTGGGTCTCCTCGTCCAGCTCCAGGTCGGCGAAGGTGAGCCGGGACGAGATCTGACCGCCGTTGCTGGTACGCCGCAGCACCGCCCGGATCCGGGCGGTCAGCTCCTCCAGCGAGAAGGGCTTGGTGACGTAGTCGTCGCCGCCGAGGGTCAACCCGCGGATCTTGTCGTCGGTGGCGTCCCGCGCGGTGAGGAAGACCACCGGGGTACGGGTGCCGGCCTCCCGCATCATCCGGATCACCTCGAAGCCGTCCAGGTCGGGCAGCATGACGTCGAGCACCACGAGGTCGGGCCGGCGCTCGCGGGCGGCGTTGAGCGCGGCGCTGCCGCTGGTCGCGGTGGTGACGTCGAATCCGGCGAACCGCAGACTGGCGGAGAGCAGTTCGAGGATGTTCGGGTCGTCCTCGACGACGAGCAGCTTCGCCTCGGTCTGCGATGCGGTCATGACCGCATCATCCCGGATCGGTCTGGGTTCGGCCTGGGGAGCCGCTGACAATCAGCTGAGAGTGAGCTCCACGCCCGGACGAGTGACCTCAGCCGACAAGGTCGAGGGCGGAGCGGGCCGGTGCCGGGTCGCGGTCGGCGAGCCGGGCGAGGGCCCGCCGGTGCCGGAACCGGTCCGGCGGCAGCGGCGCACCGGCGTCCAGCGTCACCACCAGGTCCCGCAGCCCGAGCACCCGCCGTACCGACGGCCACAACGCCTCGTCTCCGATGAACGCCGCCACGCTGGTCGGCACCGGCCCGGCCGGGACCGCGCCGGCCGGCCCGGCTGGCGGGGTCCTGGCCGGGCAGGCGAAGTGGTACGTGAGGGTGAGCGGGACGACCGGCACCTCCGCGTCGAGCGCGGCCTGGAACAACGCGGGGCGAAACGGTGCCGGGCGCGGCGCACCCGAACTGCACCGACCGGCGGAGGTGGCCCGGCCGGCGGTGCCGCAGGTCGTGGTGGCCTGCGGGAACACCGCGATCTGGTGCCCGGCGCGCAACGCAGCGGCGACGTCAGCGACCGTGCCGGGCAGCGTACGCGGCCGGTCGCGGTCGATGAACAGGGTGCCGCCGACCCGGGCCAGCGCGCCGATCACCGGCCAGCCGCGGATCTCCCGCTTGGCCAGCAGCCGGGCCGGGGTGACGGCGAGGATGGCCAGGGTGTCCAGCCACGAGACGTGGTTGGCGGCCAGCAGCGCCGCCCGGACCGGCAGCCGGCCGACGAGCCGCAGCCGGACGCCGAGCGTACGCAGCAGTCCGCGGGCCCACAGTCGCCCGGCGACCGGGCGTAGCCGCCGGGTGAGCAGCGGCAGCAGCACCAGCAGGACCAGCCCGGCGGCGAGCATGCCGAGCACACCGGTCAGCCGGGTCAACCGGGTCAATCGGCCGGCGGCGGGCACGGTGGGCGGGGGCGGCAGACAGCCGGCCCCACACCCGGATCGGGGTCGCCAGAAAGTGCCGTGCCCGACCGGTCGCGGTGACCTGGCGAGCGGTCGCGGTGACCTGGCGAGCGATCTCGGTGCCATCACAGCTCCAGGAAGTGACGCAGGTAACGGGGATCGATCCGGTCCAGCGACAGCAGCACGTACAGGTCGGCGACTGCGAAGTCGGGGTCGTACGCGGGTTCGCCGCACACCCAGGCGCCGAGTCGCAGGTAGCCGCGCAGCAACGGCGGCATGCCGACCCGGCCGGTCCTCGGCAGGACCGGTGCGGGTGGCGGTTCGGGTTCGGCGAGCCAGGGGCGACGTGGCCGCACCCGCAGCAGCGGCGGGGCCAGGTGCCGGTCCCGGACCGTGCGCCAGACCGCGTGGGCGCTCGCACCGCCGTCGTGCAGCGGCACCGACGCACAGCCGCCCAGCCAACGCAGGTCACGGTCCCGCAGGTAGCGGGCGATGCCGGCCCAGATCAGGTTGATCACCGCCCCGCCCCGGTGGTCAGGGTGCACGCACGCCCGGCCGGCCTCCACCAGGTGGTCACCGATCAGCCGCAGTGGTCTGGTGTCGAACTCGGTGTCGGCGTACCAGCGACCGAGCCGGGCGGCGCGGTCCGGCGGCAGCAGCCGGTAGGTGCCGACCACGGCACCGGTCCGGTGCCGGACAATCAGGTGGTCACAGTGTTCGTCGAACCCGTCAACGTCCCGGTCGGCGTCCGACCCGCCGGAGCGGGTGTCGCAGCCGGCACCGAACTCGGCGGCGAACACCTGGCGGCGCAGTCGCTGCGCGGCGGCGACCTGATCGGTGTGATCGGCGACCGAGACGACGTACTCGCTGGTCCTGGTTGGGGTAGCGGCGGTCAGCAACACGGCCATGACAACTGTGTAAGGTGCCCCGGAACCGTCGGCGTGTCGGTAGCGGATGGCACCGGTGTCGATCCGGTGAACGGCGGTGTCGATCGAACGGCGGTGGCGGCCGACTGCGAGGATGGTCCGATGCTGATCTCCGCCCGGTTCAACGGCCCGACCGGCTCTGCCAACGGCGGGTACGCGGCCGGCCGGTTCGCCCAGGCGCTGCTGCGCGCCGACCCGGCCACCGTGGTTCCCGGTCGACCGGTCCGGGTGACCCTGCGCCGGCCGCCGCCGCTGGACACCGAGCTGCGGGTGGTGCGTACCGCCGACGACACCCTGAGCGTGGAGACCGGCGCCGATCCGGTCACGCTGATCGCCGAGGCCGAGGCGGTCCACGGCTCGATCGGCGGGCTGACCGGCCCGGTTGACGGCTCGGCCAGCCCGGCGGGCGAGCCGCCCGTACCGCCGGTCGACCTGGCCACGGCGGAGGCTGCCAGCTCCCGGTACCCGGGACACGACGCCCATCCGTTCCCGGACTGCTACGTCTGCGGCCCACGGCACCCCGACGGTCTGCAGGTGTTTCCCGGGCCGGCGGGTGACGGACGCACCGCCGCGCCGTTCGTCGTCCCGGACGACCGTACGGTGCCGACGGTCTGGGCCGCGTTGGACTGCCCCGGCGGCTGGACGGTGCTCGCCGCGGGCCGGCCGTACCTGCTGGGCCGGATGACCGCGACGGTGGCCGCACTGCCGGCACCCGGCCAGCGCTGCGTGGTGGTCGGCGAACTGATCGAAACCAGCGGCCGCAAGGCCGAGGTACGCACGACGCTCTACGATGCTGCGGGACAACCGCTGGCGGCGGCCCGGGCGACCTGGATCGCCATCGCCGGACCCGCCGCCGGGTGACGGGGCGGTGTGACGAGAGGAGCCACATGTCGGAGGACGGACGCATCGTCGTCTCCGGGCTGACCAAGCAGTACCGCAATGTCCGCGCGGTCGACGATCTGTCGTTCACGGTGGAGCCGGGGCGGGTGACGGGCTTCCTCGGCCCGAACGGGGCCGGCAAGACGACCACCCTGCGGATGATGCTCAACCTGGTCACGCCGACCAGCGGTCATGCCACCGTGGGTGGGCGACGGTACGCCGACCTGACCGATCCGCTGCGGCACGTCGGCGCGGTGCTGGAGGCGTCCAGCGCGCACAAGGGCCGCTCCGGGATCAACCACCTGCGGGTGATCTGCGCCGCCGCCGGGTTGCCGCTGCGCCGCGCCGAGGAGACGCTCGGCCTGGTCGGGTTGACGCCGGCCGCGAAGCGCAAGTTCAAGGGCTACTCGCTCGGCATGCGGCAGCGGCTGGGGATCGCCGCGGCGATGCTGGGCGACCCGAAGGTGCTGATCCTCGACGAGCCGGCCAACGGGCTGGACCCGGAGGGGATCCGCTGGATGCGGGACCTGCTCAAGTCGTTCGCGGCGCAGGGCCGTACGGTGCTCGTCTCCAGCCACCTGCTGGCCGAGATGCAGCTGCTCGCCGACGACGTGGTGATCATCGCGGCCGGTCGGCTGGTCCGGCACGGCCCGGTCGGCGAGGTGATGGCCTCGATGTCCGGTGCCCCGACGATCCGGGTCCGCACCCCGCACGGCGAGAAGCTGACGGCGGCGTTGAGCCGGGCCGAGGCGACGGTGCAGACCGCGCCGGACGGCACGCTGCTGGTCGTCGGGGCGGACGCGCCGACAGTCGGCCGGACCGCCCTGGCCGAGGGCGTCGAGCTGCATGAGCTGACCACCGAACGACCCGACCTGGAACGGGTCTTCCTGGACCTGACCAGCGCGAAGGCGGCCATCCGATGAACCTGGTACGCAGCGAGCTGCTCAAGATCACCACCACCGCCACCTGGTGGGTCTTCGGCCTGATCTACCTGCCGTTGTGGGCGGTCACTCTGCTGGTGAACTACGTGCAGACCAGCGTGCTGTCCGACCCGGAGCGGTTCGGCCCGACGACGCCGGAGAACGACGAGGTGCTCAGCGCCGTCAGCGAGGCGCCGGCGCTGGCAGCCAACCTCTACACCAACGGCCAGTTCTTCGGGCTGCTGGTCGTGATGCTGCTCGGCGTGATCGTGGTGACCAACGAGTACTTCCACCAGACCGCGACCACGACCTTCCTGACCAGCCCACGACGTACCGAGGTGGTGCTGGCGAAGCTGGCCGCCGCGTCGCTGCTCGGCTTCGTCTTCTGGCTGATCACCACGGTGGTCAACCTGATCGCCGGTGCGCTGGTGCTGGCCACGTTCGACATCGGTGCACAGTTCGGCTCGGGCGCGGTCTGGGAGGCGGTCGGGCTCAACGGCCTGGCCTACCTGCTGTGGGCGATCTTCGGGGTCGGCTTCGGGGTGCTGATCCGCAGTCAGCTCGGGGCCACCGTCTCGGCGATCCTGCTCTATTTGGGTGGCTACCTCGGCACAGCGATCATCCTTGCCACACTGGCGTCCCGGTTCGGCGACTGGGTCAGCGACCTGCAGTGGTTGGTGCCCTCGATCGCGTCGCAGTTGATGGTCGCCGGCACCGACCTGCCGGACAGCCCACCCCGGTGGACCGGCGCGCTGATCCTGATCGGCTACGCGCTGTTGACCGGCATCGTCGGTACGGTGATCACCCGCCGTCGGGACATCTCCTGACCGGTCGGGCCTACCACCACTGACCTGCCATTCCGGCCGGTACGGCAACCGCCGTGCCGGCCGGTACGGCTGGGGCAACCGTTGTGAAAAGTGACACGAGCCGCATGCGACAATGCCGCCCGTCGGCGTACGGCGTAGCCTGGTAGCCGTCCCGACCAGCGCCCCGACCCTGGTGGCGTCCCCCGCGTGACAAATCCGACCGCGTGAAAGAGGCGATTACCGGCCGTGTCGACCCAGCAGACTTCGCAGGACAATCCGCTGGCGGGCTTCGGCCCGAACGAGTGGATCGTCGATGAGATGTACCAGAAGTATCTCACCGATCCCGCCAGCGTAGATCCGGCTTGGCACGACTTCTTCGCCGACTACAGCCACGAGCAGGTCGCCTCGCCCACCGAGGCGGCCGCCGCGACGGCGACCACGGCGGCAGCCCGGGCCGGCACCGACGCGCCGGCCGCGCGGACCGCTCAGCAGACCGGGGCGCCCGCGCCGGGGCGCGGGACCACCCGCCGGGCGGCCGAGCCCACCACCACGGCAAAGAGCAGCCCCACCCGGGCGACCGCGCCGGCCGGCAAGGCTGCACCAGCCGGCAAGACGGCACCGGCCGGCAAGACGGCACCGGCCGGCAAGACGGCACCGGCCAAGCCGGCCGCCGGTCAGGAGGGCACGGGCAAGACCACCGCCGGCAGGTCGACCGGCAGCCAGCCCGCCGCGACCAGAACGGCGGGCAAGGCACCAGCCGACAAGACAGCAGCCGACAACGGTTCGGCGGCCGGCGGCAGTCGGCAGACGCCGCTGCGCGGGGTCGCCGCCCGGATCGTGCAGAACATGGACGCGTCGCTGGCTGTGCCGACCGCGACCAGCGTGCGCGCGGTCCCGGCCAAGCTGCTGGTCGACAACCGCATCGTGATCAACAACCACCTGGCCCGGGGCCGTGGCGGCAAGGTCAGCTTCACCCACCTGATCGGATACGCCATGGTCCGGGCGCTGGTCGAGCACCCGGAGATGAACAACTCGTTCGCCGAGGTCGACGGCAAGCCGAACATGGTCGCGCCGGAGCACGTCAACCTCGGCATCGCCATCGACCTGGCCAAGCCGGACGGCTCCCGGACCCTGGTGGTGCCGTCGATCAAGGCGTGCGAGCAGATGGACTTCCGGCAGTTCTGGCAGGCGTACGAGGACGTGGTCCGCCGCGCCCGCCGAGGCGAGCTGACCATGGACGACTACAACGGCACCACGATCTCGCTGACCAACCCGGGCGGCATCGGCACCGTGCACTCCCAGCCCCGGCTGATGACCGGGCAGGGGGCGATCATCGGTGTCGGCGCAATGGAGTACCCGGCCCCGTACGCCGGGATGTCCGAAGAGACCCTCGCCGACCTGGCGGTCAGCAAGGTCATCACGCTGACCAGCACCTACGACCACCGGATCATCCAGGGTGCGCAGTCCGGCGAGTTCCTCAAGACCATGCACGAGCTGATCCTCGGCGAGCACGGCTTCTACGACCAGCTCTTCACCGCGCTGCGGATCCCGTACGAGCCGGTGCGCTGGGTACGCGACGTGGCGGTCAGCTCCGAGGGACAGATCAACAAGACCGCCCGGGTCAACGAGCTGATCCACGCGTACCGGGTGCGCGGGCACCTGATGGCTGACACCGACCCGCTCGAGTTCAAGATCCGTAAGCACCCGGACCTGGACGTGCTGCAGCACGGCCTGACCCTGTGGGACCTGGACCGCACCTTCCCGGTGGACGGCTTCGCCGGCCAGCAGCGGATGAAGCTGCGGCAGATCCTCGGCGTGCTGCGCGACTCCTACTGCCGCCGGGTCGGCATCGAGTACATGCACATCCAGGACCCGGAGGAGCGCCGCTGGATCCAGGAACGGATCGAGCGCGGCTACGAGAAACTTGACGCCGCCGAGCAGAAGCACATCCTCAACCGGCTCAACGCAGCCGAGGCGTTCGAGACCTTCCTGCAGACCAAGTACGTCGGGCAGAAGCGCTTTTCACTGGAGGGCGGCGAGTCACTGATCCCGCTGCTCGACGAGGTCCTGCAGTCATCGGCCCGGGCCGACCTCGACGAAGTGGTCATCGGCATGGCCCACCGGGGCCGGCTCAACGTGCTCGCCAACATCGTCGGCAAGCCGTACGAGAAGATCTTCTCTGAGTTCGAGGGGCACCTCGACCCGAAGTCCACTCAGGGCTCCGGGGACGTCAAGTACCACCTCGGTCAGGTCGGCAAGTTCACCACCCCGGACGGCGAGCACGGCATCACCGTGTCGGTGACCGCCAATCCTTCGCACCTGGAGGCGGTCGACCCGGTGCTGGAGGGCATCGTCCGGGCCAAGCAGGACCGGATCGACCTCAAGTTGGAGGGCTACACCGTGCTGCCGCTGCTGGTACACGGTGACGCCGCGTTCGCCGGGCAGGGCGTGGTCGCCGAGACGCTCAACCTGTCGCAGCTGCGCGGCTACCGGACCGGCGGCTCAGTGCACGTGGTGGTCAACAACCAGGTCGGTTTCACCACCGCACCGGAGCACAGCCGGTCCTCGCTCTACTCCACCGACGTGGCCCGGATGATCCAGGCGCCGATCTTCCACGTCAACGGCGACGATCCGGAGGCGGTCGTCCGGGTCGCCCGGCTCGCTTTCGAGTACCGTCAGGCGTTCAACAAGGACGTGGTGATCGACCTGGTCTGCTACCGGCGACGCGGGCACAACGAGGGCGACGACCCGTCGATGACCAACCCGCTGATGTACGCGATCATCGACTCCAAGCGCAGCGTCCGCAAGCTCTACACCGAGGAGCTGATCGGCCGGGGTGACATCACCATCACCGACGCCGAGGAGCTGCTGCGCGACTACCAAACCCAACTGGAGCAGGTGTTCAAGGCGACCCGGGACGCCGCCACCTCGGCGACCAGCCGGTTGCCCGGCCGCCAGCCGGAGCCGGAGCCGCAGGTGGCGACCGCAGTGGACGCCGCCGCCGTGCAGGCGGTCGGCGACGCGCACGTGGACCTGCCGGAGGGCTTCACCCCGCACAAGCGCATCCAGCAGCTGCTGGAACGGCGGGCGAAGATGTCGGTCTCCGGCGACATCGACTGGGGCTTCAGCGAGATCGTCGCGTTCGGCACGCTGCTCGCCGACGGGGTCACCGTCCGGCTCGCCGGGCAGGACTCCCGCCGGGGCACCTTCGTGCAGCGGCACGCCTCGGTGGTCGACGCCCACACCGGCCGCGACTACCTGCCGCTGGCCAGCCTGGTCACCGACGAGTCGCGGTTCTTCGTACACGACTCATTGCTCAGCGAGTACGCGGCGATGGGCTTCGAGTACGGCTACTCGGTGGAGAACCCGGAAGCGCTGGTGCTCTGGGAGGCGCAGTTCGGCGACTTCGTCAACGGCGCCCAGTCGATCGTCGACGAGTTCGTCTCCTCGGGCGAGGTCAAGTGGGGGCAGCGGTCGGCGCTGACCCTGCTGCTGCCGCACGGCCACGAAGGGCAGGGTCCGGACCACACGTCCGGGCGTCCGGAGCGTTACCTGCAGATGTGCGCCGAGGACAACATGCGCATCGCGATCCCGACCACCCCGGCGAACTACTTCCACCTGCTGCGCCGGCAGGCCCTGTCGCCGAAGCGCAAACCGCTGGTGGTGTTCACCCCCAAGTCGCTGCTGCGGCACAAGCTGTGCGTCTCCCCCGTCGCCGATTTCACCTCCGGCACCTTCCAGCCGGTGCTGCCGGACCCGGTAGCCGACGGCCGGCCGGCAGCGGTCAAGCGGGTGCTGCTGTGCACCGGCAAGATCTACTACGACCTGCTGCAGGCCCGCGTCGAGCGGCACGCGGTCGCCGGCGGCAACGGTCAGCTCGACACCGACACCGCAATCATTCGGATGGAGCAGCTGTACCCGCTGCCGGTGGAGCAGGTCCGCGCGGCGCTGGCCGGCTACCCGAACGCCGAGGACTTCGCCTGGGTCCAGGAGGAGCCGGCCAACCAGGGCGCCTGGTCGTTCGTCGCGCTCAACCTGCTGGAGCACCTCGACGGCGTACGGCTGCGGCGGATCTCCCGGCCGGCGGCGGCGGCACCGTCCGTCGGTTCGACGAAGCTGCACGACGCCGAGCAGTCCGCGCTGATCGACGCCGCGCTGCCGCGACGCTGACCGGGAGGGACACGTGTACTTCACCGACCGGGGCATCGAGGAGCTGGCGCAGCGCCGCGGCGAGGAGGAGGTCGCCATCTCCTGGCTCGCCGAACGGCTGCGTGACTTCGTCGACCTGCACCCGGAGTTCGAGACCCCGGTGGAGCGGTTCGCCACCTGGCTGGCCCGGCTCGACGACGAGGACGACTGAGCCAGGCGTTGACGCCGGACCCACCCGGGCCGGGACCAAGGTCACCAGACTCCGGCCGCCTCCGCCTTGTACGTTGGGGCGGTGGCGCGAAGTGTCTACCTAGCCGGTCTCGGCCCCGGTGGCGGCAAGTCCACCGTCGCCCTCGGCCTGGCCGAGCTGCTGTCCCGCCGGGTCGAGCGGATCGGGGTGTTCCGGCCGCTGGTCGTCGGTGCCGGCCCGGACGCGACCCTGACGCTGCTGCGTGAGCGCTACCGGATCGACCTGCCCGACGATCAGCTGTACGGGGTCAGCTACGCCGAGGCGGCCGGGCTGGTCGCCGACGGTCGGCGGGAGGAGCTGATCTCGCGGATTGTCGACCGGTACCGCGAACTGGAGCGGCGCTGCCCGGCGGTGCTGGTGGTCGGCAGCGATTTCGACGACACCGGTGACAACGGCGGTCTCCCCCGCGAGCTGGCGTTCAACGCCCGGCTGGCCACCGAGTTCGGCAGTGTGGTGGTGGCTCTCGTCGACGGGATCCACCGGGACAGCGCCGAGGTCGCCGGCGCGGCCCGCAGCGCGTACCACTCGTTGACCGAACTCGGCGCGACGGTGCTGGCCGTCATCGCGAACCGGGTCGACGCCGGGGTGGTGACCCCGACGCTGCCGGTGCCGGTCTACGCCATCCCGGAGATCCCGGCGGTCTCCGCGCCGACCGTCGCCGAGGTCGCCGGAGCCCTCGACGCCACCGTGCTGGCCGGCGACGACGCCGCGTTGGCCCGCGACGTGCTGGACTTCGTGGTCGGCGCGGCACACGTTCCGGTGCTGCTGGACCATCTCGTCGACGGCGCGTTGGTGATCACCCCCGGCGACCGGGCGGACCTGCTGGTCGCGGTCAGCGCGGCGCACGCCGCCGGGCTGGTCTCGCTGGCCGGGGTGGCGCTGACGCTGGGGGAACGACCGGATCCGCGGGCGATGCGTCTGGTGGAGCGGCTCGGCACCAACCTGGCGGTGCTGTCCGCACCGGCGGACAGCTTCCACGCGGTGGCCACCGCCGGACGCATCTCCGGCCGGCCCAGCACCGCGAACCCCCGCAAGGTGGAAGCCGCACTCGGCGCCTTCGAATCCAGCGTGGACACGGCCGAGCTGGCCCGCCGGCTGGACGTGACCCGGTCGGCCCGGGTGACCCCGATGATGTTCGAGTACGCGCTGATCGACCGGGCCCGGGCCGACCGCCGCCGGCTGGTGCTGCCGGAGGGCACCGACGAACGGATCCTGCGGGCAACCGAGATCCTGCTCCGACGCGGCGTCGCCGACCTGACCCTGCTCGGCGACGCCGACGACATCGGCCGCCGGGCCCGCGAGCTGGGCGTGCAGATCGACGGCGCGCGGCTGGTCGACCCGACGGTCAGCCCGTGGCGCGACGACTTCGCGTCCCGATACGCCGAGCTGCGCCGGCACAAGGGCGTCACCTGGGAGCTCGCCCACGACGTGATGGGTGACGTCAACTACTTCGGCACGATGATGGTGCACACCGGGCACGCCGACGGCATGGTCTCCGGGGCCACCCACACCACCGCCGCGACGATCCGCCCCGCCTTCGAGATCATCAAAACGCTGCCGGACGTGTCGGTCGCGTCCAGCGTGTTCTTCATGCTGCTCGCCGACCGGGTACTGGTGTACGGCGACTGTGCGGTCAACCCGGACCCGGACGCCGAGCAGCTGGCCGACATCGCGGTCAGCTCGGCGCAGACCGCCGCCCGGTTCGGTATCGAGCCGCGGGTCGCGATGCTGTCCTACTCCACCGGGACCTCCGGCAGCGGCGACGACGTCCGCAAGGTCGCGGCCGCCACCGACCTGGTCCGCAAGCGGTGCCCGGACCTGCTGGTCGAGGGTCCGATCCAGTACGACGCGGCGATCGATCCGACGGTCGCCGCCACCAAGCTGCCCGGCAGCGACGTCGCCGGGCGGGCCACCGTCTTCGTCTTCCCCGACCTGAACACCGGCAACAACACCTACAAGGCGGTCCAGCGCTCGGCCGGCGCGGTCGCCGTCGGACCGGTCATGCAGGGTCTGCGCCGACCGGTCAACGACCTGTCCCGGGGAGCCACCGTGCCCGATATCGTCAACACCGTGGCGATCACCGCGATCCAGGCGGCCGCGCAGTGAGCGACGCGGCCCGGATCCTGGTGCTCAACTGCGGCTCATCGTCGCTGAAGTACCAGCTCTTCGACGGCGACCGGGTGGTCGACAAGGGCACCGTCGAACGGATCGGCGAGCCCGGCGGCGGGCCGGCCGACCACGCGGCCGCGCTGCGGCTGATGGCCGAACGGGTCGACCTGGCCGGGCTCGGCGCGGTCGGGCACCGGGTGGTGCACGGCGGTGTCCGGTTCGCCGAACCGACCCTGATCACCGACGGGGTGGTCACCGAGATCGAACGGCTGGTGCCGCTCGCCCCGCTGCACAACCCGGCCAATCTGACCGGGATCGCCCAGGCCCGCCGGCTGCTGCCGGGCGTACCGCAGGTCGCGGTCTTCGACACCGCCTTCCACCGCACCCTGCCGCCGGAGCAGGCCAGCTACGCGATCGACGTCGACACCGCGCAGCGGTACGGCATCCGCCGGTACGGGTTCCACGGCACCTCGCACGCGTACGTGTCCCGACGGACTGCCGCGCTGCTCGGCCGGGCGCCGGCCGACGTCGACGTGATCACCCTGCACCTGGGCAACGGGGCCAGCGTCTGCGCGGTGGCCGGCGGGCGCAGCGTGGCGACCTCGATGGGGCTGTCACCGTTGGAGGGCCTGGTGATGGGTACCCGCAGCGGTGACCTCGACCCGGCGGTGGTGTTCCACCTGGAGCGGGTGGCCGGCTGGTCGACCGCCGACGTCGACCGGCTGCTCAACCAGCGCAGCGGCCTGGTCGGGCTGACCGGGGCCGGCGACATGCGCGAGGTGCTGCGCCGCCGCGCGGACGGGGATCCGGCGGCCCGGCTCGCCTTCGACATCTACTGTGCCCGGATCCGGTTCTACGTCGGCGGATACCACGCGCTGCTCGGTCGGGTCGACGCGATCGTCTTCACCGCCGGGGTCGGCGAGAACGCCGCCCCGGTGCGCGCGGCGTCGCTGGCCGGGCTCGACCGGCTCGGTGTTCAGGTCGACGCGCGGCGCAACGACGAGGGCCGAGGCGAGCGGATGATCTCCCCGGACGGCACACCGGTGCAGGTGTGGGTGGTCCCCACCGACGAGGAGTACGAGATCGCCAGTCAGACGCGGGCGGTGCTGACCGCCGGCTGATCCTGGTCGCCGGGGCCGGAAAGGATCAGAGCACCAGCCAGAGGGCGATCGCGACCACGATCACCACCGCCACCGCGACACCAATGATCAGCGGCAGCCGGGATGGCTGGTCGGCGACCGGCGACGGCGAGGTCTGGAAGGCCCGGAACGCCTCGGTGTTGCCGCTCGGATCGACGTACTCGTCAGACATGATGAAGACCCTAGCGAAGTCGACTGGACGCTGCCACGACCGGCCGGCGCGAGCCGGTGGTCGACCCGACGGATGCCGGTGGTCGACCCGACGGATGCCGGTGGTCGACCCGACGGATGCCGGTAACAATCGTCCAATGCGTGACTTCCGTCCGGCGGTAGCCGGCCTGCTCACCGTCGGTCTGCTCACCACCTCGCTGGCCGGATGCGGCACCGCCGCCGCACCCGGCCCGGTGGCCGACGCCCCGACTGCGACGCAGACCGCCCCGGCGGCCGGCCAGCCCGACCCGACGTCCGCGCAGCCCGACCAGCGACCCGGCCGATCGGCACCGACGCGACGGCTCGACGTCGGCACCCGCACCCTCGATCTCAGCCGCGGTGACCGGCCGCTGCCGGTCACCGTCTGGTACCCGGTCGGCGGAGACGGCCCGTACCCGGTCGTGCTGTTCAGCCACGGCCTCGGCGGCAGGCCGGCCGACTACCGTACGGTGCTGTCCGAGTGGGCGGCGGCCGGGTTCGTCGTCGCCGCCCCGACCTACCCGTTCACCAGTCAGGGCGGCTCCGGCGGCAACGCACTGGACGTGCTCAACCAGCCGGCGGACGCGTCGCACGTACTGGACGAGCTGCTGGCGCTCGACGGCCGCGACGGTGACGAGTTCGCCGGCCGGCTCGACGTCGACTGGGTCGCCGCCGCCGGGCATTCAGCCGGCGGGATCACCACCGTCGGGTTGTTCACCGCCGCCCGGGACGACCGGCTGGACGCCGGCGTGGTGCTGGCCGGCAGCGCGCTCGGCGTCGGTACGGCGTTCAGCGGTGCCGCCGCACCGCAGCTGTTCATCCACGGCGAACTGGACGAGGTGGTGTCGTACGCGTCGGGCAAGGCGGCGTACGACCGGGTGCCGTGGCCGAAGGCGATGCTGAGCCTGCCCGACGGCGACCACGGTCAGTCGCTGCTGCGGCCCGGCAACCCGGCGTACGACGTGGTACTCGGCACCAGCACCGACTTCCTGCGGTGGACGCTGTACGGCGACGACGTCGCTCGGCGGCGGCTGGCCGACGACCCGCCGGCCGGGGTCGCCGTCTTCGACAACCAGCTCTGACCCGGCCCGTTGGTGACGCGGCTCGTCAACGCCGGTGGTCGAGCACCAGTTTGCCGAACGTGCGGCCGGTGTGCAGCCGGGTGAAGGCGTCGCGTACCTCGCTGAAGCCGTATTCGGTGTCGACGACCGGCCGGATGCCCCGCTGCGCACACAGCGCCAGCAGGTCCCGCAGCTCGTCGGGGGTGCCCATCGAGGTGCCGAGGAGCTCCAGCTGCATGGCGAACACCCGGCGCAGGTCGACGGCGGGCAGATGACCGCTGGTGGCACCGGACACGACGATCCGGGCACCGGGCGCGGCGGACTTCATCGAATGGTCGAAGGTGGCCGCACCGACGGTCTCGATCACCACGTCGACCCGTTCCGGTAGTCGGCTGCCCGGCGCCAGGGCGGTGGCGCCGAGCGCGGCGACCCGGTCCCGCTTGCTCTCGTCCCGGCTGGTCGCGTAGACCCGCTTGCCCAGCGCGACGGCGAGCACCACGGCCGCCGTCGCCACCCCGCCGCCCGCTCCCTGGACCAGCACCGACTCGGCTTGGTCGGCCCGCCCCCGGGTGGTCAGCATCCGGTACGCGGTCAGCCAGGCGGTGGGCAGGCACGCCGCCTCGGTGAAGGTCAGCCCGGCTGGTTTCGGGATCAGGTTCGACCGGGGCACCGCTACCCGGTCGGCGAACGTGCCCGGGTAGCGCTCGGACAGAATCGACATGCCGCGCGGGTCCGCCGGGTCGGGCACCACCGGGTGGACGACGACCTCGTTGCCGGCGTCGTCGACGCCGGCGGCGTCACAGCCGAGGATCATCGGTAACCGGTCGGCGGGCAGTCCGACACCGCGCAGCGACCACAGGTCGTGGTGGTTGAGTGAGCTGGCGCGGACCTCGACCACCGTCCAGTCCGGGGCGGGCAGGTCCGGTTCGGGCAGATCGCCGACGCGCAGCGCGGCGAGCGGGTCGTCGGCGTCGACCGTCGAGGCGAAGACAGCTCGCATGCACCGCACGCTAGCAGCTAGCTACGTGAGCGCGGCAGCGTCAACGCAGCAGGAGCAGCGCGGCGAGTACGGCGAGTGTCACCCCGGCGATCAGGAACGCCACGACCAGCTGGTGTGTGGCGGTCGGGCCGGCCGGGGCAGCCGCGGCCGGCTCGGCCGGCGGGTCCGCCAGAATGGTTGCCAATTCGCCGTGCGTCCGGGCGCACAGGGCCCGTTCCACCCGGTCGGCGTGCTCATCGAGGCTCAGCCGACCGGCTGAGGTGTGCCGCTCGAGGCAGCGTACGACCCGCTCCCGGTCCTCGTCCGAGGCGCGCAGGTCGGGGCGGTCCATCCGACCAGCCTAGGCGGCCCACGTCCGGGGCCGTCGCGGAGTCGGCTGAGGGGTCGGCTGAGCTGGGACTTCGGGAGAACACAGGCCCCATCGGTGACGGAGCGCACCGATATACGCACGCATCGTCACCGGTGGGGGTGGGGGCGGCACAGCGCCCGGCCAGCATGAATCTCGTCTACATCTGGATCATGCTCTTCGGTTTCGTCGGCACTCAACTCGCCTGGACGCTACGGCCCTTCTTCGGCGACGCGGGCAGCCCGTTCGCCGTGTTCCGCGAGATCGACGGCACCTTCTACGCCGATCTCGTACGCACCATCGGCCGGCTGCTCGGCGGCTGACCAGTTCGTTCGTCGGCCCAGCCGCTCGGTCGACGCCGTCGACACCGGGCACGACCGGTCCGGTGTCGACGGCGGGCGACGCCGGTGCCCGGGGTCAGCGACGGGCGACGCCGTCGCGGCGGGCGGCGGCGGCGACCGCTGCGGCGACCGCCGGCGCGACCCGGGGGTCGAGTGCCGACGGCACGAACGCCTCCGGTTGCAGCAGGTCGGCGACGACGCCGGCGATCGCGTCGGCGGCGGCCACCTTCATCCCCTCGGTGACCCGGGTGGCACCGGCGTCCAGGGCTCCCCGGAACACGCCGGGGAACGCCAGCACGTTGTTGATCTGGTTGGGGAAGTCGCTGCGGCCGGTGGCCACCAGGGCGGCGTACCGGTGGGCGATCTCGGGGTGGACCTCCGGAGTCGGGTTGGCCAGCGCGAAGATGATCCCGCCGGGTGCCATGCCGGCGACCGCCGATTCGTCGATCTGCCCGCCGGAGAGGCCGATCAGCACGTCGGCGCCGACCAGCGCGTCGGCGATGCCACCGGCACACGCGGCGGTCATCGCGGCCAGCTCGGCCTTGACCCCGGTGAGGTCCGCCCGGTCGGAGTGGATGATGCCGCGCGAGTCGCAGACCACGGTCTTCGCGGGATCGACGCCGCCGGCGATCAGCATCCGGGTCACCGCGACGCCGGCCGCGCCGGCGCCGCTGACCACCACCCGCAGGTCGCCGAGCTTGCGGTCCAGCAGGGCGACCGCGTTGCGCAGGGCCGCCAGCACCACGATCGCGGTGCCGTGCTGATCGTCGTGGAAGACCGGGATCGGCAGCGCCTCGTCGAGGCGTCGCTCGATCTCGAAGCAGCGTGGCGCGCTGATGTCCTCCAGGTTGATCCCGCCGAACGACGGTGCCAGTGCGGTGACGGTCGCCACGATCGCGTCGATGTCCCGGGTGTCCAGGCAGATCGGCACCGCGTCGACGTCGCCGAACTGCTTGAACAGAACCGCCTTGCCCTCCATGACGGGCATCGCGGCGCGTGGGCCGATGTCGCCGAGACCGAGCACCGCGGTGCCGTCGGTGATCACCGCGACGGTGTGCGACACCCAGGTGTAGTCGTCGACCAGGGTCGGATCGGCCGCGATCGCCTCACACACCCGGGCCACCCCCGGTGTGTACGCGAGTGAGAGGTCGTCCCGGTCGGCCAGCGCGACGGTGGGCGTGATCGCCATCTTGCCGCCCCGATGCAGGTCGAAGACCGGGTCAGAGATTGCCACAGTAGACATGGTGACTCCAGAGCCGTTGAGCGTGATAGATCGCCGCCGGCTCGGCGCGAGGTCAGCGTTGACCGGCGAGGCGCTGCGGGGGTCACCCGGATTCCGTGTCGAGCATAGTGTCACACAGCGCGGTTTCCTGCGAAGTGGTTCACCGCAGTCGGTGACCCGGGCTTACCCGGCGCGGCCGTGGCCAGTAGCGGCACAGCACCCGGCCACGCACGTCGGCCACCCCGAAGGCGCGGGAGTCGTCGGTGACCAGATCGTTGTCCCCGCGCAGCCACCAGCCGCCGGACTCGGCCCGTACCACTCGTTTGACCACCAGCAGTCCGGGACGGGACCGGAAGGTGGCGACCACCACGTCCCCGGGGCGGACCGACCGCCCGCCCCGGCGGACCAGCAACGCGTCGCCGTGCCGCAAGGTGGGTGCCATAGACGGGCCGTGCACGAGCACGGCGAACAGCGGCGAAAGCACTTGCACCTCCCACCCGGTCAGCGAGGCCGATGCGCGATAGGGTCGGCAGGGAGGATCATCCTCCAGCTTACGCGTGCCGGCGATCGTGCCGCCGGCCAACACACGGAGGGTCCTGATGCGACTTCTACGCATGTTTACTCCGCGCACGGTGGTCAGCGCCCACTGCGACCTGCCCTGTGGCGTCTACGACCCGGCGCAGGCCCGGATCGAGGCCGAATCCATCAAGGCGATCGCGGAGAAGTACCAGGCGAACACCGACCCGGAGTTCCGCACCCGGGCGCTGATCATCAAGGAGCAACGCTCCGAGCTGGTCAAGCACCACCTGTGGGTGCTCTGGACCGACTACTTCAAGGCGCCGCACTTCGAGAAGTACCCGCAGCTGCACCAGCTGTTCAACGAGGCGACCAAGCTCGCCGGTGGCGGCGGCGGGACCAAGGCGTCGGTCGACCCGGCCAAGGCGGACGAGCTGCTGGTCAAGATCGACGAGATTGCGAAGATCTTCTGGGAGACCAAGCAGGCGTGATCCGTCGGTCCGGCCGGTGCGCGACGCGCACCGGCCGGCCGGGGCCGCCGGGCGCAGGTCGCCCTGCCACGGCCGTGGCAGGTGTCAGCTGCCGCACACCACCCGCCCGGCTCGGTCGGACAACGAATCACTCCGGATGACACCGCAGGGATAGACGTCAACCGGTAGAGTCCACGCGGGGGTATCCGGGATGAGTTCGCTGGTCACACAATCCGAGCCGACCGTCGACGATGACGTGGTGCTGCTCACCGTGCCTGCCGACGGCGGCTACCTGAGCGTGCTGCGTACCGCGACGGCCGGGCTGGCCGCACGCCTGCACTTCGCGCTGGACGAGATCGAGGATCTACGGATCGCGGTCGACGAGGCCTGCGCCATGCTGCTCGCCGTCGCCGCCCGCAACGCGGACCTGCAGTGCCGGTTCTCGGTGACCGACGACGCGCTGACCGTCGAGGTCGCCGTCGCGACGGTACGCGGTGCCCGACTGCCACCGGACTCCTCCTTCGCCTGGAAGGTGCTCCGGGCGCTGACCACGTCGGCGTCGGCGACCGCCAGCAGCGGCCAGGCCAGCATCAGGCTGCTCACCCGCCGGTTCGGCCAGCACTGACCGACCGGTGGGCCCACCCCGACCGGCAGCCGGTCGGTCACTCCAGCCCAAAGGCTCGGGTCGTCGGCGGGGCCACCAGCAGCACCGTCACCGACAGACCGAGGGCGATCAGCGGTACGCCGAGCCAGACCAGGCCGCCGACGATCATGTAGTAGCCGACCGGTAGCAGCATCAACTGCGCGACGATCGCCGGTGCCCGGGCCGCGCTACGGCGGCGGGCCACCGCACGGGCCAGCACCGCGAGCAGCGCCGCACCTCCGACGGCGAACCCGGTGACGATCAGCGCCGAGGCGAGATCGGTCGCGGTGCTGGTGAAATCCTGGTACGCGAGGTAGCCGGCGACCAGCCCGACGGCCACGGCTTCTCCGGCCAGCAACCGCACAGCCCACCGCAACGTCACCGGAGTGGGCTGTGCGTCGATGGTCACGGCGTCACGATACCCGCGCCGGCTCGCGATAAAGTGCCGCCCATGCGGGCCCTCTTGGTGGTCAATCCGAAGGCCACCACCACCAGCGAGCGCACCCGGGACGTGATCGTCCGGGCGTTGCGCAGCGAAGTCGACCTGTCGGTGGCGTCCACCCACCGGCGCGGGCATGCCGTCGCACTGGCCAGGGCGGCCGCTGAGGACGGCTTCGACGTGGTGGTCACGCTGGGCGGCGACGGCACCGTGAACGAGGCCGTCAACGGCCTGATGACGTCCACTCCGGCGATGGAGACGCTGCCGGGTGCGGCAGCGGACCGGCTGCCGGCGCTGGCGGTGGTGCCGCTCGGCTCGACGAACGTCTTCGCCCGCGCGGTGGGGCTGCCGCCGCAGTGGCCGGAGGCGACGAGCGTACTGCTGGAGGGTCTGCGGACCGGGCGGTTCCGTACCGTCGGGCTGGGCCGCGCCGACGGCCGGTACTTCACCTTCTGCGCCGGGCTGGGGTTGGACGCGGCGGTGATCCGGCAGGTCGAGCGGGCCCGACTGCGCGGGCGCCGGTCCACCGTCGGCCTCTACCTGCGGTCGATGGTCAGCGAGTTCTTCATCGGAATGGACCGGCGGCATCCGGCGATCCGGTTGGAGCGGGCCGGTGAGCCGGTGGCGACGGAACTCGCCACCGTCGTGGTGCAGAACACCGCGCCGTGGACCTTCATCGGTGAGCGGGCGATCAATCCGAATCCGGAGGCGTCCTTCGATCTCGGCCTGGACGTGATGGCGCTTCGCCAATTGCATGTGCCGAGCACCACCCGCACTTTGGCCCAGGTCGCCGCCAGCCGACCGGATCCGCGCGGCCGCCAACTCGTCCGACTGCATGATTTGTCCGAATTTACGCTATCCGCAACACAGCCGCAGGCCTTCCAACTCGACGGAGATTATCTCGGAGAGCGGCTCAAAGTCCGTTTCGCGGCGGTCCGAGAGGCCTTGCGAGTAGTCTTCTGACACTCTCCGTAACAGAGCTTCGACTGCGGAGCGTGACCAGAGGCACGGAAGACACGTGGCCGAAATGCCTGCACTGCGGCGCGGAACGTACTACATTGATTCTTGACTGTCGCACTCCGGGTGTCGGTGAGCGTCAGAAAACGGACAAATGGGTCGTGACGTTGCTCACCCGATTGGACTTTTTCTGAGCGCTGCTCTTGACATCGCAGGGGTTCGTGAAAGTATTCACAAGCGGACCGATTCACCCGGGACGTTGCCTGGATGCGCTCGCCACGCGGCAGCTAGGAGCAACGTTCCACAGGCTTACGCCTGCTCACGCGCTGCCGATCCGACGGATGCAATCCGTTGTGGCCGACTGCGCGGGCGCATAAAGAAAGACCGGAGCATTTACCGCCACCGATCCAGAATGAGGAGTGTTGCCGCCATGGACTGGCGTCACCATGCTGTCTGCCGCGACGAGGACCCGGAGCTGTTCTTCCCGATCGGGACGTCCGGCCCCGCGATCCTGCAGGTCGAGCAGGCCAAGGCTGTCTGCCGGCGCTGCTCCGTGACCGACCAGTGCCTGCAGTGGGCGCTGGAGTCCGGACAGGACGCTGGCGTCTGGGGCGGGATGAGCGAAGAGGAGCGGCGCGCCGTCAAGCGTCGCGGCGGACTGCGCGTCCTGCGCGCTCAAACTGCCTGACCCACCCGACCACCACCAAGCGACGTCCGTACGGCGCCCCGGAGCTGTCTCCGGGGCGCCGTCGTACCTGGCACCCCGGCGGCTCCGAGCCGGCAACCGCCACGGTACGCGGCACCCACTCAGACCGGCACCGGCGCGGCCGCCCAGTCGACCCGCCGCAGCACCAGCCGGGCCAGCTCCGGTGCGCCGGCCAGCGGTGCCGCCGCACAGACCGCGCCAGCCTGCCGGGCCGACGCCATCGCCGTGTCATAGAGCAGGCCGGGTGCCAGGAAGTACGCGGCCACCGCGACGCGCCGGGCACCCGCCGCACGCAGGGTCTCGACCGCCGCCCCCGCAGTCGGCGGTGCCGCCGAGGCGAAGCCTTCGACACACGGCACCCCGACCTCGGTGCCGAACGCCGTCGCGGCCACCGCCACCGTCTCCCGGGCTGGAGCCGACCGGGTGCCGGCGGCGGCCAGCACCACGGCGTCCCAGCCGGTGCCGGCCTCGGCGAGTCGCCGCCGCAGCCCGGCAGTCAACAGCGGGTCCACCGCGTCGGAACCGACCGACGGGCCGAGCACCCGGGTCGTCGTCACCGGCATCCGCAGCCCGTCGCGGTACGCAGCCCGCACCACCTCGGGAATGTCCACCCGGCCGTGGAACGCCTCGGTCAGCAGCAGCGGCACCACCGTCGCCCCCGGATAGCCGGCAGTCTGCAGGTCGGCCAGCACCGCCCCGGGACGCGGTCCGGCGTGGTCCAGGTACGCGGCCCGGACGTCGACCCCCGGCCGGGCCGCAGCGACCGCCCGGACCAGCGCCCGCGTTGCCGTCGCCGCCTGCAGGTCCCGGCTGCCGTGCGCCACCAGCACGATCGGCCCGGTCATCCGTGCAGGCCGCACTCGGTCTTCTCGAACATCGCCCAGCGGCCGGCCCGCGGGTCCTCGCCGGCGGTGGTACGCCGGGTGCACGGCCAGCAGCCGATCGAGGTGTACCCCTGCTTGAACAGCTCGTTGACCGGGATGTTCCACCGGGACACGTAGGCGTCCACATCCGCCTGGGTCCACGCCGCGATCGGATTCACCTTGACCCGGCCGCGTCGGGCGTCGAACCCGACCACCGGGGTGTTCGCCCTGGTAGGCGACTCGTCACGGCGCAGCCCGGCGGCCCAGGCGTCGTAGTCGCCGAGCGCCCGCTCCAGCGGCTCGACCTTGCGCAGCGCGCAGCACTCGTCCGGTGACCGGTTGAACAGCCGGGGACCGAACTCGCCGTCCTGCTGGCCGACGGTCATCCGGGGCCGGATCGACCGCAGGTTCACCGGCATGGTCGCGGCCACCTGGTCACGGACCCGCAGCGTCTCCGGAAAATGCAGCCCGGTGTCGAGGAACACCACGTCGACGCCGGGTGCCACCCGGGAGACCAGATGCGCCAGCACCCCGTCCGCCATCGAACTGGTCACGCAGAACCGGTCACCGAAGGTCCGCACCGCCCACCGGGCGATCTCCTCGGCCGGGGCATCCTCCAGCTCCCGGCCGGCGCGGTCGGCAAGGGCCTGCAGCTCGGCCGGGCTGCGTCGGGTCGGCTGCTGGTCGGCGGCCGGGCCGAGCCGGATCAGGTTCAGGTCGGCGGCGAGCACCGGGCTCATCGGGACACCCCCTTGCGGGCCAGCAGTCCGGTGAACTTGACGGTGAAGACCCGGGCGCAGTCGTGGCACTCCCAGGCGGTGTGCGCGTCGGCGTGCGGGCGGAGGTTCTCCTCCCCGCAGTACGGGCAGTAGAGCGGTGCCGCGCGTGTCTCGGTGCTCACCGCACCTCACCTCGCTCGTTCATCGCAACTCCTCCTCATCGGCCCGGACGACCCAGCTGGCGAACCGCTCGCCGTCGGTACGACCGGCCAGGTAGCGGCGGACCACGCGTTCGACGTACTCGGGCAGCTCGTCGGCGGTGGTCTTGAGACCCCGTACCTTGCGCCCGAAGCCGGCGGTCTGCCCCTGGGCCATGCCCAGGCCCCCGCCGAGATGGATCTGGTAACCCTCGACCTGCTGGCCGTCCGGCCCGACGACCAGCTGGCCCTTGAGCCCGATGTCGGCAACCTGGGTACGGGCGCAGGCGTTCGGGCAGCCGTTGATGTGGATCGAGATGTCGGCGTCCTCAGCGAGACCGGCCGAGGCCAGCCGCTGCTCCAGGTGAGCCACCAGCTCCTCGCCACGCCGCTTGGTCTCGACGATGGCCAGCTTGCAGAACTCGATCCCGGTGCAGGCCATCGTGCCGCGCCGCCAGGTGGACGGCCGGGCCTCCAGGCCGATCGTGCGCATCCCGGTGACCAGCGACTCGACCCGGTCCGGCGCGATGTCGAGCACCAGCAGTTTCTGGTACGGGGTGAGCCGTACCCGGTCCGAGCCGTGCTCGGCGGCCAGGTCGGCCAGGGCGGCGAGCTGGCCGCCGGAGACCCGCCCGACCACCGGGGCGACTCCGACGTAGCGGCGGCCGTCGGCCTGGGGGTGCACCCCGATGTGGTCCAGCGGCTTGGCCGGCAGCTCCGGAGCCGGCCCGTCCAGCAGGGTCCGGCCGAGGTACTCCTTTTCCAGTACCTCGCGGAACTTCTCGGTGCCCCAGTCGGCGACCAGGAACTTCAGCCGGGCGCGGTGCCGCAGCCGGCGGTAGCCGTAGTCGCGGAAGATGCCGACCACGCCGGCCCACACGTCGGGCACCTCGGCCAGCGGCACCCAGACGCCGAGCCGCTGGGCGATCATCGGGTTGGTGGACAGCCCACCGCCGACCCACAGGTCGAACCCAGGGCCGTGGTCGGGGTGGTCGACGCCGACGAACGAGATGTCGTTGACCTCGTACGGTGTGTCGGCCAGCCAGGAGATCGAGGACTTGAACTTGCGGGGCAGGTTGGAGAACTCCTTGCTGCCCACGTACCGGCGGACGATCTCGTCGATCGCCGGGGTGGGGTCGATCTTCTCGGCGGCGGCGACGCCGGCGACCGGGCTGCCGAGCACGATCCGGGGGCAGTCGCCGCACGCCTCGGTGGTCTCCAGCCCGACGTCCTCCAGGGCCTTCCAGATCGCCGGCATGTCCTCGACCCTGATCCAGTGCAGCTGGATGTTCTGCCGGTCGGTGACGTCGGCGGTGCCCCGGGCGTACCGCTGCGAAATGTCGGCGATGGTGCGCAACTGGGCCAGGTTCAGCTGGCCGCCGTCGATGCGCACCCGGAGCATGAAGTACTCGTCCTCCAGCTCGTGCGGCTCCAGCACGGCGGTGCGCCCGCCGTCGATGCCCGCCTTGCGCTGGGTGTACAGGCCCCACCAGCGGAACCGGCCGCGCAGGTCGGCCGGGTCGATCGAGGCGAAGCCCCGGTGGGCGTAGATGTTCTCGATCCGGGCCCGGACGTTGAGCGGATCGTCGTCCTTCTTGGTCCGCTCGTTGGGGTTGAGCGGCTCGCGGTGCCCGAGCGCCCACTGTCCCTCGCCACGCCGGCGGCCGGGTCGGGTCGGGGTGCTGCTGCGCGCCATCGCGGCGTCCTCCGTGTCTGCGGGTCGATCTCGGTGGGCGGCACGGGCACCTGCGCCGTCATCGACGACGGGGCCAGAAGGAAGGCCGGCGCGGAATGCCGCCCGGAACACAAAAAGGTCGGGCGTGCCTCAGTTAGCCGGACAGATGGCGCTGCGGACGCGACCGTAATCGACGTGGCGGCGGGCCACGAAGCGGCGCTCAACGGCAGCGGTCATGGCACGAATGTTGCCACATCCGTACCGGTCAGACCAGCGCACCGTAGCCGACGTCCCACATGACGGGCGGGCTGTGGGCCGGCTCACCTGCGGCCGGCGGGGTCAGGGAGTCACCTGCGGGCCAGCGGGACCACCAGCACCGCCTCGGTGCCGCCGCCCGCCCGGTTGCGCAGCTCGATGGTGCCGCGCAGCTCGCCGGTGGCCAGGGCCCGCACGATCTGCAGGCCGAGCCGGCCGCCCGCGGTCGCGTCGAACTCCGCCGGCAGTCCCTGGCCGTTGTCGACCACCGTCACGTGCAACTGCTTGCGGAACCGGTGCACCGTCACCACCACCTCGGCGGCCGGCTGCGACGCTCCGCCGCCCTCGCCGGCCGGCGGGAAGCCGTGCTCGACCGCGTTGAGCAGCAGCTCGTTGAGCACCATCACCAGCGAGGTGGCGATCTCCGCCGGCAGTACGCCGAACGTGCCCTCCCTGCGCATGACCACCTCGACCTCGGTGGCGGCCACTTCGGTGGCGGCGCTGGCCACCCGGTCCAGGATGCCGTCGAACTCGACCGCCTCGTCGCTGGACATGGCGAGGGTCTCGTGCACCAGGGCGATCGACGCGACCCGGCGTACCGACTCCTCCAGAGCCGCCCGCGCCGCCGGCTGCTCCACCCGACGTGCCTGCAGCCGCAGCAGCGCCGCCACCGTCTGCAGGTTGTTCTTCACCCGGTGGTGGATCTCCCGGATGGTGGCGTCCTTGGTGATCAGCGCTCGGTCCCGACGACGTACCTCGGTGATGTCGCGGACCAGCACCAACGCACCGATCGGCACACCGGCCGGCATCAACGGCAGCGCCCGGGTGAGCATGGTGGCGCCACGGGCCTCGATCTCCTTGCGGGCCGGCGCCTCGCCGCGCAGCGCGGCCAGGATCCGGTTGGCTGCGTCGGTGCCCTCCAGCGGGTCGTCGGCGAGCCGGTGGCACAGCGCGGCGAGGTCCTCACCCACCAGGTGTGCGGAGAAGCCGAGCCGGCGAAACGCCGACTGGGCGTTCGGGCTGGCGTACGTGGTCTTGCCGCTGGCGTCCAGCCGGATCAGCCCGTCACCGACCCGGGGCGCCGAGGTGGTCTCGCCCGGGTGCCGGGCTGGCGGGAAGGTGCCGTCGGCGACCATCTGGGCGAGGTCGTCGGCGGTGGTCAGGTAGTTCAGTTCGAGCTGGCTGGGGGTGCGGGCGGTGGACAGGTTGGTGTCCCGGCCGACCACCGCGATCACCCGCCCGGTCTCCCCGACGGTCGGGCGCATCCGGACCGGCATCGCCTCGTGCCGGGCCGGCGTGTTGCCGTACCAGACGGGGTCGCCCTCGCGCCAGATCCGACCCTGGTCGTACGCGATGGTCAGGTGCGCCACCTCCGGGCCGTCCACCGTCCGCCCGACCTGGTCGTCCTGGTACGCGGTCGGCGCCGTGGTGGGCCGGACCTGGGCCACGCACAGGAACGAGCTGTCGGCGTCGACCGGCACCCAGAGCAGCAGGTCGGCGAAGGACAGGTCGGAGAGCAGCTGCCACTCCCCGGCGAGCCGGTGCAGGTGGTCGATGTCGACCGGCCCGAGGGAGGTGTGCTCCTCGACGAGATCACGCAGCGTGGACACCCTCGTAGCCTGCCATGCGGCGGCGGGGCGGGCACAGCCGTCACCGGGTGGAGGTGACCTTGGCCAGCCCACGGGGCGCGTCCGGGTCCTCGCCCCGGGCCAGCGCGAGGGCCAGGGCCAGCTGCTGCGCGGGCAGGATGTCCAGCAGCGGCGCGTACCGCTCGTCGACGTCGGGCACCCCGATCACCGCAGCCGGACCGGTCACCGCAGCCGGACCGGTCGGGCCGGTCCCGATGGCGCCGGCCCCGGCCCCGATGGCGAGTACGTCGGCCCGCCGCTCACCGAGCCGGCGCAGCACGTCGCGCATGGCGGTGCCGCCGGGCCCGGAGCCGACCACGGCGAGCACCGGCACGTCGGGGTCGGTCATCGCCAGCGGGCCGTGCAGCAGGTCGGCTCCGGAGAAGGCGAGCGCCGGCAGGTACGACGTCTCCATCAGTTTCAGGGCGGTCTCCCGCGCGGTCGGGTAGCCGTACCCGCGCCCGGTGGTGACCAGCCGGGCGGCGAACCGGTAGCGCAGGGCCAGCTCGGCGGCGGTGGGATCGGCCAGCACCCGGTCGGCGAGCGCGGGCAGGGCGTCGAGGGCAGCCCGCTCGTCGGGCGGCAGCACCCCGTCGCCGGCCCGAATCCCCTCGACCAGCATCAGCAGGGCGAGCAGCTCGGCGGTGTACGTCTTGGTGGCGGCGACCGCCCGCTCGTGGCCGGCGGCGATGTCGACAGTGAGCTCGGCGGCGGCGGCCAGCGGCGATTCGGGGGTGTTGGTCACCGCCACGGTCAGCGCGCCCTGCTCCCGGGCCACCGCCAGCACCTCGGCGAGGTCCGGTGAGCCGCCGCTCTGGCTGACCCCGACGACGAGCGCGTCCCGCAGGTCGGGGCGGGCGCCGAAGAGGGTCACGGCGCTCGGTGAGGCCAGCCCGGCGGGCAGCCCGAGCCTGATTTCGCTCAGGTACGCGGCGTACAGCGCGGCGTGGTCGGAGGTGCCCCGGGCGGTGAACACCACGTGGCGTGGGCGGCGGCCGGCGATCGCCGCAGCCACCTCGGCGATCGGCTCGGCGTACGCCGGCTGCAGCAGCCGGGCGTAGCCGGCCGGCTGTTCGGCGATGTCAGCGGCCATCCCGGCGCCGGGGCGGGCGGCACCTGCCCCGTCAGCTGCCCGGTCAGCCGTCCCGGTCTGGTCCGCCACCGGCTTCCGCTGCGTCACGACGCCTCCCTGTCTGCGCGATTCAGCTCGAGCGGTGATCATTCTTGCACTTTTCGGCTGGCTTACGCAATGAAGCGAGCAGCAATGCGCAGGGGTACGACGTTTGGCGCTTCGTGCCCTAGGCTGCCGGAGCCAGGGGGGACGATCGGCTACGAGGATCGGAAGAACGTGTCCGAGGGATTGCACGACCCGCGGCTGGCCGCCGAGGGCGAGCTGGCACTGGCCCGGATGGCACTCGACGAGGGTGACTACCGGCACGCCGCCGACCACGTCGCCGGTGCGATCACACACGCGCCGACCCTGCCCGAGGTGCACGAGATGCTCACCCGGCTGGCCACGCGCACCGGCGGCGGGCTCGACCTGTTCCCGCTGGACGAGCAGGTCTTCATCGGCGCCGTGGTGGCCCGGGCGCATCTGCTGGCCGCCGCCGGCCGGGCCGGCGAAGGGCTCGAACTGCTGGCCGCCGCGACCGGGCACGCGCCGACCGTGGACTGGGCCGGGGTGCCCTGGGTGGGTGCCGAGGACCTGCCGGCCCGGCTCGACCCGGACCAGATCGCCATCGTGCTGATGCAGATCTGCGCCAGCGTGCCCGACCCGGTCCCCACCGCCGACCGGCCGCCCCTGCTGCCGTATCTGCGGCTCGCCGGGCACGCCACCGCCGCACACCCGGACCACGGCCTGCTGCTCGGCGCCAGTTCGGCGCTGGCCCGCCGGCTCGGGGAGATCACCACCGCGCTGGACTGGGCGACCCAAGGGGTCCGCGCCGAGCCGTCCAAGCTGGCCGAGGTGTGGCTCGGGTACGCGTACCGCAGCGCCGGGCGCACCGGCGCGGCGATCGCCGCCCTCCGCCGGGCGAGCGCCCACGACCCGGACGACCTGTCCATCTACGCCGACATCGCCGGCACCCTCGCCGACGTGGGGCGCCTCGACGAGGCAATCGACTGGATCGAGCGGGCGCTGGCCCGCAACCCCACCTTCGACTGCGCGGTGCACACCGCGTACCGGCTGCGCTACCGGCGGGACGGTGACCTGCGCCATCTGATCGCCCTGGCGGACTTCCAGCGGGACCACCCGGACGACTCGCACGAACACCACGACCTGGCCGAGTGCTGTCACGACCGGCCCTGGCTGGCCCGGCTGCCGGCGGCCGGTGGTCCGGTGGTCGCCACTCTCGAACGGGCGCTCACCCGTGGCCTGGTGCCGAGCCGGCTGTCGCTGCGCCAGCCGGAGCCGCCCAGCGCGATGCGGCTGCTCGGCACGGCCCTGCCCGGACTACCGGTCACCGTGGAGCGGACTCCGACACCGGATCCCCGTCAGCCACGCCGCACTTCGGTACGGCAGCTCTGGCGCTACGCCGGCTGGCAGGCCGACCCGGCGCTGGACCACCCGTCGCCGCAGGCGTGCGAGCGGATCCGGCAGATCGCCCAGCCTGTCTGGCACCACCCGCCGGCGGCGTACGACAGCGCGGTGATCCTGGCCACCCTCGACGCGGACGACCTGCTCGGCCTGCTGGTGCACCCACCGCCGCCAGCGGATCCCGCCGGCACCGACCCGGCCGGCTGGCTGCGGTGCGTGCAGGTGTGGGCCTGCCTGGGCATGCTGCACCACCGCACCGACGAACCCTGGCCCGACTCGACCCGGCGCCGGGTGCTCGTCGACGTGGCCTGGGGTGTCGAGGACTGGGCCGCCGAGGCCGCGCTGTTCGCCCTGGTCACCGCCGCCTGGGTGGATCCGGCGGTACGCCCGGACGTGGCCCGGGTGGTGGCGGAGCGGCTCGCCGACGCGGTGGAGGTCGCCGGGCACCGAACCGTGCCGATCCTTTGGTCGTTGGCCCACCTGGCCCTGGCGACCCCGGAGCTGGACCCGGACACCGCCAGCACGGCACGCCGGATCGCCGGCCGGTCAGCGCGGGTCCCGCGCCAGCGCCGGCCCGGTCTGATCCGTCGGCTGCTGGGCCGAGCCTGATCCCCCGTCGACCGGTCCGCAAGAACCTATTCGATGACCGCGATCAGGTCGCCTTCCTGGACCACGTCGCCCTCGTCGACGGCGAGCTTCTGCACCACCCCGTCGGACTCGGCGACCACCGGGATCTCCATCTTCATCGACTCCAGTATCACCAGGGTGTCGCCGTCGGAAACGGTGTCGCCGGCGGCGGCCACCACCTTCCAGACGTTGGCCACCATCTCGGCCCGGATCTCTTCGGCCATCGGCCGGCCCTCCTCCGTACGCCCGGCTCGCCGGGCGGCCCCGTCCCTCGCGCCGGCCCATCGGCCGGCCCGTCCCGTAACCACCGGCCCGTCCCGCATGTGCCGGTTGCGCGACATCCGAAAGGTATCCGATGACGTGCCCGTCGCGCATGCCGCTCGTCGGACCCGCCTAGCATCAACGGGTCAGCTCCCGGTCTACGGGAGACACCGTCCGACGGGAGGACAGATGGCCAAGAAGGCCCGTAAGAAGAAGGCACGTAAGAAGAGCGCCGCCAACCACGGCAAGCGCCCCAACTCCTGATGCCGTGGGTCGCCGGTCGGGCCACCCGGCCGGCGGCCCGCAGCAGGGTCAGTCCGGCAGGTACTCCCGCGAGTCCGCGTCGAAGACGAACTCGCTGAGCTTGGCGCGCAGCCGGTCCCGCAGCTCGGCCGGTGCCGTCTCGTTGCCACAGCAACGCGCGACGAGCGCCTTGACCTCCTGCTCGATGCCGTACTCCCGCAGGCACGGGGAGCACTCGTCGAGATGGTGCCGGATGAGTTCCCGCCGCTCCTCGGCACACTCCAGGTCCAGGTAGAGGTAGACCTCGGCGAGTACCTGACGGCAGTCCTGGTCGAACGAGTCACCGCCTTGCACGATCGTCACACCTCCTGGCCGGCCGCGGCGGGCTTGGTCGAGCGGACCCGGTTGAGGCCGCGATCGGTGGCGTAGCGCTCCAGCATCCCGCGCAGATTGCGCCGCCCGCGGTGCAACCGGGACATGACCGTCCCGATCGGAGTCCCCATGATGTCCGCGATCTCCTTGTAGGAGAAGCCTTCGACGTCGGCAAGGTAGACGGCGAGCCGGAAATCCTCCGGCAGTTGCTGCAGGGCCTGCTTGATGTCGCTGTCCGGCAACCGCTCCAGCGCCTCGGTCTCGGCCGATTTCAGTCCGCTGGAGGTGTGCGACTCGGCGGCGGCGAGCTGCCAGTCGGTGATCTCCTCAGTCGGCGCCTGCACCGGCTGGCGCTGCCGCCGACGGTAGGAGTTGATGTACGTGTTCGTCAGGATGCGGTAGAGCCAGGCCTTGAGGTTGGTGCCCTCCTCGAACTGGTGGAAGGCGGAGAACGCCTTTAGGTACGTCTCCTGCACCAGGTCCTCGGCGTCGGCCGGGTTGCGGGTCATCCGCAGCCCGGCCGCGTACAACTGATCGACGAAGGGTAACGCGTCACGCTCGAACCGCGCGCGCCGCTCGTCTGTCCGCTCTGATCGGGTCAACCGCTCGTCCCCCCTCGACTGTCCCGCCGAGGATACGCGCAAAGGCTGGCCGGCCGTCGCGGTTCGACCAGGTGTGCCCGTACTCACCGGTTGTGTGGCAGGCTGACCCGTCCAACGCGGGGCGGGCTCACCGACCCGCCGCGCGGCTGACGCCGGCCGGACCGGTCCGAGGGGTCGGGACGGCCCCGGCGCGGCAAGCCCTTCCAGGGTCCGAAATTCGGGTGACCATTCGAAGGCGTCCCGCAGTCGACGGCCACCGTCGGGCTGGCCCGCGGGCTGCGTCGCGCCGCGTATGTGGATGCGCACCGGTTCTCCACCCCTTCATCGAGACTTAGCTCCCGGGGTAGTAACGCGGGCCGGGTGGTAGCGCATTCCAACCCGTCCCGGCCCCGGAACCCGGTGACGGGCTCCGGAACCGGGAAGGGCCTGGGAGTTCCCGCGGCGGTGTCGCCACCGCGGCGCTCCGGACGCCGGCTCGGCGTCGCGGACACCCGATGCAACGACGGGTACCGGGCACCGGACACGGCCCGGCCGTGCGGTCACCGGCCCGCCCAGCCGTGCCGGACCAGCCAGTCGACCACCACGTCGGCCGTGCCGGCCGGGTCGACCCGCAGATCGTGCCGTTCACCCGGCCGGACCACCACGTCTCGGCCAGCCGCCGGGTCCGGCACCCCGAACGGGTCGCGGTCGCCGTTCACCACCAGGGTCGGCCGACCGGTGTCGAGCTCGTCCGCCCGGGTCCGCTCCGGACGACCGGGCGGATGCAGCGGGAAGGCGAGGGCGACGACCGCGTCGGCGTGCACCGCCGCAGCCGTACGACAGGCCACCCGCGCCCCGCTGGACCGTCCGCCGACGATCAGCGGTGGCGCGGGGGTGAGCCCGGCGACCACCTCGGTGACCACGGCACGCCAGGCCTCGTCCAGGTGGTGGGCCGGCGCGGGAGCCCGCCGACCGGCGACCCGGTACGGCTGGGTCACCAGGGCCACCGCAACCGCTGCCCGGGACGCCGCCGAGCGCACTGCGGACAGGTCGGCGGCGGTCACGTCGCCGCCGGCACCGTGCCCGAGCACCAGCAGACCAGCCGGGGGCACCGGCGGGACCGTCAGGTCGACCCAGGCGGTCCCGCGCGGCGTCGGCACCGACCGCCGGTCGACGCTCGGGCCCACGGTTGCGCCCGGGTCGGCCGGCTCGCCCCGGCCCACCGGCCCGCCCGGGTCCACCGCCTCCGGCTGGTCCGGGTGGCTTCGCTTCACCGGACCATTGTGCCGTGGTCGCCGGGCGTACCCGCCTGGCAACGCCCCAATCAGCTCAGCGGCACCAGGGTGAGCAACCGGTCGCGGACCGGTGGGCCGGCTTCGTCGACCGGACCGGGATCCGGACCACCGGAGTCCCGCCAGGCCACCTGCATCGCCCGGCGTTCCCGTGGGGTCGTCGCCCCCCAGACGCCGTGGCTGTCCCCGGCGTCGAGCGCCCAGGCCAGGCACGGCCCCTGGACCGGACAGGTACGGCAGAGCGCGACTGCCGCGTCGGCCGGTTCGCTCGGCGCGGGAAAGAACGTCTCCGGGTCGACGCTCTGACAGACCCCATGAGTCCGCCAGGCCTCGTCGAGGCGGCGTTCCGCCATCGCTGTGAGCAGCCTGGGGTCGCGGCGCGCGGCAGCGACCTCGTGTGGACGGGGCATTCGCGCCCGTGTCATTACCCACCTCCCCCGTGGGAACTTAGACATTGATCAACATCGTTCATCTGCGGCGAATCGGAATCCACTCTCGGCGCTGGTTTCTATCGCACTTCGGCAGGCGCAGACAAGGGCCTGCATCGATTCTGGGGAAAATACGTCTGGCGATTCGGTCCCAACACTGGCAAACCTCCACCTGCGTAGTCGGCCGATCACCGAACGCGGGACCCTGGTGTCGCCGCCGCGTGTGGGAGCGGTACCATCCGCAGGGTCAGAAGAGCTCCGGCTGCGCCGTCGGACCAGCCGGCCCCGACCCGCCCCCCGGAGCGACCCGTTGCACCAGTTCAGCGCCGTTGTTGCGGACGTTGCCGACCGCTGTGCCCACCGGCCGAATCTCGATGAGGTCCAGGTAATTGTCATCCGGCGCAGCCAACAGGGCGGTGCCGTCCACGTCCGGATCGAGCCATTCGGCCCAGCGGTCCTCCGGCAGCAACAGCGGCATTCGATCATGAACCTCGGCGAACGGCCCGACCGCCGCAGTGGTAATCACACTGCTCGTGATCATTGGCTCGGCCCGGCCCCATACCGACCAGAGACCGGCGAACGCCAGTACCCGGCTGTCGACCGGGGTCATGAAGTACGGCTGCCCGCCGCCGCGCCGGGCACCGGGCGGGCGTACCCACTCGTACCAGCCGTCGGCCGGCACCAGGCAGCGACGGCGGGCGAACGACGGCGCGAACGCCCTACTGGTCGCGACCGTCTCCGACCGCGCGTTGATCATCCGCGCGCCGATCCGGGGGTCGGCCGCCCACGGCGGTACCAGGCCCCACCGGGCAACGCTCACCACCCGGCGGGCGGCCGCCGGATCGGCGCGCGGCTGCGGCTGGCCGGCCCGGTCGCCCCGGGACAACCGCACGATGGGCACCGGATCGGTGGGTGCCGCGTTGTAGTCGGCCGCCAGCGGGCCGCCCGTGTCGTCCAGCGCCTCGAACAACGCGGAGAGATCCGCCGCGCTGCGCGTGGTCGCGTACCGCCCACACATGGTGCCCAGGCTAGTTGGTCGGCCCGGCGGGGTTGGCACACTGTACGGGTGCCTGAACTGAGCAGCGTCCCGCTGCACCAACCGTGGACCGCACCCCGCGCCGCCGGTCCGGTCCGGTCCACCCTCCGACTGCCCGGCTCGAAGTCGATGACCGCCCGCGCCCTGGTGCTGAGTGCGCTCGGCACCACCCCCGGCGGCGTCGTCCGCCCGCTCCGGGCCCGGGACACCACGCTGATGGCCGCCGGCCTGGCCGCGATGGGGACCGGGATCGACACCGGCTCCGCGCAGCGCTGGCCGGTCGTCCCGGCCGCACTGCATGGCCCGACGCACGTCGACGTCGGCCTTGCCGGCACCATCATGCGGTTCCTTCCGGCGGTGGCCGGGCTGGCCGACGGCCCGGTCACCTTCGACGGCGACCCGCAGGCCCGGGCCCGCCCGCTCGGCCCGCTGCTCGACGGTCTGCGCCACCTCGGGCTGCGCATCGACGCCGCACCGACCAGCGGCCTGCCGATCACCGTGCACGGCACCGGGCAGGTCGCCGGCGGCGAGGTCGACGTCGACGCCTCGAAGTCCAGCCAGTTCGTCTCCGGGCTGCTGCTGGCCGCGCCCCGGTTCACCGGCGGGGTGCTGGTCCGGCACACCGGAGCGGTGCTGCCGTCCGCCCCGCACATCCGGATGACCGTCGAAATGCTGCGCGCCGCCGGCGCGGTGGTGGACGACTCGGTGCCACAGACCTGGCGGGTCGAGCCGGGCGAACTGCGCGGGCGGGACTGGCCGATCGAGCCCGACCTGTCCGGCGCGCTGCCCTTCTTCGCCGCCGCGCTGGTCACCGGCGGCACGGTCACGCTGGCCGACTGGCCGGCGCAGAGCGCCCAGCCGGTAGGCCTGCTGATCGAGCTGATCGAGCAGCTCGGCGGCTCGGTCACGGTCGACGCCGACGGGCTGACCGTACGGGGCACCGGCACGGTGCACGGCGTCACCGTCGACCTGCGCCAGGTCAGCGAGTTCACCCCGGTGATCGCCGCACTCGCCGCACTCGCCGACGCGCCGTCGCGGCTGACCGGCGTCGCCCACATCCGTGGACACGAGACCGACCGGCTGGCCGCGCTCGCCGCCGAGTTGACCGGGCTCGGTGCCGCGGTGACCGAGCTGCCCGACGGGCTGGAGATCGCCCCCGAACCGCTGCACGGCGCGGTGTTCCGCACCTACGACGACCACCGGATGGCGCACGCCGCCGCCGTGCTCGGGCTGGCGGTGCCGGGCGTCGAGTTGACCGACGTCGCGTGCACGGCCAAGACGCTGCCGGAATTTCCGGCACTATGGTCGGCGGTGGCGGCAGGAAACTGACCGCGACGGGAAGGAGCCGATCCTGGCCGGCAGGCGCAGGGAGTACGACGAGGACGACGTGCGGGTACGACCCCGCCGGTCGTCCCGGCCGCGTACCCGCACCCGCCCGGCGCACGACGACGCGGTCGACGGTTTCGTGGTCACGGTCGACCGGGGCCGCTACGGCTGCGTGCTCACCGGCCCGCCGGCCACCCAGCCGGTCGCCGGCCCGCCTCCAGTGGTGACCGCGATGCGGGCCCGGGAACTCGGCCGGCGCGCGGTGGTGGTGGGCGACCGGGTCGCGCTGGTGGGCGACGTCTCGGGTGACGCCGGCAGTCTCGCCCGGATCGTCCGGATCGACGAACGGGCCTCGGTGCTGCGCCGTACCGCCGACGACGACGAGAGCACGCCGGAAGGTCGGCTGGAACGGGTGGTCGTCGCCAACGCCGACCAACTGGTGATCGTCAGCGCGTTGGCCGACCCGCCGCCCCGGACCGGGTTCATCGACCGTTGCCTGGTCGCCGCATACGACGCCGGGATCGACCCACTGCTCTGCCTGACCAAGGCAGACCTGGCCGACCCGGCGCCGGTTGTCGACTACTACCGGGACCTCGACCTGGAGTACGTGCTGTGCCGACCCGGCGGTGACCTGACCGACCTGCGGCGCCGCCTGGCCGGTCGGCTCTCGGTGCTGGTCGGGCACTCCGGGGTCGGCAAGAGCACGCTGGTCAACCGGCTCGTGCCGGAGGCGTTGCGAGCGGTCGGCACGGTCAGTGCGATCGGCCGGGGACGGCACACCTCGTCCAGCGCGGTCGCCCTGCGGCTGCCGTACTCCGGCGTGTCGCCCGACGGTGCCGACACGCCGGCCGACGATGCCGATGTGGGTACTCGGGCCGACGCGCGGGTCGTCCCGGCCGGCGATCCCGGATGGATCGTCGACACGCCCGGCGTACGCAGTTTCGGGCTGGCCCACGTGTCGGCCGAGAGCCTGCTGCACGGCTTCGCCGACCTGGTCGAGGGGAGCCTCGATTGCCCGCCGAACTGCGAGCACACCGGCGACGCCGACCGGTGCCGGCTGGGCGGCTGGGTGGCGGCCGGCAACGCCGATCCGCGCCGGCTGGCGTCGTACCGACGGCTGCTGGACTCGCGGTCCGGGGACACCGAGACGGGCCGTACCGCGACCCGCGAGTGAGCCGGCCGAACCTTGCGCGGTAGGACATCCGACCATTGCGGTGAGTAATCAGATACCTTTCCCGCCATGGCCCGGTACGCCGACGATCTCTCCCTAGCCCATCTGCTCGCCGACACCGCGGACTCGATGTCGATGGCCCGTTTCCGGGCGCTCGACCTGCGGGTCGAAGCGAAGCCGGATCTCACGCCGGTCTCCGACGCGGACACCGCCGTGGAGAAGGCGCTACGCGCCACCCTGGCCCGGACCAGACCCCGCGACGGGGTGCTGGGCGAGGAGTTCGGCGCGTCGGTCGCGGCGGCGGGACCCGGCAACCGGCAGTGGGTGATCGATCCGATCGACGGCACCAAGAACTTCATCCGGGGCGTACCGGTGTGGGCCACGCTGATCGCCCTGATGGAAGGGGATCAGCCGGTGGTCGGCCTGGTCTCGGCACCGGCGCTGGGCCGACGCTGGTGGGCCGCAGTCGGTCACGGAGCGTACGCAGGACGACACACAGCCGCCGCGACCGCGATCCGGGTCTCCGGGATCCGCCGCCTCGCCGACGCCAGCTTCTGCTACTCCTCGCTGACCAGTTGGGAGGAGTCCGGGCGACTACCGGCCATGCTGGACATCATGCGGTCGGTGTGGCGCAGCCGGGCCTACGGAGACTTCTACGGCTACATGCTGGTCGCCGAGGGCGCGGTGGACGCGATGGTCGAACCGGAGCTGTCGCTGTGGGACCTGGCAGCGTTGATTCCCATCGTCACCGAGGCGGGTGGCACCTTCACCGATCTGACCGGCCGGGCTGGCCCGGCCGGCGGCAGCGCCGTGGCCAGCAACGGCAGGCTGCACTCCGACCTGCTGCACCGGCTCAGCTGACCGCAGCCGGTCTCAGATGGAGCGAATCGAGCGACCGTCTATCCTCGCCGGGTGACGTCGACCGGTTGGTGTTTTCTCGCGGCGATGATCGCCACGTACGGCGTCGCACACCTCTTCCAGGCGGTGGCCGCCGCCCGCACCACGGTCCGCCGCTGCTTCGACCCCGGTCTGCTGCTGCGACTCGCCCGGCAGCCGGTGTACCTGATCGGCCTCGGCTGCCAGTGCCTCGCCTTCGTGCTGGCCTTCCTCGCCCGGCGGGACCTGCCACTGTTCCTGGTCCAGGCGAGCGTGGCCGCCGCGCTCGGCGTGACCGCCCTGCTCGGGGTGCTGACCATGGGCTGGCGGCTGCCAGCCGCCGAGGTGGTCCTGCTGGTGCTGCTGCTGGTCGGAGTCACCGCGCTGGTCGTCGCCGCCCGACCCGCGTCGGCGCACCCGCTCGGCCCCCGCGCGGTGGCCGTCATCGCCCTAGCCGGCCTGCTGATCTCCGCTCTCGGTGCCGGGGCCGCCCGGCTGGACGGCCCGGCCGCAGCCGTCCTGCTCGGACTGCTCGCCGGGTTCGCTTTCTCCGCCGCCGCGGTCGCCTCCCGGCCGCTCGCCGGCACCGCCAGCTACCGGGACCTGGTCACCGAACCACTGCTCTACCTGCTGATCGTGCACTCAGCCATCGGTCAGTGGCTGATCGGCCTGGCGATGCAGCGCGGTTCGGTCACCGCCGCCATCGCGGCGATGGACGCGGCGGGCGCGGTCCCGGCCGCCATCGTCGGCCTGCTGCTGCTCAACGACAAGATCTGGCCCGGACGCGAGTGGCTGGCCGCGGTCGGTTTCCTGATCACGCTGGCCGCCGTGCTCGGTCTGACCCGGTACGCGACGACCCAGCACGCGCCCGAGACCACGCGGCCGGCCTGGGCCGGCAGCCCGGGCCAGGCAGACCGGACCGACAGCACAGGTCAGCCGGCCCGGATCGGCGTGGCGGCGGCCTCCGCCGGTGCGGTCGCCTCGATCCCCGCCAGATCGATCTCCACATCGACCGGCTCGACCGAATCGCCGTCGGGCAACTGCCCGGAGACGACGCCGCTCGACCCCGCCGGCACCGGGCCGCCGTGGCGCAACCCGAGCACCCGCTGGTAGAGCCGTTCGATGGCGGCGGCGGTCCGGTCCCAGCCGTACCGGCACCGGACCCGGTCGACCGCCGCGTGCCCGTACGCGAACCGCTCGGCCTCATCGGCGAGCAGCCGCCGCAGCGCGACGCCGAGCGCCCGGACGTCGCCAGGCGGCACCAGCCGACCGGTCACCGCGTCCACCACGCAATCGGCCACCCCGCCGTGGGCGTACCCCACCACCGGCACGCCGCACGCCATCGCCTCCAACGCCACCGTGCCCACCGGCACGTACCGGCTGGTGCAGGCGACCACATCGACCGACCGGTACAGCTGCGGCATCTCCCCGGCCGGAACCGCGCCGATCAGCTCGATCTGGTCGGCCACCCCGTACCGGGTGGCCACCTCCCGCAGCCGCCGCGCCTCCGGATGCCCGGCCAGCTCGGCCCGGTCGGGCCCGCCGGCGATGAGCACATCGACGTCGCCGACCAACCGGAGCGCGCCGATCAGCTCGTCATGCCCGGAGCCGGGGGTGAGGTCGCCGACGGCGAGCAGCCGGCGACGCCGCCGGACCGGCGGCGTGGGGTCCGGCGCGAACCGAACGGTGTCCACCCCAGGGGGAATCATCGCGACCGACGCGCGGTCCCGCCCCATCCGGGCCAGTTCGTCCACCTCCTCGTTGCACTGCGCGACGGCCGCGTCGACCACCCGGCACAGCGCCTGCTCGAGCGCGATCCGTTGCCGCGGCCCCCGGTAGCCCGGACCCAACTGCCGCTGCTGTTGACCACCGATGCTGTGGAAGGTCTGCACCAGCGGAACCCGGCTGCGGCCGACCGCGCTGGCGGCCGCGAGACCACCCGGCCAGAAGTGCCCGTGCACCACGTCCGGCGTCCACTCCCCGTCGTCCCACTGACCCGCCAGCCAGCGCCCGAATTCCGGCAGGTGGGCCAGCAGTGCGGCGGTGCCGAGCCTGGTCGGCGGACCGACCGGCACCCGGACCAACTGGTAGCCGGACGACGACTCGCCGTCCGGCTCGTCCGGTCCGGTCCGCCGCTGGTAGACCCGGACGTCGTGGCCGAGAGCGGCCAGTTCGGTGGCGAGCCGGGCGACGTGCTGCCGGGTGCCGGTGACCGGCTGCCCGGCGGTGCCGAGACGTCCGGGGTCACGCTGTGCGAGGTCACGGTGTACGGGGTGACCCATCGCAGCTCCATCGTGGGCAGACACCAGACCGACGCGCATCTTCACCTCCGTTGCTCGTCACGGGTGCTAGCGGTTCTTTCTAACCCCTGCGGTACGAGGATTCCTCCGGTTCCGGCGAGCACCACCCTCGGGTGAGATCCACGGGTGAAGTACGACGACCACGCCGGTGGTATGACACGCCCAAATCGGGGTACCCGTACGCATGGCAGCGACCGGGACGCAGAGCAGCCGCTTCCGCCCAACGGGTACGTCGGGGCGGCTGACGATCGGGCCTGATGGGACCGGGCCCGATGTCCTTGTCGCCGGGCCGGTACGGGGTGCCGGGAGGAGAAACGTGCCGACCGACCTGCGATGCGTGCTGGAGTGCGACCCGACCGATCCGGTGATCCGGCTGGTCGGGGTGCTGGACCGGCACGCCGTCGACGACGTCCGAGCAGCGTTGCTGGACTGCCTGGCCGACCGGGCGGCCCCGGTCGCGGTGGACGTCTCCGCAGTACGCGACGCCGCGCCCGCCGCGTTGCTGCGGCTCGGCGAGCTCGCCCGTACGGTCGCCGAGTGGCCGGCCGGCGGCTTCGTCTGCTGCGCCGCGCCACCCGGCACCGGCCGGGCCTGGTCTGCGGCAGGGCTGACCGTACTGCCCGACACCACCCTGGCGGCGGCGCTGGTCGACGGCGCTCCGCCGGCCGCGCCACTGAGCGCCGAGCTGGATCCGGTCGTCGGAGCGGCGCGGACCGCACGGGCGCTGCTCGCCGAGGGCTGCCGCCGGTGGGGGCTGCCGCAGCTGGCCGATCCGGCCGCCGTGGCGCTCACCGAGCTGGTGAACAACGTGGTGGTGCACGCCGGCACGCCGATGTCGGTGCGGATCGGCCTCCGGGACGGCCGGCTGCGGATGTCGGTGCGCGACGGCTCGGACGGCCTGCCCACCCCGGCCGGGCCGGTCCCGGTGGCACCGAACGCGCTGGGCGGTCGGGGCATGATGCTGGTCGAATCGGTGGCGCGGCGGTGGGGCTGTACCCCGCTGCGCGGCGGCAAACTCGTCTGGGCGGCCATCGATCCGGCGGACCATCCACAGGACGGAGACTGACAGTGGGACGGCACGACAGTTCGACCGGCCCGGCCCGGCTCGCCCTGCTGCTGGCCGGGGTGGCGGTCGGCTACCTGCTCGGCAGCCGGGCCAGGTCCGGCGGAACCGACGTCACGACGGGGCCGGCCGTGGACCAGCCGACGGCCGGAGCCGCGATGGGCCAGCCGCCGGCCGCCGGCCCGGTGCGGGTACGGCCAGCGGTGGCGCCTGCCGGTCAACGGCCCGGGACCGACCTCGGGTACCACCCGGGACGGCCGGCGGACGAGGAGTTCGCCGCCGACGTGGTGAGCGGATCATCTGCGACCACCGCCTCGCACCCGTACCAGGTGCCGGCCGGTCGGACCACGGCGACGCCGGCGGCACCGGTCGGCGACCCGGCCGTGCCGACCGGCGCGGACGGTGACGACGCGCCGCCGCCGGCGCGCCGGCGCCCCGACCCGCCCCGGCCAGGTGTGTGACCGCCACCGACCCGGGTAATGGGACGGCATGCGTACAGACGACTTCCCCCGGCCGGTTTCCGACCCGGAGTCCGAAGGAATCCCGCAGACCGCGGACGACGACTCGACCGCGTACGACGACGTGGCCAGCGGCCGCGAGGCCGACGGTCCGGACCCGGAGAGCATCCCGGGCGACGTGCCGGTGGCGGTGGACCACTTCGGCAACACCGCCCAGGAACAGCTCGACGGGGAGTCGTTGGACTACAAACTCGCCCGTGAGGCGCTGGGCAGGCCGGTGGACGATCCACTCAGTGGGCCGGTCGACCAGGCGCTCGGCGACGAGGCCAACAGCGAACAGGCCGCCGCCCAGGCGCAACGCGACGCTGACGTGCTCGACCCCGGCCCGTACTCGGACCCGAACTCACCGGTCTCGCTCTACGACCACGGTCGGCTCGGTGGGGCGGACAACGGAACGGTGGGGCGGCTGGTCGAAGCCGACGAGGGAGCGCACACCGACGACGAACCGGACTCGGTGGCTGCCGACGCGGGAGCCGCCGGTGGCGGGGCCAGTGCCGAGGAACTGGCGGTCCACGAGGCCGAGTCGCCCGAGGACCACCCGATCGGGCGCTGACGGAGCTGTCGCCAGCCGGCTGGCGACGGTTCCGTCAGTCGTCCAGGCCCCGTTCGATCGCGTACCGGGTGAGCTCCACCCGGTTGTGCAGTTGCAGCTTGCCCAGGGTGTTCTGCACGTGGTTCTGCACCGTCCGGTGGGACAGCCCCAGCCGGCCAGCGATCTGCTTGTACGACAACCCTTTGGCGACCAGCCGCAGCACCTCGGTCTCCCGGTCGGTGAGCCGGGGCTCGTCCCCGGCGGGCCGCGCGGCGGCGGCCAGCCGGCGGTACTCGCCGAGCACCAGTCCGGCCAGTCCCGGCGTGAAGACGGCCTCCCCGGTCGAGGTCCGCCGGACCGCGTCGAGGAACTCCCCCGGGCCGGCCGACTTCAGCAGGTAGCCGGTCGCGCCGGCCTTGACCGCGTCGAGCACGCTCTGCTGTTCTCCGCTGGCCGACAGCATCAACACCCGGACGCCGGGCTGCTCGGCCAGCATGCCGCGGATCACCTCCACCCCGGAGATGTCGGGCAACTGCAGATCCAGCACCACCACCTGAGGTCGGGCCGCCGCGCAGATCCGCACGGCCTGGCGCCCCTCCCCGGTGGTGGCGACCACCTCGTGGCCGGCCTCGGTCAGGTCCCGGGCCACCCCTTCCCGCCACATCGGATGGTCGTCGACCACCATCACCCGGATCGGATCCACCGCATCCGCTGGCGCACCTGCCGTCACCCGTACTCCTCCACCGTCGTGTCCGGGCTCGGCACCCGCAGCTCGATCTCGGTGCCCGCGCCGGGCTCCGAGACGATCCGTACCGTGCCGCCGATCTCGGCGACGCGCCCCTCGATCGACTGGCTCACCCCGAGTCGACCCTGCGCGGCCGCCTCCGCCAGCCGACCGGGTCGGATGCCGCACCCGTCGTCCCGGATCGACACGGTAACCGCGTCCGGCTCCTCTTCGACCAGCACCCACACCCGCGCCTGCGGACCGCCGTGGCGCACCGCGTTGTCGACCGCGGCACCGAGCGCCGCACCCAGCTCGGCGGCGAGCCGACCGGGCAGTAGCACCGGCTCGGCCGGGGTGGCGACCGAGACCCGCGACGACGCGTACCCGTTGACCACCGACCGCAGGTCGACCGGCCCGGCGACGAGCGCCGCCGGCGGGTCGGCCGCTGTCCGCCCGTCCGCCGCCGTCGCGGCGGGCTTGTCCGGCGGTACGGTGACCCGGCTGGTGACCAGCGCCCGCAACGCGGCCTCCTGCTCCCCGGCGAGCCGGGCCAGCTCACCGGCCTCGCCGTCGAGGTCGGCCCCGCGCCGGGCGACCATCGCCAGCACCTGCAGCACCGAGTCGTGGATGTCGCGGGCCAGCCGTTCCCGCTCCCGGGTCGCGGCGGCCAGCTCCCGGGTCGCCGCCTCCAGCTCGACCGCCCGCTGCAACCGGTCCTCGGCCGCGCCGATCAGCCGGGCCACGTGCCCGACGGCGATGCCGGCCAGCAGCATCAGCACACCGGGAGTGACCGACGACTCGTTGAGCCGGTCCCGTACCGCGAGGTCGGCGGCGGTCAGCACCAGGGCGGCGGTCGCCCCGAGGCGCCGGCCACCGGCGACCGCCCAGGCCAGCACCGGACCTGCGAGCCAGGCGACCGCGATGGTCGGCACCCCGCCGGCCAACGCGGGCCGCCCGATGATCCACGGGCTGACCAGCAGCGGGACCAACGCGACGAACAGGTCGGCGGCGAGCAGCGGCCAGCGACGCAGGTGGGGCCGGGCGTACGCCCAGCTGGCGGCGACCGTCCAGGCGATCATGCCGAGCAGGACCGGGACGGCGACGAGCGGATGGGCGTAGTCGGCGGCGTTGCGCGCGTACAGCACCAGCACATAGCCGAGGGCGGTGAACCGGAACACCGCGAGAGCCCGCCACAACGGGACGATCAGGGTGCCTACCGGGGCGGGGCTCTGCCGCACCCGCCGACGATGGCACACAGCCGAGCGGCCGGCGAGGGCTGGTCGGCCTAACACGCCCGGACCGATGTGCATTTCCCCACAGGTCAACGTAGGGTGAGAATGCCGCGAAAGCACTGACGATCAGCAGCCGGATGGGCCATGACCGACGCAGATCCCCCGTCATCGCGTACGGTCGTGCCTATCGACCCGATGGATCTGCTCAGCGAGGCCTTCGACCGGTCGCAGGTCACTGACCTGCGACATCACGTCGCATCGTGCGCCAGTTCGGCCGGGATGAGCGGCCAGCGGCTCGACGATTTCGTGCTGGCCGTCAACGAGCTGATCACCAATGCGGTCCGGCACGGCGGCGGCCAGGGCTGGCTGCGGATGTGGCGTGACACACAGTCGATGAACTGCGAGGTCGCCGACAACGGGCAGGGCATCGGGTCCGACCGGCTGCGCAACCGGGACCGCCCGGCGCCGAACACGGCGGGCGGCTGGGGACTGTGGCTCACCGAGCGGTTGACCGACACCATGGCAGTCGCCACCGGCCCGGAGGGCACCACGGTACGGATCAGCCTCGGACTGTCCGGCCCTGCGGCGTCCGGGGCCGGGATGTCCGAGACTGCGGCGTCCGGGGCCGGGGTGGACGATCCGGTCAGCCGAACAGGGCGCTGACCGACTCGCCGTTGTGAATCCGGCGCATCGCCTCGGCCAGCGCCGGCGCGACGGAGAGCACCTGCAGCTTCGGCACCCGTTTGGCGGCCGGAATCGGCACCGTGTTCGTGCAGACGATCTCCAGCACGCCGTCCTGGTCGCTGAGTCGGTCCAGCGCACCGCTGGAGAACAGCCCGTGGGTGCAGGCGATGCGGATCGACCGGACCTTCAGCTCCCGCAGGTGGTCGATCAGCTCGATCACCGTGCTGCCTTTGGCGATCTCGTCGTCGAGGACGATCACGTCGCGGTCGACGACGTCGCCGATCACCGCGCTGATCTGCACCCGGTCGTCGCTGAACCGCTGCTTGGCCCCGGCCGCGACCGGCAGACCGAGCATCCGGGCGAAGGCGGCGGCTTCCTTGGCGTTGCCCAGGTCGGGTGAGACGACCACGGTGTCGGTCAGGTCCTGGTCGTGGAAGTGCGCAGCGAGCTCGCGCAGCGCGTGCAGGTGGTCGACGGGAACGCTGAAGAAGCCGTGCACCTGCGGGGAATGCAGCGTCATCGCGAGCACCCGGTCGGCACCGGCGGAGACCAGCAGGTCGGCGACGAGTCGGGCACCGATCGAGATCCGTGGGGCGTCCTTCTTGTCCGACCGGGCGTACGCGTAGTGCGGTAGCACCACGGTGATCCGGCCGGCGGAGGCGCCCCGGGCGGCGTCGAGCATCAGCAGCAGCTCCACCAGGTGCTCCTGCACCGGCGGCACCAGCGGCTGGATCAGGAACACGTCCCGTTCGCGGCAGTTCGCCTGCAGCTGCACCTCCAGGCAGTCGTTGGCGAACCGGGACACCCGCACCGGGTGCAGCGGCACGTCGAGGTGGGTGCAGATCTCCGCAGCCAGCTCGGGGTGGGCGCTGCCACTGAACACTGCGATGTCACGCACCAGGTGATGGTAGGTCAGCCCCGGACGGGCGCAGTCGGCGAGACCCTCGGCCGGGCTCAGCCGAGCTGCTTGCGCACGAACTCGATCGACAGCTGGTCGAAGTGCGCCCGGCCACCCTCGTGCCCGTCCCACTCGTACACCTCGATCTCCTTCGGGCCGGCGTACGCGTGGTGGGCGGCGAAGACTGTCGACGGCGGGCAGGTCTGATCCATCAGCGCCGCGCTGAACAGCGCCGGGGCGGTGGCCCACGGCACCAGGTGCGCGGCGTCGACGTAGTCGACCGTGGTGAACGCCGCCGCGGCCCGCTCCGGTTGGATCCGGCAGAACCGGACCAGCTCGTTGTACGGGTCGGCGTCGGTGATCGTGACGGCGCGGCGGATCTGGCACAGGAACGGCACCCGGGACACCACCGCGCCGACCCGGTCCCCGGCGAGCGCGGCGGCGGCCAGCGCCAACCCGCCGCCCTGGCTGGTCCCGACCACGGCGATCCGGGACCGGTCGACATCGGGCAGGTCAGGGGCGATCTCCACCGCTCGGGCCGCGTCGGTGATCAGCCGGCGGTAGTAGTAGCCGGCCGGGTCCAGCACACCCCGGGTCAGGTAGCCCGGCGTGGTCGGCCCGGACCCGTCCGGCCCGGCGTCCGGGGTGTCCCCGCCGCGCCACGACCCGCCCTGGCCCCGGGTGTCCATGACCAGGTGGGCGAAGCCGGCCGAGGCCCACAGCAGCCACTCGTGTGGGCGGCCGCGGCCGCCGCCGTACCCGATGAACTCGACGACGACCGGCAGCGGCCCGGCGGCGCCCGACGGCACGTTGAGCCAGCCTTTGATCTCCTGGCCGGCGAAGCCGGTGAAGCTGACGTCGTACGTGTTGATCATGCGCAGCGCGGTTTCCACCGGGGTCGCCACCGGCGGCACCGCCATCGACCGGGCATCGGACAGCGTCTCGTCCCAGAACTCGCGCAGATCCGCCGGGGGTGACAGCTCAGGCTGGTAGCGCCGCAGCTGATCGAGGGGAAGATCGAACCAGGCCATGGCGGCACGCTACCAGCGCCGGCCGACCCGACGGGGACCGATGTCTGCGGCCATGCCGGCCCTGGCTACGGCCATACTGGCCCGATGACGGAGCAGACCAGCGTGGCCACCGCCGGACGGTACGTCGCCGCCATCGACCAGGGCACCACCTCGTCGCGGTGCATCGTCTTCGATGCGGACGGCGCGATCGTCGCCATGGCGCAGCGGGAGCACCGGCAGATCTTCCCCCGGCCAGGCTGGGTCGAGCACGACGCCGAGGAAATCTGGGCCAACGTCGAGCAGGTGGTCCGGCAGGCACTGGCCGATGCCGGCGTTGGTGCCGGCGCTGGTGCCGGCCAGCTCGCCGCGATCGGCATCACCAACCAGCGGGAGACCACCGTGGTGTGGGACCGGGCCACCGGCCGCCCGGTGCACCACGCGATCGTCTGGCAGGACACCCGCACCGGGCCGCAGCTGCAGCGGCTCGGCGCGGCCGTCGGCGAGCAGCGGCTGCGGGAACGCACCGGGCTGCCACTGGCCACGTACTTCGCCGGGCCGAAGGCGATGTGGCTGCTGGAACACGTCGACGGGCTGCGTGAGCGGGCCGAACGCGGCGAGGTGCTGTTCGGCACGATGGAGTCCTGGCTGATCTGGAAGCTCACCGGCCGGCACGTCACCGACGTCACCAACGCCAGCCGTACCCTGCTGATGGACGTGCGCACGCTGCGCTGGGACGAGGAGATCCGGTCCGCGGCGGGCATTCCGGCCGCGATGCTGCCGCAGATCGTCCCGTCGGCCTCGATCTACGGTACGGCGGACAGCTCAGTGGCTGGCGGTGCGCTGGCCGGCGTGCCGGTCGCCAGTGCGCTCGGTGACCAGCAGGCGGCGCTGTTCGGGCAGACCTGCTTCCAGCCCGGCGAGGCGAAATGCACCTACGGCACCGGCAGCTTCCTACTGCTCAACACCGGTACGAGTGCGGTCACCTCGCAACACGGGCTGCTGACCACGGTGGCCTACCAGATCGGTGACGCCCCGGCGCACTACGCGCTCGAAGGTGCGATCGCGGTGACCGGCTCGCTGGTGCAGTGGCTCCGCGACAATCTGGGGCTGATCTCCAGCGCGGCGCAGATCGAGCAGCTGGCCCGCAGCGTCGACGACAACGGCGGCTGCTACATCGTGCCGGCGTTCTCCGGACTGTTCGCCCCGCACTGGCGGGCCGACGCCCGGGGCGTGGTCACCGGGCTGACCGGCTACATCACCAAGGGACACCTGGCCCGCGCGGTGCTGGAAGCGTCGGCTTGGCAGACCCGTGAGGTGGTCGACGCGATGAACGCCGACTCCGACGTGGCGCTGCGCCGGCTGCGGGTCGACGGCGGGATGACCGCCAACGGGCTGCTGATGCAGTTCCTCGCCGACGTCCTCGACGTGCCGGTGGTCCGCCCGGCGGTCAGCGAGACCACCTGCCTGGGGGCGGCGTACGCGGCCGGGCTGGCGGTCGGCTTCTGGCCGGACCTGGACACGCTGCGCGCCCAGTGGCGGGCCGACGCGCACTGGCGGCCGGCGATGTCGTCGGCGCACCGGGACCGGGAGTACGCCCAGTGGCGCAAGGCCGTCAGCCGCACCCTCGACTGGGTCGACGACTGACGGCCTGTCCCCTCATCGGCTCGGTTGTCCTGCCTCCCCGCCGGGCAGCAGGTCGCCCGATGGCAGCAGATCTGCCGAGCGGCGGGCGACCGCCGATTCGATCAGCGCGATCGCCTCGCCCACCGGCATCGCCGGCAGTTGACGGCCGTCCCGCAACCGCAGCGCGACCCGGCCGTACGGCGCCTCCCGCGCGCCGATCACCGCCACGTACGGGATCTTGCGCCGGGCCGCGGCCCGGATCCGAGCCCCGATGGTGCCGTCGACGTCCACCTCGACCCGCAGACCGGCGGCGCTCGCCTCGCTGGCCAGCGCGTCAGCGGCCGGCCGCTGATCGGTCGCCACCGGCAGGACACACAGCTGCACCGGGGCGTACCAGGCCGGGAAGGCACCGGCGTGCACCTCGATCAGGTGCGCGAACAGCCGCTCCATCGAGCCGACCAGGCTGCGGTGCACCATCACCGGCCGGACCCGTACACCACGTTCATCGATGTAGGACAGGTCGAAGCGGGCCGGCTGAAGGAAGTCGACCTGAATGGTGGACAGGGTCGACTCGCGTCCGGCCGGGTCGACGATCTGCACGTCAATCTTCGGTCCGTAGAAGGCTGCCTCACCGGCGACGACGCCGTACCGGACGTCTGCCGCGTCCAACGCCTGGCGCAGCAGCCGCTCGGCCATCTCCCACGCCTCGTCGTCGCCGGCGTACTTGCCGCCGGCACCGCGACGCGACAGCCGGTACGACGACACGCGTACGCCGAGTGCGTCGTGCGCCTGCCGCATCAGCCGCAGCACGTCGGCGATCTCGACAACGACCTGCGGCACCGCGCAGAAGATGTGCGAGTCGTTCAGCCAGATCGACCGTACCCTGGTCAGCCCACCGACCACGCCGGAGCGTTCCGCCCGGTACATGGCGCCGAGTTCAGCGATCCGCAGCGGCAGGTCCCGGTAGGAGCGCTGCCGCGACTTGAACATCAACGCGTGGTGCGGACAGAGGCTGGGCCGTAACACCAGCCCGTCCCCGTCCTCGACGTCGACGTCGACGTCGACGTCGACGTCGACGTCGACGTCGGTCCTGCTCACCGCCATCGGCGGAAACATCTCGTCGGCGAAATTCATCCAGTGGCCGGACAGCTCGTACATCTGCCGTTTACCCAGCACCGGTGAGTAGACATGCTGGTATCCGGCGCGGCGCTCCAGCTCTCGTAGGTACGACTCGACTTCGTAGCGGGCCGCCGCGCCGGCCGGCAGCCAGAACGGCAGACCGGCACCGATCAGCGGATCAGAGTCGAACAGGTCGAGTTCCCGGCCGAGCTTGCGGTGATCGACGTGTCTCACGGTTTCTCCTGGGTCATGGCCATGGCCGAGACACGCACGGAGAGCCGGAAACGGCCCCGGGCGTCTCGCCCGGGGCCGTTTCGTCAGCTGAGGATCAGGTCAGCGCGAACGTACGCCGGGACGTCCCGGCGTCGTCGTGGCCAACCTCAGATCCATGCCGCGATCGTACGCCTGCCCCGCCCCGCCGCCTACCGATTTCGCCAGCACCCGACGATCAGGCTGAGCCGCACACCGCCACCCGAACCGTTCGCGCCGGCTCCGCACAAACCGTTCGCGATGGATGGCGACTGGCGGGATGCTGTCGGAATGCCCGCCCGCACCGCCTACCACGACGAGCTCGGCGACCACTTCGCCCGACACGCCGACACCAGTCCGTACAACGCCTACACCGACCGGCCGGCGATGCTCGCCCTCGCCGGGGACGTCGCCGGGCAGCGAATCCTCGACGTCGGCTGCGGGGCCGGGCACTACGCGACAGCTACTCGGCGAGCTACGACGGGTGCTCCGGCCGGGCGGGTGGCTGCTGGTCTCCACGACCCACCCGACCGCCGACTGGCGACACTTCGGCGGCTCGTACTTCGCCGACGACTGGGTGGACCTTTCGCTGGCCGGCGGGCAGATGTCGATCCACTATCAACGGATGACGCTGGAGACGTTCCTGGGCGAGCTGCTGGACGCCGGCTTGCGCCTGGAGCGGCTCGTCGAACCGCGCCCGGTGCCCAGTCTCCGTGATGTCGACGAGGCGGCCTACCACAAGCTGTGCCAGTCGCCGTCCTTCGTCGCCGTCCGGCTCCGGCGACCCTGACGACCGGCGGTGGTCCGGTGCCCTGCTGGTCGCGGGACACCGGACGACACCGTCGAGGGTCAGGGGGCGAGGCGGTGCAGGTCGCGCGGGAAGAGCGTGACCTGGCGGATGTTCGGTACGCCGAGCAGCCGGGCCACGAACCGCTCCAACCCGAACGCGAAGCCGCCGTGCGGCGGCATGCCGTACCGCATCGCGTCCAGGTAACCGGCGTACGGGGTGAGGTCGGTCTCGCCCCGCCCGGCGAGCGCGTCGACGTAGTCGCCGTACCGGTGCAGCCGCTGCCCGCCGCTGACCAGCTCCACGCCCCGGAAGATCAGGTCGATGGCCCGGGAGTGGCCGGGCCGGGCCGGGTCCGGGTGGGTGTAGAACGCCCGGTGCCGGGTCGGGTAGCCCTCGACGAAGACGAAGTCGCTACCGTGCTCGCGCAGCGCCCACTCCCCCAGCCAGCGTTCGTGCTCCGGGGCCAGGTCCGGCTCGCCGGTGACGTCCCGGCCGGTCGCCGCGCTGACCATGTCGAGGGCGTCGGCGAAGTGCACGATCACCGGCTCGGCCGGCAACGCCGGCAGCCGTACGTCGAGCAGCTCCAGCGCCGGCCCGGCGCGCTCGGTGACCGCCGCCAGCATGCCGGCCACCGTGGCGTGGCAGACAGCGATCACGTCCCGGTGGTCGTCGACGAAGCCGAGTTCGGCGTCGAGCGACGTGTACGCGGCCAGGTGCCGGGCGGTGTCGCTCGGCTCGGCCCGGAACACCGGCCCCACCTCGAAAACCCGCTCGAAGACGCCCACCATGATCTGCTTGTAGAGCTGCGGTGACTGGGCAAGATAGGCCCGGCGGCCGAAGTAGTCCAGGGCGAAGACGTTCGCGCCGCTCTCGGTCGCCGTACCGACGATCTTCGGGGTGTGGATCTCGACGAACCCCATCGTCGTGAGTGTTTTTCGGAAGCCGGCGACGGCGGCGGCCGCGATCCGGTGCGTCGCGGCCAGCTTCGGGTGCCGCAGTGCGACCGGCGCGTGGTCCAGGATCGTCGGCAGGTTCGCCCGCAGGTCCGGCCGATACAGATCAAACGGTACGGGCGCCGCCGGGTCGCTGAGCGGGGTGATCGTCGGCCCGGTGACCTCGACGCCACCGGGGGCGGTCGGCTGGGCGGTCGCGGTCCCAACGACAGCGACGACGGTTTCCTCCGGCAGGTGCTCGAGTTGTGCCCGTACCGCCGGGTCGGTGACGACGACCTGGGCGAGCCCGGCGGCGTCGCGCAGGATCAGGAACGCGACGGATTTCAGCAGCCGCCGCCGGTGAATCCAGCCAGCCAGCCGTACGGGCTGGCCAATGAAGTCCGGTAGACGAGCGGAAAGGATGCGTTGCATGTGGTGACCTCCTCCGGTGTGCGCAACGCGTCCCCAGAGAGGTGTGGGCGAGCGGGATCCTCGCGGTGCCACCACACCTTCACCGCGCCACCGCGTCGTGTACGCGTGGCGCGGCCTTCGCTTACCCGTGACGTGGGCGAGTCGGCGGGAGTCTACTGAGCCCGGACGGGCCGTTCTTTCCCGCAGCTCAGGAGGGTCTTCACGGCTGGGCCGGAGTCCGCCCTCTCAGCTGTGGGCGGCTCTCTGTCACTCCGGTGGGCGCAACCGCTACTCGGCTCCGTCGTCGCTGTTGTCTGCAGACGCTAACCGCTCACCGTCGCCGTCCGCATCCGGATTCCGACCGCCATCGGCGAGAGTCTGGTGGTCGTCGGCTTCGTCTTGCTCGATGAGGTCGACGTCGAGCCGGTCGAGTAGATCACGAAGGGATTCCAGCAGCTCGGCACGCCGATCGGAATCGGCGTCAGCGGCCACCTCACCGACGATGTTCCCACTATCTTTCATCGGTCTCGCTCCCCGGGCCAGTCGATGGCATGCGCCAGACGGAGACGTGTTTCTCGCTGTCGGAGGTGAACGGCGAGCCGTCCCAGTCCGCTACCCGCTGCTCCAGCGTCAGGCCGGCGAGCCGGGCCATCAGGTCGCACTCGGCCGGCCAGATGTAGCGGAAGTTGCTGGCACCGTAGCTGGCGCTGCCGTCGTCGCGCCGGCGGTAGTGGTGCGAGGTGCCCTGCTGGGTAACCATGTCGTAGGTGTCGAAGCCGACATGCCGATCCGTCACCTCGAACGGCACCGCCGACTGCCCCGGTGGGAACCGCCGGATACCCGGCACCCACAGCTCGACGACGAACCGCCCACCCGGCGAGAGGTGCCGGGCGGCGTTGCGGAAGCACTCCACCTGCTCATCCTGCGTACGCAGGTTGCCGATGCTGTTGTACACGACGTATACCAGGGAGAACCGCCCCGGAGCCGTCGCCGTCGCCATGTCGCCGACGACGACCGGCAGGTCGTCTGCCAGTGGGACCTTGCGGCGGAGCTGATCGACCATCGGCTGCGACAGCTCGATCCCGCTCACCGGAATGCCCTTCGCGGAAAGCGGGATCGCCACCCGACCGGTGCCGATCGCGAACTCCAGCGCAGGACCGGCGCCGGCCAGTTGAGCCAGAAACTTCACCGTCGGCGCAAGTACGTGTGGGGCGAACATCTCGGCCGAGCCCTTGTCGTACGCCTGCGCTGCCTGCTCGCCCCATAGGTCACTGCTCGTCATGGACACGATACTCAAAGCGTTCCCGTACACACGCAAGTCTTTAAAGTGCGGAGTGGTCACACCGTCGAGGTGAGGCTGACGCACGTCATTTCGCGATTTGAGGTGTGTCAGCCTCACCTCGATGCGGCGGACGACGGCGGTGCGGCGCCCCCAGGTGCCGGCGAAGGTCTGGGTAGGGTCAGCGCCGTGACCGTCACGCGATCCCTGGTCCTGTTCGTCCTCGCCGCGCTGGCCGAGATCGGTGGGGCGTGGCTGATCTGGCAGGGCTGGCGGGAGCACCGCGGCCTGCTGTGGATCGCCGCCGGGGTGATGGCGCTCGGGCTGTACGGGTTCGCGGCGTCCTTGCAGCCGGACCCGCACTTCGGCCGGATCCTCGCCGCCTACGGTGGGGTCTTCGTCGCCGGTTCACTCGTCTGGGGCGTCGTCGTGGACAGGTTCCGGCCGGACCGCTGGGACATCACCGGCGCGGCGATCTGCCTGATCGGCGTCGCCGTCATCATGTACGCCCCACGCGGCTGAACTACGAAGGCCACGCTGCCGGCAGTGCTCCTGTACCCGGCGGGTGCGTCTGGAGCCGGCGATGGTTTCTATTGCGGTGGTTTTCTTGCGTCGGATGCGCGACTGGACCGGCGTACCGGGCAGAAAACGACGGCGACGACCCGGCAAGCTCGTCCGATGTCCCGCCCCGCCACGGTGCCCCGCGAGTTGAGCTTCGAGCCGTTCTCCGGCAGCCGCGCCATCGCCGCCGGCCTGATCACCCGACGGATGCTCAACGGCCCGCACTGGCGCCGCATCCTGCCCGACGTCTACGTGCACGAAGGTTCGTACCGACCCGAGGACCACCGGATGTGGTGTGTAGCCGCCGCCGCACGACTGCCGCCCGGCGCGGCGATCCACGAGCTCAGCGCGGCTTTTCTCTGGGGGATTGATCTTCTGCCGCTACGCGGCCCGAGACAGACGGTGGTACCGGTGCACGTCGCGCTGCCGAAGACCGCCCGGCCTGATCCGCACCCCAGGATCAGGTACGCATCCCGGACGCTCACCCCGGACGACATCACCTCCTTGAGTGGGCTTCCCTTGACCACTGAAGTCCGTACCGCGTTCGATCTGGGCCGATCATTGCCGCGTGCCGCTGCGCTCGGTGCCCTCGACGCGTTCCTCCACCGCCGCCTTGTCACACGCAACAGCCTTGCCGCATACATCGACACCCGCTCCGGGCTGCGCGGCCTGCTACAGGTCAGGGATCTTCTTGCTCTCGCGGAACCGTTGAGTGAATCACCGATGGAGAGCCGGCTCCGCCTGCTGCTGCACGACGCCGGCCTGCCAAAACCCACTCCGCAGTACAGGGTGAAGGCTCCTTCTGCGGGCAAGGGGCGGTTCGTCGCCCGGGTCGACCTGGCGTACCCGCAATGGCGGATCGCCATCGAGTACGAAGGTGACCATCACCGGGAGCGGGCCGCGTTCCGCAAGGACGTGTACCGCTTCAACGCGCTGCGGGAAGCTGGCTGGATCGCGCTCCGCTTCACAGCCGACGACGTACTCCGGCGGAAAGAACAAGTCACCCAAAAGGTACGGCGCGCGATCGCCGACCGCGCCACCTGACCACATCGCGCCCGTCGAGGTGAGGCTGACGCACCTCATTTCGCGTTTTGACGTGCGTCAGCCTCACCTCGACACGAGCACGTCAAGCTGAGGCGGGGCCGCCGTGCCGAAGGGCGGTCACGAAGCCGGTCCAGGAGTCGCCGGAGAAGGACAACACCGGGCCGTACGGATCCTTCGAGTCCCGCACCGCGACGCCAAGCGCACCAGAGACACCCTGGTCAGTGAACCCAACCACCCCGGGAAGCCCAGCCACCTCGACGCAGTTGGAGTTTGAACCGCTCCGACTCGACTTGCGCCACGTCCCGTCAGGCAGTTCGGCTGCGTCCATCCTCGCCTCGCTCACGCTCGTGTTCTCCCGCGAGCCGGGCCACCAGGTCGATCGACTCGGCAGGGCTCAGCGCCACCGTGAGCAGCCTATCCAGTTCCTCGCGAAAGAAGCTCACCTGCTCGGGCTCCTCCAGGAACAATCCGGAGATCTTGTGCTCAAGGTGCACAACCGTCCGATTACGGGGGAAGTCCAAGATGGCGAATGCTCCGTCCAGACCCGTGTAGCCACCAACCGACCACGGCACGACCTGCAGGGTGACGTTCGGGCGGTCGGCGGCGTCGACAAGGTGCCGTAGTTGCCGGCCCATCAGCCATGGACCGCCGAGCGGCCGACGCAGCGCCGACTCGTCCAGGATGGCATGCAGCGCCGGGGGTTCGGACCTCGCCAGAATGGCTTGGCGCCCAAGCCGAGCGGTAACTCTGGTCTGCGCGTCGGCCTCCGGAACGCCGCAGCCTTGCAAGACTGCCCTGGTGTAGTCCGGGGTCTGGAGCAGCCCCGGCACAAGCAGTGGCTCGAAGTCGACGATCGCCGACGCCTCGGCCTCCAACTGGATCAACGTCCGGGACTCGACCGGGAGACCACCCAGCACCTCCCACCAGCCGGGCTCGGAACGCTCCGACATGGCGAGCAGCCGCTGCCGTTCCTCACCGGTGACACCGTAGATGACCAGTAGGGACGCGACGTCCTCCAGCTTGCTGCCCTGCCGGCCGGTCTCCATCCTGGACAACTTCGACGCCGGCCAGCCAAGTCTCGCCGCCACCCCACGGACACTCAGCTTCCTACCTTGCCGCAGCGCGCGTAGTTCGCCAGCGAGGCCGCGGATGGCAATTGTGGGCGGCGTCGGCTTGGTCATCGAAATCCTCCTGTCCCAACCTCTTGACACGAGCCTAACCCTGTAGCCATGTTGTACGCAACGTTGCTCCTCAGCAAGCCACAGCATGAATGAGGTGAGCCAGTGATGTTGGTGAAGGTGCGGGCGTACGACCCGGCGGACAGCCCGGGACCGATCCCGTCGGTGATCGACCGCTTCCGGCCCGGCCCGGAGCTGCCCGAACAGCTCAGCGAGGCGGAGCACACCGCAGCCCGCTACACGGTCATCCTGGTGCCGCCGGAGGCAGCGGAGATCCTCGACCTCGGCCGGGAGAACCCGGGACTCAAGCTCTACCTGGACCACCACTGGGAGGCGGACGTATCCGACCTCGACGAGGCGGCGACGCTGATCTCCGAGCACTGCGGCAAGCCGGTCACGCTGGTCGAGCACCGGGCCGACCTCTGCTACTGGACGGCGTACGTGGAGCTGCCCTACGCCGACGGCGGGAACTGACGCGCCGCCCGGCAGGCTAACTGCGTACTGACGAACGGCTGCCGGGCTGGCCGTGATCGGCCAGCCCGGCAACGTATAGCTTGGTTCTTCAGGGCAACGGCGTGCGGTGGGCCCGAACGACGAAGTCGTGGATGGTCAGCTGGCGCGAGTCGTGGTGCACCTCGCGGGTACGGGACTCCGCCACAACCACCTTCCACTGCGCTTCGGGTAGAGAGCCGACGACGGCGTCCAGACCGATCGACGCGGCCTGTGGGGCGTGGGCAGCCGAGTGGGTGTCGGCGTGGTCGTGGCCGACGACCAGCAGCGTCCCGCCGGGGGCGACGGCGGCGGCCAGCCGTGCCACGAACTGGTCGAACGGCAGGTCGGGGTGGACGTACTGGCTGGTCACCAGGTCGTAGCGTTGCGACGGCTCCCAGCTGGTCAGGTCGGTGGTGAGCCAGGTGATCCGCTGCGCGACGCCCGGTTCCTGCTGCGCGGCAAGCTTCTGGGCGCGGCCGACCGCTGTCGACGAGGCGTCGACGGCGGTCACCTGCCAGCCCCGGCCGGCGAGCCAGATCGCGTCGGCGCCGGTGCCGCAGCCCGCGTCGAGCGCCGTACCGGGGGGCAGGTCCGCAACCTCGGCGACCAGCTGTGGTCCTGGCGAGACGTGTCCCGCCGGGTGCGCCTGATAGTGCTGCTCCCACCAGTCGGCACTGAACGCGGGATGGCCCGCGTGGGTCTCGTTGGTCATGCTTCGACGGTAGTGAGCCTTTCGGTAATCGGAAGAGTTCATGCGGTTTCCGCAAGAAGGTGCCGTACAACAGCGAGGCCCGGCAGCGGGGGCACCTAGCATGGTGGGCGTGTCAGGGGTCGAGCTTTCCGACGTGGTCCGGCAGCGCATCCGTGGCCTGCGGCAGGCGCGCGGCTGGAGTCTCGACTCCCTCGCCGCCCGCTGCCACCTGAGCCCGTCCACGCTGAGCCGCATCGAGACCGGCCACCGGCGGATCGGCCTCGACCAGCTCGTCGCCCTGGCCCGGGCCCTGGACACCACGGTCGACCAGCTCGTCGAGCCGGTCGACGATGCCGACGTGATCATCCGGCCGATGAAGCACCAGGAGCCGGGTCTGGCCACCTGGGTGTTGTCGCGCGGCTCAAGCCAGCCCGGCGGCAGCATGGTGGCGAAGATGCGGATCACTCCGGAGCGCCGTACCGGTCCGGGGCATCTGAGCGTGCACCCAGGGCGGGAGTGGTTCTTCGTGCTCAGCGGCACCGCACTGCTGCACCTGGGTGAGCGGCAGATCCCGGTCGGCCAAGGGAACGCGGCAGAGTTCTCCACGATGATCCCGCACTCCATCGGCGCGGTGAACGGGCCGGTGGAGATCCTCACCATCTTCGACCAGGACGGCGAGCGGGCACACGCGCAGTCGTCGGGAGACGCCCCAACCAGTTAGTCTTGCCATTACTGCAAGCCTTGGTGCCGATTGAGCAAGCCGGCGTTAGCTTTCCCGCATGACCTCTCCAAGCCTGTCTCCGCAGGTGTCCGCCGGGACGGAAGCCGCTGCGGCCGATTCCGACCCGACGATCCACGATCCGCGTCGACGCCGCGCCGTCCTCATCGCGGTCTGCATCGCGCTGATGGCGGTGATCGCCTCCGTATCCGGGCTGAACGTCGCCCAGCAGGAGTTCGCCGTCGCGTTCGGCGCTTCGCAGAGCACCGTCCTGTGGATCATCAACATCTACACGATCACCTTGGCCGCACTGCTGTTGCCGCTCGGCGCGGTCGGCGACCGGTGGGGCCGCAAACCCGTACTGCTCGCCGGGCTGGTCGTCTTCGGGGCCGCCAGCGCCGCCGCCGGCCTCGCCACCTCGACCGAGATCATGATCACCGCACGACTGCTCAGCGGCATCGGCGCGGCGATGATCATGCCGATCACCCTGGCCGTGATCACCTCGACCTTCCCGGAGAAGGAACGGTCCCGGGCGATCGGTGTCTGGACCGCCGTCGCCGGTGGCGGCGGCCTGCTCGGGATGTACCTGTCGGCCTTCCTGGTCGACGTGGCGGACTGGCGCTGGCTGTTCGCCCTCCCGGTCGCGCTGGTCGTCGTGGCCGCCGGCCTGACGATCCGGTACGTCCCGAACTCCCGCGAGGAGTCGGACCACCCGTTCGATACCGTCGGTTCGCTGTCGTCGGTGCTGGCCGCCGTCGGGCTGATCTTCGTCCTGCACGAGGGTCCGGAACACGGCTGGACCGCGCCCGCCACGCTGGCGGGTCTGCTCGTCGGTGTCCTCGGTGCCGTCGTCTTCGTCGCCTGGGAGCTGCGTCGGCGCGCGCCACTGCTCGACGTCCGACTGTTCCGCCACCGGGGGCTGTCCAGCGGCTCGGTGGCGCTGCTCGCGGTGTTCGGCGTGCAGGCCGGCATCTTCGTGGTGCTCTTCCCGTACTTCCAGGCGGTCCTCGGCTGGTCCGGGCTGCGTTCCACGCTGGCGATGATGCCGATGGCCCTGCTGATGATGGTCGCCTCCGGCCTCGCCCCACGGCTGGCCGCGCTGGTCGGTGCCCGCGCCACCATGGCGACCGGGATCTTCCTCGGCGGCGCGGGCCTGGCCCTGATGGCCGGCTTCGTCTCCGTCGACGGCGGCTACCTGTCGGTGCTGCCCGGCATGCTCGCCATGGGGCTCGGCATGGGCCTGTCGATGACCCCCTCCACCGAGGCGATCACCAGCGCCCTGCCCCGCGCCCGGCAGGGCACCGCGTCCGCGCTCAACGACGTCACCAGGGAGTTCGGTGCCGCGCTCGGCGTCGCGCTGCTCGGGGCGATCGTGTCCGCCGGCTACCGCAACGCCGTCGGCACCCGGCTCGACGAGCTGGCCGTCGACGCGCCCGACGCCGCCCGGGAGGGCATCGCCACCGCTCTCGCCGCCGCCGACGACGCCGGCCCGTACGCCGACGAGCTGGTCCGGGCCGCACAGCAGTCGTTCGTCGACGGCTGGCAGCAGGCGATGTGGGTGGGCGTCGGGGTGATGGTGCTCCTGTTCGGCTACGTGCTCGCCCGGGGTCCGCAGCGTCGGCCACGAGCCGAGCAGCCGGAACCGTCGCCAGGGGATCCCACGAAGGACGCGGTCGCCGGCTGAACGCGCTTTGCGTCAGGTCGTCGTGCTGGTGGTTGGTGCCCATGGTTCGTCTGGGCGCCAACCACCAGATTCACCGAACGCTCGAACTCAGTCGTTTCGGTTGCCACACTTGCTGCACATGTTTCGACTGCCCTCCCGGAGGTGATCATGACTCTCGCGGTCAGTCCGGTCACGCCTGATCCGCAGTCGGTCGAGGTGGCAGCTGAGGCGCTGACGCGGGTGCAGGCCTACCTGCGCACCCACGAGGAGGCTGCGGCAGCCGTTCGACTCGTGGAGGACGGCGCTGGCGACACACTCGTGGTGCCCCGTGGAGCCATCGAGTTGTTGGCGCGCGTTCTGGCCCACATGGCTAACGGCCACAGCGTCTCGGTCGTTCCGGCTCACGCGGAGCTGACAACTCAGCAGGCAGCCGAGCTGCTCAACGTTTCCCGCCCGCATCTGATCGGCCTACTGGAGGCGGGTGAGATCCAGTTCCGCAGGGTGGGCACCCACCGGCGGGTACTCGCCGGATCACTGCTGGCGTACAAACACCGGGACGACGCCCGCCGTCGTGCCGCAGCCGATGAGCTGACCCGGCTCGCCCAGGAGATGGACCTCACCTGAGTCATGACCTTCGTTGTCATCTTCGACGCGAGCGTGTCGTACCCGAGCACGCTACGGGATCTACTGCTGCGAATCGCCCAGTCAGGTCTGGTCGACGCCAAATGGACCGAGCAGATTCTTCAATGAGGTTTCGCCGCCCTACGCCGGCAGCGACCAGACCTCGACGAGGCCAGACTCGCACGGACACGAAGGTTGATGGGCACTGCGGTCCGGGACTGGAAGATCACCGGCTACGAGCCGCTCGTCGACTCGCTCAAACTGCCCGACCCTGACGACCGTCACGTGCTTGCCGCCGCGATCCGGGCGCGGGCTCAACTCACTGTCACCGGCAACCTCCGACATTTCCCCGCCGATGAGCTGACCGGCTGGGACATCGGCCCGAAGTCACCTGACGAGTTCGTTCGCGACCAGATCAGTCTAGACCGCAGCACGGTACACGCCGCGGTGCAGCAGATCGCCGACTCGTGGCGCAACCCGCCTGGGAGCTTCGACGACGTACTTGACCGCCTCGAGAGATCCGGACTCGGGGTCAGCGTCGCCGAACTGCGCGCTCGGCGGTAGCGGCGAGGCGCCCGGATCACCAGGTGTGGCCGGTGATTCGTTCGTAGACCTCGACGTAGCGGGCCCGGGTCATCTCGACGATGTCGGCCGGCACCTGCGGGGCGGGCGGGCGCTTGTCCCAGCCGGTGCCGGCGGCCCAGTCCCGCACGTACTGCTTGTCGAAGGAGAACTGGGGGCGGCCCGGCAGGTACGCGTCGGCCGGCCAGAAGCGGGAGGAGTCGCTGGTCAGCACCTCGTCGGCGAGGACCAGGGTGCCATCGGGGGCCCAACCAAGCTCGATCTTGGTGTCGGCGACGATCAGGCCGCGTTCGGCGGCGAGCGCCGCGCCGCGCCGGTAGACGTCCAGGGTGATCTGCCGCAGCCGCTCGGCGGTCTCCGCGCCGACCTGGGTGACGACGTCGGCGTACGTGATGAACTCGTCGTGCTCGCCGACGGGGGCCTTGGTGGTCGGGGTGAAGATCGGCTCGGGCAGCCGGGACGCCTCGACCAGGCCGGCGGGCAGCGCGATGCCGGAGACCGAGCCCGACTTCTCGTACTCCTTCAACCCGAGTCCGGTGAGGTAACCACGAGCGATGCACTCGACGGGCACCATGTCGAGGCGGCGGCAGCGGATGGCCCGGCCGGCGAACTCGGCCGGTACGTCGGTGGCGGAGACGACATGGTGCGGCACAAGATCGGCGAGCTGCTCGAACCACCACAGCGACAGCGCGGTGAGCAGCTTGCCCTTGTCCGGGATCGGGGTGGGCAGCACCACGTCGTAGACGCTGATCCGGTCGGAGGCGACCAGGATCAGGTCGTTGCCGTCGGCGTACACGTCCCTGACCTTGCCCGAGTGCAGCAGCTCCACGTCGGCAAGTACATCACGACGGCGGCCGGCGAAGACGGGTGCCCGTCCGCCCCGGGCTGGCGGGCGGACGGGCTGGCCAGGTTGGGGGCTCGATCCTGGCCGGCCGCCGCTTCGTCGGCGTTACCCGGGCCGACGAAGCGACGCGTACTGGCCCTGATACTCCTCAGGAAAACGCTTTCCAGTGGGACGAACGCTACGCGATCAGCCCACACACCGTCAATGCATCGACTGAGGAGGCGGCACGAACAGCCGGACGGCCCGTTGACACCCGACCTGGTCGCTTGTGTAAATGATCGGGCCGTAGACCGGCCAGCCCAGCCCTGATCAGGAGAAACCCGTGTCATCATCCGCCGTATCGACACGCGGAGCCGTTGCCCGAACACTCACTGTCCTGATGGCGGTCGCCATCGGACTCGGCGCCTGCGCCACCGACGACACCGGCGAGCCGACCGAGGACGGGCCGATCGAACTCTCCGTCTTCTGGTGGGGCGCGGAGCGCCGGGCCGAGCTGACCCAGCAGGCGCTCGACGTCTACGCCGCCCGCAATCCGGGGATCACCTTCAGAGTGACCTGGCAGGGCTACACCGGCTACTACGACAAGCTGGCCACCCAGGCCGCCGCCGGCAACACGCCGGACCTGTTCCAGATCGACGACAACTACCTGACCGAGTACGCCGAACGTGACGTCGTACTCGACCTCACCCCCTACGTCGACAGCGGCGAGCTCGACCTCTCCGGCTTCCCTAACAGCCTGGTCCAGTACGGACAGATCGGCGGACGGACGGTGGCGGTCGCCGCCGCCGCGAACACCCCGGCGATGGTGTACAACAAGACGCTGCTGGCCGAGCTCGGTGTCGACGAACCGACGATCGGAATGACCTACCCGGTGCTGATCGACTGGGCCAGCCAGATCACCGCGCTCACCGACGGCGAGGTGGCCGGCACGATGGACCCGTCGGCCGACTACAAGGCGCTCTGGCTCTGGCTACGTAGCAACGAACTCGAGCTGTACCGGGGACGGCAACTGGGCTTCGAGGTCGACGACCTCAAAGCCTGGTTCGACCTGTGGCAACAGGCCCGCGACGCGGACGCCACCCCGAGCGTCGAGCTGATCAGGGCGGCGAACAACGGCAACGCCACCCAGCAACTCGTCGTCACCGGTGACGCGGCGACGTCGTTCATGTGGTCCAATCAGCTGGCTGAGCTGCAAAAGCACACCACCGCCGACCTCGGCGTGGTCGCCTATCCAGGCGACCCGGAGGGCCAGTGGGCGCGGGCGTCGATGTACTGGGCGGGATTCCGGGGCACCCGGCACCAGCAGGAAGTGGTGGACCTGATCGACTTCCTGGTCAACGACCCGCAGGCTGGCCGCATCCTCGGCACCGAGCGCGGCCTCAGCTCCAACCTGAAAGTCCGCGAGACGGTGCAGGCGACGCTCGCCGACGAGAAGATGCAGGCGTCGGTCGCGTTCGAGCAGCAGATGTCCGATCTGTTCGGTCCGGCACCGGTGCCCCCGCCGCCCGGCCACACCACGGTCCGGACACTACTGGTCACGGCGGCGGAGAGCGTACAGATCGGCGCGGCGACCCCTCGGCAGGCGGCCGAGGAGTTCGTCGCACAGGCCAATGCGGTGTTGGCGAACAGCTGACCGGGCCACGAAGAGTGAGGTCGGCCGACCACCTGGGTCACCAACAGGCGGGACAGGCGTAACAACCAGTTACATTGGTCGACGTCACGCCGTTTCGACCGTACCGTCAGCATGGGAGGTCCCCCATGCCGGAGGATTACATCGGCCTGCGGGTCGCGCGGTGGCGTGACATCGCCGGCATGACGCAGCAACAGCTCGCCGCCGAGATCGGGGTAAGCCGCGAGTACGTTTCCATGATCGAGAACGGCAAGCGCGCGGTGACCAAGAGGTCCATGCTCATCGCGCTCGCCACCGCGCTCGGGGTCTCTACGATGGACCTCACCGCGCAGCCGTACCTGCCCCGGTCCCGCAACGACCTGGCGCTCTACGCCGCCGTACCGGCGATCCGCAAGGCGATGGACGACGACGAGCCGGCTGCGGCCCGCCCGGCGGCGCTGCTCGCCGCCGAGGCCGACCGGGCGATGCGGGCCCGGATGGCCTGCGACAACCCGACCCTCGGCATCCTGCTGCCCCGGTTGATCGCCGAGATCCGCTCCACGGCCAACGCCGACGAAGACCCAGTCGCACTGCGGATCGCGGTGCAGGCCCTGGTCACCGGTTCGCTGGCGCTCAAACCACAGGGCCACGTCGACCTGGCGATGCGGCTCGCCGAGCGCGCCGTCCGGGCGGCGCAGCTCGCCGACGACCCGGCCTGCGTCGCCGCCGCCGACTACGCGCTGGCCCAGGCGGTCCTGGCCACCGGGCTGCGGAAGCGATCCTGGACGTTGGCCTGCGACGCCGCCGAACGAATCCAACTTCACACAAGTACGGACGAAGGCCGCGCGTGGTACGGCATGCTGCACCTGCACGCCGCGCTGTCCGCCGCCAGCCTAGGTCAGCACGACGTCGCCGAAACGCACATCGCCGAGGCCGCCGACGTCGCCCGGCGTACCGCTGGTGATCCGTGGCGGATGGAGTTCACCTCGGCGAACGTCGCGGTGTGGCGGGTCGGGGTGGTGCTGGAGAACGGCGAGCCGGGCCGCGCCCCGGAACTCGCCCGCAAAGTGGACCAGAGCGCGCTGCGGACCCCGCAGCGCCGGGCCAGGTTGCACATGGACGCCGGGCGCGGGTTCCACGCCGCCAAGCGCAACGAAGAGGCGGTACGGGCGTTCCTGCGGGCCGAGGCGATCGCCCCGCACGAGACCCGCAGCCGGGCCACCGTCCGGGAGATCATCGCGCACATCGTGCGGGACTCGTCGCCCCGTAGTGGCTCCGACGAGCTTCGGCAACTCGCGGTACGGATGGGAATCGATCCACTCTCGCCAGAGGATCATTCGACGTAACCGCTCGTTACGCAGAATCCGCTTGCAGTCTCGTACCGTCATGAGTACGGGGTGCGGTGCCGGGTGTCAGTGGAGAGCCCCCGGTGTCGCACCCCGGCTTCCGGGTCGCACCTGTGGCTCCGCTCGGCGGTCCCCTGTTGCGCTCGCACCGTCGTGAAGGACTGTCGTGGAGGGAGGGACATGGTCTCGTACGACGAGTACCTCTTCGCCGTCGCGGCGACACTGGCCCGCCGACACCGGCCACAGTGGTCGTGGCGCCGGTGGCGGCGGACCTGCCGGTGTGGCGCTGAACTGCCCTGCCGCACCCTGCACCGGGTGCCGATCAACCGGGGCCACTGGCCACGATGAAGCTCCGCCGTCACCGTCCGGTCAGTCGGTAGCCGACCAGACCGGCACCGACCACCAGCAGCCCTACAGCGGTCAACGCCTGCGCCACACTGGCACCGCCACCGCCGGCCGGCTGATCGGCCGGAGCCGCCGGTGGTGCCGGCGCGAGCACCGCGTTGGTCGCGATCAGCGACGGGGCGGGCCGCTCAGCACCCGGCCCGGTGTCCGACCACTCGTAGCTGTCGCCGTCGACGCACCGCTGCACCGCCGGGAACCAGAAGGTCTGCCCGGCCGTCCCGGTCAACCGGACCAGCACCGAGAACTCGGCGACCCCGGCGGCGATCTGCTCGGCGCTGATCGCCGGCCCGGTCCAGCTGACCCGGCCGGGGGTGACCTCGGCAGCCCACCCGGGCGGCTGTCCGGTCGTCGAACCGGCGATCGCCCCGGCCGGCATTTCGACCACCAGCTCGTCGGTGTCCGCGTTGTCGCAGCCGTGGTCGAAGGTGAAGGTCAACGTGGTGGCACCGGCACCGTTCGGGGCCGCGCCGGCCAGCTGGGTGTGGGCCGCCGCCGGCGCCGCCGACCAGAGCGTCACCAGCGCCGCCGGTGCCAGGCCCAGCAGCGCCGCGCCGAGTAGTCCTGCGGCACGTCGTCGGAACCTGTTCATCGGATCTCCACCGGAATAATCGCGATCGGGCTGTCGAACCGGGAGGTACGCGCGTTGACGGTGACCTCCCAACTGCCGGGCAACGGGAAGTCGGCGACCGCCTCGTAGCTTCCGGGGCCCGTCTGGGCGAGCCGGCGCTCCAGCGGCCCGACCCCGGCTTCGGGCAGCGTGACAGTGACCGTCGGCGGCGTGACCGGCTCCAACGGCTGCCCGGCGACGTCGAACAGCGCCAACTCCAGCGCGTTGATCCCGGTGGCACCCGGGGTTATCCGGATCTGCACCCGGCCGTCGCCGAGCGCGGCGTCCGCGACGACGGCCTGCTCAACGGAGCTGGTACGGCCGTCGGCCGAACCGGTGGCGGCGTTGTCGGTCTCGGAGGCCCGGTTGGTCGGGTCTCGGGTGACCAGCACACCGGTGACGGCGAGCACCCCGACCAGCAGTACCGCCTCCGCCCGGACGGTGCGGCGCAGTGAACGCAGGGCGGCGGCCTCGGTGTCAGGTCGGCGGGTACGCGGCACCAGCAAATAACGGTTCCAGCCGGCGATTCCGACGAGCACCGCCACCGCCGCGACCTTGCCGAGCAGCACCAGCCCGTACGTGGTGCCGAGCAACGCCGACCAGGAGCCGACGATCCGCCAACCGAGCAGGACTCCGGCCACCGCCAGCAGGGCGACCAGCAACGCGGCGGTCTGGGAGAACGCGGCCACGACGCCGGCCCGCTGCGTGGCCGACGGGGTGTCGGTCCGCCGGGACAGCAGGTGACCCAGGCCGAGGATCCCGCCGAGCCACACCGCGGCCGTGACCAGGTGCAGCAGGTCGCTGCCCAGGGTCAGCCAGGCCGGGCCGAAGCTGCGGGTGTGGCCGACCAGCGCCGACGCGCCGAGCGCCAGCCCGGCCCCGGCGAACACCGCTACACCGGCCGGGCGGCGGGCCGCACCGGCACCGCCGCTGCCCAGCCTGGCTCCGACCAGGACCGCGAGCACGCCGGCGGCGGTGAGTGCGGCGGCCAGGCCGAGGTCGGACAGGTAGCCGGTCCGCCAAGGCGCCGGGCCGGCCAACGCGCCGACGTCGGCCGCGTCCTGCCATGCGGTGGTGACCGGCGGCATCACCGCCACCGCGACGAGGGCGACGACCCCGAGCCCGACCACTGTGGGCAGCTGTCGTCGACGCGCCGGGATCGGCAGGAAGGACAGGCCGAACACAGCCAGCCCGGTGCCGCCGAGCACGCCGACGTACAGCAGCGCCTCGGTGGCCGGGCGGAGCACCCGCAGGGCGAGGTCCGGCTCGGTGACCGGGATCGCGACGCTGCCGGCGGTGGGTGCGCCGATCGCGAAGCTGAACCCGCCGGCCACCGGGTGGCTGTCCGCGGAAACGACCCGCCAGCTGACCACGTACGTGCCGTCGGCCAGGCCGGTCGGCAGGTCGATGACGACGGTGCTGTCCACCGACCTGGCGGTGACGTCGATCGTGGACCCGCCGGCGTCGAGCACCTGCACGCCCTCGGCGCGGATCTGGACCGGCTCGTCGAAGGTCAGGGTGACCGACGGCGGCGCCTCGGCGAGCAACGCGCCGTCCGCCGGATCGTTGGTCAGCAGCGTGGCGTGCGCGGCGGCCGGGCCGGCCCCGGCGAGCGCGAGCAGCAGACCGAGCAGGCTTCCGGACAACAGTCCGGGTACGGCGAGCAGCGCGGCCCGCCGTACCCGGTGCGGCGACCACACCCCTATGTGGTCTTCCGGGTGCGCTGCAGCGCCAGGCCGCCGGCGGTGAAGCCGAGCAGGCCGAGGATCAGGCCGATCCAGCCGACGACGGAGCCGCCGTCGCTGGTGGTGGAGCCGGCGGTGGTGAGCTCGGTCGGCTCGGCGTCGTCGGCGGGCTCGTCACCGGCGGCGGTGCCGTCGGCGTCGGCGGCGGTGATGACGAACGAGGGTGCCGGGTAGTCCAGCTCGTGGCTGTCCTGGCCGTCCGCCGGCACCTGGGCCCAGGCGGTCTCGCCCTGCTCGCAGGTCTGGATGGAGGGGAAGACGAGGGTCTCCCCGGCCGCGTCGGGCAGTCGCAGGGACAGCTCGAACACGTCCCGGTGACCTTCGGGCAGTGGGGTCTTGGCGGTGTAGACGATCTCCGCGACCCGCTCGGTGAGCTCGTTGCCGTGGCTGTCGGTGACCGGCGGGTCGAGGGTGGCCATCACCTTCTCGACCGTCCAGCCCTGATTGATGGTGGGTGTCACCGAGTTGATCTGGTCGGGGATCTGGATGGCCACCTTGGTGGTGGCCGAGCCGTCGCAGCCGTGCGGCACCGACACCGTCAGCACGGTGTAGGAGTCGGCGGTGGTGACGGTGGGGGTGACGGTGACGTGCGCCGCCGCCGGGGAGCCAGCGAGCAGGATGGCGCCGCCGGCGATGGCGGCGACGGCACCGGACCGGGCGACGCGACGAAGGGTGGAGTGCATGGACGGGTTACCTCTCGATCATCGGGCCGCCGAGGGTGCCTCTGGGCGGGAGCTTGGTGGATTGGTCGGCCGCCGATGCCGGTTGGTTCCCGGCGGTCCCGATGATCCGGCAAGAGCTGATCGTCACCCGGGTCCGGGGCGCTGGTCCCGACTCTGGTCGCCGTCGCGGCCGGAGGGCTGGTCGCCGTCGCGGCCGGAGAGCTGGTCGCCCTGAGCCGGCGCGCGCCACATCGGCCAGATCGGCGGGCCGTCCGGCAGCTGGACCGGTTCGGCGGCGACGTACCCGTGCCGAAGGTAGAGGCCGCGGTTGCGCGGCGTGGTGGCCTCCAGGTACGCCGGGGTGCCCGAGGCGTCGAGCTGCCGGTGCTGGTGGGTCAGCAGGGCGGTGCCAACGCCCCGGCCCTGCAGCCAGGGTGTGACCCCGAGGTACGCGAGATACCGGTGCGGCCGGTCCGGCCGGTGTCCGCTGAGGATGCCGTGCAGGGCGGCGACGCGGTGCTGCCAGATGCCGGCGGCGAGCATCATTCGACGCTGGTGGACGGTGATGTGGTTGGCCGACTCCGGCTGATCACGCTGGTACCAGATCGCCACCCCGGTGAACGGTCCCGCCACGTACACGTCGGCACCGGTGTCGATGGCGTGTTCGAGTTCGATGGTGAACAGCGACCGGAACGTGGTGACCCGGGCGTCGATGTCCCCCACCAACCACTGGGAGACCGGTGCGATCAGAAACGCCTCGGTGAGCAGCGTCGCCGCCTGAGGGATGTCGTCGTGGGTGGCGGCCCGGACGGTCATGGCGGGTGTGGTCGCGTTCATCGGCACGCTCCAGGAGGGTGAGTGTGGGTGGAATGGAACAGGTGGAATGAAACAGCTGGGTCGCGCGGTAGAGGGACTGCGCGGTAGGAGGATCGTGCGGGTGGCAGGTCGTGCCGGCCCCGGCTGGCCGACTCAGGCTCAGGTACGCCCGCTCAGCACAGCGTTGCCGACCGCCGCGCCGGTCCGGCCCAACAGGTCGCGCAGCGCAGGCCGCAGCGCCCGTAGCAGGACATCGAGGTGACGGGCCACCTCGGGTTCGGCACCGTCGAGCAGATAGGCGTCCAGTCCGGTCGCCGCAGCCAGTCCGGCAAGGAACAGGTCGGGCTCGTCGAGCGGTTCCATCCGGCGCAGCCGCAGCGACAACCGCGCCCACGGCCAGGCCGCGAGGTTGATGTCGACCGGTACGTAGATCGTCCGGGTGCGCATCAGCCGGCGTACCTGCTCGGGTCGGACGACCCCGGCGGCAGTCAGCCGCTGGGCGACGTGGTCCGGGGCCCGCTCCGACAGAACGGTCAGCCAGACCCGTAGGCTGGTGTGCTCCGGCTCGTCGAGCAGCAGCCGCAGCGCGGAACGACCGAGCGCATCGGCTGGCGCCGCCGGATCGACCACCCAGACGTGACCGGCATCGACGGCGACGGCCTGCGCGGTGACCAGCTCGGCGAGGACCGCGCTGGCCAGACCGAGCCCGACCGCCCGGGGGTGCAGCCGGGCGCGACCGGTGACATCGTGGTGGGCAAGCAGGAAGAACTCATCGGCGAGCAGCGGCACCGTCGACCACCACCTGCTCGGCGGGCGGCGGCTGGATACTGGCGTGTTCGCCGACGGCGGCCCGCCGCACCGCAGCGACGCTGACCAGCGCCTGTTGGCAAGGTGGATGGTCGGGTCGACAGTCGACGTGGTGGCCGTCGACCCACACCCACTGCCCGCCGTAGCTGCGGGCGGAGCCGATCCGGACGTAGGTGATCAGCAGATCGAAGGGCTCGCCGGGCACGGGACCTCGCCCGTACTGCCACTCGGAGACGGCGAATCGGAGCACCGTACCCGGCGGCAACTCCGGAACTTCCACGTTCTTAACATTGTAGGTCATATATATCGATCCAGCCGGAATCATCGGACGCGCCACCGGGGGCACGCGTCGCCATCCGGAGCACGGCAGGCGATCCGGACGTCGTTTTCTCTAACGTGAAGATCCAGGTCGGGGAGAGCGCTTGGCGGACATTGGTCACGTGGACCAGATGAATTCCAACTCGTCGGCTGCACCACCGATCCGAACCTCGGAGAGCACCTCCCGGAACGCCGAGGAAAGATCCCCGACGGCGGTGCCGGCCAACAGATCCGGATGATGAGCCGCCACCGCGTTGAACACGAGACGTTCGACGGTGAGCGCGTCCACCGGGCTCAGCCGGCAGCCGCACGGGGCACCGTACACCCAGCCATTGAGCCTGGCCATCGGGATCATTTGCCGTTCGCAAGTTGCACAGAAGAGCAGACCGGCCAGTGGTGACGGATAGCCACCGGGCGACGTATTGAGAGCGCCGACCCGAGCATCATTCAGCTCAGCACCGTCGGTGATCTCCCAGCGCGTGCCACGGCTTTTCGCCATCGCGAACTCCTCACCCTGGGACACCATCGATTGACCGCCATCGGCGGACGCAGATCGAGTCTGCCAGGGTACCCACAGTGGTGCAACGCTCAACGCGCCGGTGAAACCGCGCCGAGAGTTTGAAAACCCCGAAACAGCTGCGGGTTCACCTTCGTCGACTCCTCGGAGGTCGTCCGGAATCCGGATGGCAGCGCCCCGATCGGCCCCCACCACGACGCCGACCAACGAGGACGGTGGACGCGCCGGCCGATGCCGAGACCGGCGGTCGTCCGATACGCTGGTAGGTCCCACGCCTCGCGCGGGTGATCCCGGTGGCCGACGGGATCCCTCCCCATCACCGTCCCGTCGGCCACCGCCACCGCTGCGATGGCCGGTCGCCACCACCGCCGTCGCCGACCTTGATCGACAATGGCACGATCTCCGCCATGGATCACGGGCACGGCAGACTCGAACTGTCCATCGGATACCCAACCAGCCGGCCGACCCGGCTCGCGGTGCTGTCGGTACTGGGCGTCGGGCTGGTCACCGCCGGGTGCTGCCTCGGCAGCCTGCTCGGGCTGGTGGTCTCGGGCGGCGGGGACGAGCCGACCCTGCCGGTGCTGCTCGGCACCGGTCTCGCTCTGGGGGCGTCCGCCGGTATCGGCCTGCCGATCGCCCGGGTCGCCCGGACCGGGGCGTGGCTGTCCGGCACCCAGCTCACCGTACGCGGACTCGCCACCCGCACCGTCGACCTGCGTACGGCCGAGACCGTGACGATTTCGCTCGGCTCCCCCGCGACCACCGATGCGGAACCGAACAGCGGCACGGAACAGAACAGCGGCACGGAACAGGACAGCGGCGGCGGCGCCGCCAGCACCCCGGTGCTCACCGTCAGCGGCCCGGACGGCACCGTCCGGCTGCCGCTGCGCAACCGGGAGGGCACCCTGCTACCCGCTGCCGAGATGATCGCGCTGGCCCGGGCGTTCTCCGCCGCTTCCTGCCCCGGCGCACACGAGGCCGCCCATCTCCTGCACACCATGGACGCCGATCCGAGGGCCCTGCTGCTGTGACCGCCGGCCGGCGGGTTTGCCGGCCGACGGAAGTGGTAACCCGGAAAGGGTGAGGCAGTTGGCGAGCAGGAGGGGGGCACCATGACCGAGGGGTTGGCGAAGCTGGTCAGGATGAGCGACGCCCACGAAATGGTCGCCGATCCGGCCGAGGACATTCGCGGCCGAAAGGTGTGCGACGCGGACGGCAACGACATCGGTAAGGTCGACGACCTGCTGATCGACGAGGCAGAACACAAGGTCCGGCTGCTGCGGGTCGAGCACGGCGGCATCCTCGGTCTCGGGGCCACTCCGTCGTTCGTCCCGGTCGACGCGATCGTCCGGATCACCGACGGCGTCGTGCACATCAACGAGTCGAGTGAGCGGGTGGCCGGTGCCCCGGCCTACGATCCGGAGCTCGTGTCACAGGACAAGTACTACGAGGAGCTGTACGGCTACTACGGTTACCCGCCGTTCTGGGGCGTCGGGTACGTGTACCCGGGCTACCCGTTCTACCGCTAGTCGGCACCGGATCGGGTCGGGGCAACGTAGGCGCTTCGGCGCCGTAGCGGCGTACGCCGGGGTCGGTCAGGCATGGAAGTACAGTCGATGCCGGTACGTGCATCAGCTCGGTACTCTCTGCGATACGCGATGGGCTCGTCCGCAGCCCACGTGTCGTCGCCGAGTGACTCGGGAGCAGCAGATGAGCCTTCTCTACCGAGCCATTTGGAAGGACTGCACCGAGGAATCCGACCAGCGGGCCGTCGTGGAGCTGGCACACGAGAGTTTCAGCCGGTGGGCACTGGACGATCCTGATGCGACACCGATCGACCTCGGTGAGACCGTCGTCGGTGACAAGGTGCTACACCTGCGCGTCCTCGACAGCGACGACATGTACGGGATCGAGGCTCAGTCCCGGGTCAGCCAGGGATCAGCCATCTGGTCGGTGACCCTGCGCGCTCTCGCCACCGGCAGCGCGGTCCACGTCTGGGTGGATCTTGGCATGGAAACGGACGAACCGTGCCAGCCGGTTACCGTCGGCCCGCCCCGCGTCGTCCACGACCTGCTGGCCCTGTCCAACCGGCCGTCGCTGGGGGTCACCGACATCGTCTCGCTCCCTGTCCGGAATCCTCGGGGCACCTCACTGCCCGCACCATTGCAGACCTTGACAATCCTCCCCGCCCTGAAGGGACGGGGATTCCCTGGGTCGCCCCAGGGGGTTCCTGCTTCACCGACGACCGCCCCGTCCGAGAGGAGGACTCCCGGCGAGGTCTCACACCGCCTCCACAGGCAGTCACGGAGAGCCCCTCCGCGAGAATGTTCCGGGCCGCGTTCACGTCCCGGTCATGGGCCTGCCCGCACCGGCAGGTCCACGACCGGACCGCCAACGGCAGGTGTTCAGCCAGTACGCCACAGCCCGAGCACAGTCGGGTCGACGGGAACCAGCGGTCCACGACCACCAGATCCCGGCCGTACCAGTCCGTTCTGTACCCCAGCATGCTGCGGAACTGCCGCCAGCCCGCGTCGGAGACGGCGCGGGCCAGACGGTGACTGGCCATCATGTTGCGGACGGCCAGGTCCTCGATCACGATCGTCTGGGTTTCACGAACGAGCCGGGTGGTCAACTTGTGCAGGTGGTCGCGGCGGCGGTCGGCGACCCGGGCATGAACCCGGGCCACCGACAGCCGGGCCTTGGCCCGGTTCGCCGAGCCTTTGGCCCTGCGTGCGAGGTTCCGCTGGGCCCGGGCCAGCCGCCGCCGGTCACGGCGTTCATGTCCCGGGTTGGGGATCTTCTCCCCGGTGGACAGGGTGAACAGGCTGTCGAGGCCGGCGTCGACCCCCACCACGGCGGCGGTGGTGGCCGGGGCCGGTTCGATCCGGTCGTCGCAGAGCAGGGAGACGAACCAGCGGCCCGCCGGGTCCTGCGACACGGTCACCGTCGACACCTCATTGAGGAACGCGAGGTCGTCGGTCTTCTTCCACCCGGTCAGCATCGCCGACGTGGCGTTGTAGGTGACCCGTTCCCGACGCAGGGTCCACGCCTCGGTGCGGGCGGCCAGCGGCCATGTTGTAGACCAGCCGGACACAGCCGAACGTCCGGGCGAGCTCGGCGGCCTGCCCGGGGGTGGGGTCGAAGCGGTACCTGAACGCCCGCTTCACGGTCCTGGACACAGTCCACAGTCTAGCGATTCGGTCGTGAGCCGTGGGGTCGCGTGTGGGGTGGACGCCGATCCGCCCCGGCGACGGACCGGCTTTCCCTGCCCTGCTCCGCCCGGGCCCGGGCCACGCCCTGCTCCACCGCCGCGCCCGCCGACTCACCCACCGCCGTCGCGGGCTCCTGCCCGACCGCCTCGGGTGCCCGCTGCGCCGACCCGCCGGTTGCCAGCCGCAAGATCCGGTCCGCTTCCCGCTCGAGTGGGTCGGTGGTGGAGCCCACCGCAAGCTTCGCCTGGATGATCGCCCTGGTCTGCCGGTTGCCGTACCGGCGCTGCAGGTGGTGTGCCGGGTTCGATGCCGGACGCAGGGCAGGTGCACCGCTGCCACGGGCAGCACCCGGCGTACGGCCAACGGGTTCATGTTGGTGCGAGTGCATCAGGACAGCCACCGCCCTTCGAGCCTCGGCGGCCGGGAGCCGCCGGGCAGATCATGATCGCCTATGTCCGCACCACAGTAGCGAGGAGGCGTCTGTCCACCATCTGCCCGGCAGACTCAGCCGCCGGACGGCTACCCGAGTGGTCGCCAGCCGTCCCGGTATCCGACCGGGCCGGCCACCCCCGATGCCGGGCGCTGCTCGCCGTGCCGGGCGCCCGGCACCGGCCCGGTCCGGATCACCGCCGGACGTTCGACCAGTACGCAGGTCCGCTCCCCCGGCCACCACCAGCCGGCGGACCGGGCCAACGTCGCCCACTCGTCGAGCTGAGTCTCGTCGGCCCGCCGGTACCGGGCCAGCCCGAGCCGGCGCAGCACGTCGTAGTACGCCACCCAGTGCGCGTCCTGCTGGCCGTACCAGGCGGTCGGCACGGGCTGTCGCCCGACGGCCGCGAGTGCCGCGCGGACCGGTAGGGAGAAGCCGTCAACGAGGCTGGTCCGCAGCGCGTCGCGGACCCCCTGCTGCAGGACGACCCGCAGCGGTACGCCGGCCGCGAGCGCCTCGATCGGCGGCAGCACCGGCCATTTCGATCCGGCACCGTCCTGTTTCTGGCCGGCGTCCTTCTTCCAGGCGTCCTTCTTCCGGGCGTCCTTCTTCCGGGCGTCCTTCTTCCGGCCGGCCTGTGGTGGGGTCAGGTCGGGATGGTCGGCGGCCGCGTCCAGGGCGCTGCGCAGCCGGGACAGCCCGGCGGCGATGTCGCTGGCTAGTGGGGGTTTCCCGGCCGGCTGTCGAGCTCTGATCCACTGCTGGAGCAGGTCGTGGGTGGGCAGACCGGCCAGCAGCGGCAGTGCCTGACGTGGTGAGTCGACCCAACGGAACCGGGGTCGACGACGAGAGTGCCGGGCATAGATGCGGGACAGGATGTCCTCTGTGGTGGCCCGGCCGGCGGGCGCGGTGTCGAGCCCGTGGTCGAGCCATTCGCGCCGGACGGGTTCGGCCAGCCGCCAGTAGGCGACGAGCCGATCGGAAGCTGGTGCTGGGGAGGTGGAGCGGGCGGCGTCACGCCGCGCGGGCGCGGTCACCGCGCGAGGGCGGTTCCGCCCTTCCGGTAGGAAGTGATCATGTCCACCATGGTGGCGGATCTGGCCACCGACCGCAACCGGCCTGCCCTCTTCGGCTGGCCGCTTCCGGTCAGCCGGCGAACTGCTGCCACAGGTAGTAGAGCGCGAACCAGGTGAAGAAGACCACGGCGGCGACCACCAGTGCGGTCGCGGCCCACCCGGCGCGCAACGCGCGTGGCATGGTCCGCCGGTTGAGCCACAGCACGAGTCCGGCGACCAGCGGGATGTGCACGGCCTCGATCGACCCGGCGAGGGTCAGCAGGGCGACCGGATTGCCGAAGATCAGGAACACGGCGTACGGCAGGGTCGCCAGCCACACCACGACGGCGGTCCGGCTGATCACCGCCGGGCGGGCCAGGCTGTGCTCGGTGAGCCGTTCCGGCAGCACACGCCGTACGCCGTCGGTGTAGAGCCGCTGCCACCCGTCGATGTTGGTGAGGGTGGCGGTCCAGAACGCCGAGACCAGTCCGACGACCATCAGCCAGAAGCCGACGCTGCCGAACACCTCGCTGAACAGGCGGGTCAGGTCGCGGGCGACGTCGGCTTCGGCGGGCACGATGCCTTCCGGCCGCAGCAGCTCGGCGCCGAGGATCAGGAACGCGACGGTGATCAGCGCGACGCCCACCACGGCGAACGTCGAGTCGAGGGTCATCGTCCGCAGCCAGCCGCGTACCCGGTCGATCTGGTGGCTGTCGAGGTCCCGTGGGTCGCGGCGGTCGGCCGCCGCCACCCCGGCGTGGCCGATGCCCTTGGCGGTGATCCAGTACGAGTACCACATCAGTCCGGCCGCGCCGTTGGACAGGAAGCCGAGCCAGGGCAGGATCTCGGCTACCTGCAGATCGTCCGGCGGCACCGGGACGAACCCGGCGGCGGCCTCGGTCAGGTCCGGCCCGACCTGGATCGCGGCGACGACCGCGCCGAGGGCGAGCGCGATGCCGAGGACTCGGGACACCCATTCGACGCCGGTGTAGTGACCGACCAGCACCAGCCCGGCGGCGGCCGCGAGGACCGCGCCGGTCCAGGCCTGGATCGGACCGGGTACGGCGAGCGCGAGTGCGCTGCCGGCGGCGCTGGCGATCCCGGCGATCGCGGCGATCCCGACGACCAGCTGCGGCACCAGGATCAGCCAGATCGCCCAGCCGGCCGGGCCGGGCAGGCCGGCCAGGCCGGTGAGCAGCCGGCGGCCGGTGACGACGCTGTAGCGGCCGATTTCCCGGGTGACGAAGAGCTTGAGGACGAGTACGGCGACCAGCGCCCACATCAGACTGTAGCCGTACTGGGCTCCGACCCGGGGAGTGAACAGCAGTTCGCCGGTGGCGAGGGCGGCGAGCGCCCACAGCACGCCGGGGCCGATGTAGCGGAATCGGCGCCAGCCGGTCGGTGGTTCGGGTACGCCGGTCGACCGCTGCGGCGCGGCCTCGGTGACCTGGCTCATGCCATGTCTCCTTCGGGGGTGGACTCGTCGGGTCGATGCCACTGCCCGAGCCGGTACCCAACAGGCGACTCCTTCACGCACAACGCCCATCGGCCAGCAGATGACTTCACAGCTGCACATCGGTAATCTTTGATGTATTTGTCGTCACACCCGCACCAGGTGCCGATGACCGTCCACGAAGCATCCGAGACAGCAGAAAGGAAGCAGATGAAGCGCGCAGTCCTGCGTGCGGCGACCGTCCTCGCCGCCGCGATCGCCGCCGCTGCCCTCGCGGCCAGCGGAGCCACCGCCAGCCCGTCGATCCTGCAGCGGTTCTCCGTCCCGTCCGGGGACAACTGCACCTACGGCTACACCCTGGGTCACCTGGAGTGGCGCTCCGCCCCGCCGACCAGCGCGGTACGGGTGACCGGGATGCTCGCCGACCGTCCGTTCCCGAACAACCCGGGAGCCGTCTGCCGCGACGACAGCCGTTACACCATCGCCAGCTATACCGCGTACGCCGGCGAGGGCAAACATTCAGGTGGTGCGCGCTGGGATTCCGCGTGGTGGCATAGCGTGATGGCCGGTTGGTTGGTGGCCGCCGGCTGATGTTGACCTGGGTGGGGTGGGGGTCAGGTGGGTGCGGGTAGGTTCGGCATCCAGGGTCGTCCGAGGATGGCGTCGCGCAGGACGGCCATTTTGTCGAGGCCGTTCTTCGCCGCGCTGGAGACGTAGCCGAGGATCTTGTACCGATCCTTGGTGCGTTGCTCGCTGGTGAGCCGCCCGGAGATCTTCTGCTGGATCTTCGCCGGTCGCAGGTCCCGTTCGGCCTGGTTCGACGTCGGCGGCACCAACAGGTCGTCAACGAAGCGCAGCACGTCGGCACGTCGGTCCCGGAAGACTTCCAACAGCAGGCGGGCTTTACGCTCACCCGGCCGGTTGCCGATGGTGCTGGTGTCGGACAGTCCGACCAGCACGCCGTGGTGCAGCCGGTACAGCAACTCGGCCTTCACTGTGGGGTCGATGCCCGGCCGGTTCTGCTCACGGGCCGTGTTCGTCTCGTGGATCAGCGCGCGCAGCGCGTCGGAGATCTGCTTCGGCCAGACCGCGTCGGGGTACACCTCGGCCGCACCGTCAAGATCACGTAACAGGTGAGCGCAACACAGTTGGTGGACCAGCGTGCCCAACTCGGCCGAGTCGTAGTTCCGGTACCGGTCGTGCACGACCACCGAGCCGGTCAGGTCCTTGACCACGAACGCCGTGAACGTGGCCAGGTCCCGGTCACCGACCTGGTAGTGAGTCCACAACTCGGTACACGCCACGAGCAGGTACTTCTCGGCCTTCTTCCGGCCCGGCCTCGGTTTCTTTGGCCCGACCCGCAGCGGCGTCTCGTCACAGCACACCGCGTACGCCAGGGTGATCAACATGCGGATCCGTTTGTCGACCTCGCTGGTCAGCGCCGCGACCCGGGTCAGCACGCCGTGCACGAACCCCGGCGACGGTGTCGCACCGGTCAGCGACCGAAGCATCTGTACACACCGCTGCACCGGGATGAAATGCACGACCATCAGATAGACCGCCCACGCCTGCAGGTTCGGGCCGTACCCCACCGGACCGGCCCCCGCGCCTTCCGGCCGGGCCGCGGTGTGCAGCTTCCCGCACCCACACCGCACCGCATGCTGGTCGTACTGGGTCAGCGTCGCGGTCATCAACGGAACCTCGACCTGCTGATACCGGTCCACCACACCCAGATCCCGCGCGTCCACCAACTCCGCGCCGCACCCGCAACTACCCTCGGGGAACCGGTCCCGCCGCTGATCAGGAGCATCCGACCAGGCCAGGTTCGACCCCGGCGCACCCCGCTGCCTACCCCGCGTACCCGCCGGGGTGTCCCGCTTCTTCCTCGCCGCAGGTGGCGTACGCCCCGGATCATCATCCTTCGACGGCGGAGACGACGAGTTCGACGAGTTCCGCGACAACAGATGCTCGACCCGCGCCAGCCGCACCGCGAGCGCCTCGTACGCCGCCGTCAACTCCGCGATCTGCGCGTCCTGCTCAGCAATCCGAGCGTCCTGCGTCCGTGCCAGCGAGATCAACTCTTCACGAGACAGATCCTCCGACACCGACACGCCAAGATCAAACCACAACGGACAGAACGGCGTCGAGCCGGTCGAACCCCGTCACTCAACCCGCGCTGACCGTCACTCTTCGCGCACCACCTGAATGTTTACCGGCGAGCGGGTCGTCGACGAGACCGCCCGCCGGGTGAACAACGGCGTCGTCGAGATCGAGTTCGTCCTCGGCGCGAACGCCGCCGTCCGAGGAATCGACCGCGTCGCCATCCAGGTCTGCCGGGTGTCACTGCTCGACATCACCCCGATCCCGGACTACTGCGGCCGCCCGCACACCTTCACCCCGTCGACCGTCACCCCGACCGTGCCCCTCTGACAGGGCAAGCGACTCCGCCATCCTGATGGCGCAGATGCATCGACATGCGCCTGCACCATCAGGCCGGTCCGCAGAGCATCCAAAGCGTCGGCGACCATTTGGTGAAACCGCGTCCGCAAGCTGAGCCGCACCGGCGCACCCATGTTTCATGATCGGTCTGCTTTCATGATCGGTCTGCTTCACGTCGACCCCGGGTTGCACCTCGAAAGTCAATCGATTAGCGTCGTGGTCGTTGGTCGTCGTACGGGGCGAATTGATCAACCCCCACTCGCCGGCCGACAATTCACCCCTGACTGCAGGAAATGCTATCTCAGTCGCGTGTCCTCAATTGTTCCAGCACGGGGAGGATCAATGAAACAAGCAACACGGGTGCTCAGCGCCCTGGCCGCAACCACCCTCGCCCTCGTCGGCGTTGCCACGCCCGCACAGGCGATGGCTGAGCCAACGGACACTGCGGTCGCGGTGCCGGGAATCGCGCCATCGGGTTCCGCAGGCACCGCAACATATCTGGACCGCGCCGGCCGGATGATCCCGATGGCCACGACCACCGGCACGGCCGCAGACACGGCTCTGATCGGCTGCACACCAGAGAGCGGCCGGGACAACACCTGGCGGCAGAAGGCCTGCTCGTCGACCAGGGAACTACGGCCCTACACCGGAAGCGGCGACCGCACCGTCGCGCGTCACGACTGCGACGACACCCAGATGACGTCGTGGCGCAATCACGTCGACGTCGACGTGATCGGAGAAATCGACACCGGCGAGTGGCCGCATCGCCAGAACGACGTCGCCTGTCGCGTATACTGACCCTTTCGCAAACAGGAGACTCGCAGCTGCGCGGCAGCTGGAAAGGCACAGGAAACAGATGCCGGAACGCAGCATCAATACGCGGCCCGGCGTGGTGCCGGCGACCCTTCGGGTCGCCGGCACCATGTTCGCCGCTCTCTACGGCAGCTTCCTCACCGGACCCGCAGACGATGTGCCACACGGGGCCGACGGGGCAATGCTGTTAACTTTATGGGTCCTGGCTGGTGGTGACCCAGAGCCTGATCTTCGTGCGGGGTGGTAGCGGCTTCTTGTACTCGTCTTTCTGGCGTGGGTAGCGGCGGCCGGGTTGGCGCTGCTCGCGGGCGAAGCTGCGTGGCCGGCGTTCGGCGGGAAGCAGGTTACGCGGGTCGGTGATCTCGTAGATGACGTCGTGGACGAGCTCAGCCAGTCGTTCGGGGGGAAAACGCCGCGTCGTCACTGACGTGACGGGCGACGGCATCGCGGGCGCGGGTGAACGATATCCGGTCCGGGTCCAGGCCGGCCTGTTCCGCGCCGGCCACGATCAGATGCCGGATGGCCTGGTAGAGACAGAGCAGCCCGTACACCTCCTGGCGGACGAGGTCGGGTTTACGGGAACGGAGCACGACGTCGGCTCCGCCGCGTAGCCGGGTCTCGACCTCTCCGATGGCGGTCTCGATCCGCCACCGGTCGCGGTAGAGGTCGGGAAAGTCCCCCAGCGGATAGGCCCGCTCATCGAGCAGGGTCGTGACCAGGCAGAACAGTTCGCTGACCTCGTACTCGCCGTGCTGGTCGGGTTCGGTCTCGACGGTGTACTCGATCACCCGTACCTCGATACCGGGAATCTCGGCCGGCGGGACCTTCCGCCGCCGTAGCCGGCGCGCCGCGACCGGATCGGCGATCCGCGAGATCCAGGAGCCGTCCGCCAGCCGGCGCAACACCGGCAGGTCCACCCCCGCCTTGACCCGAAACACCGCGTGCGCGCCGGTCGCGGCGATCGCCCCCAGGTCCTCGTACGACAGGAAGTTACGGTCACCGACCACCACATCGGTGGACCCGAGCAGCGGCCACAGCGTCCGGGCCAGCGGCTGCTCGCCCTCACCCAGACCACCGAGCGCCACCCCCCGCAGGCAACGGGTACCCGTCTCGGCCAACGCCACCACCCGTACCTGCGGATACCCCACCGGGCCCTGCCCGTTGGACGGCGACCCGAACGCGGCCACGTTCTCCGGCGTCCTCGCCACGTTCAGGCAGAACCCGTCGACAGCCACCTTCCGCAACCCGTGGAAGTACCCCCACGGCGCCTGTTCCGGCCCCACCACCGACCCGCCGAACGAGGTCTCCAACACCCCTTCCAGCACCTCCGGACCCAACCGCCCCCGAGCCTTCGTCAACGCCGCCGCCGTCGGCTGCATCCCCACCTCACGACGCGTCCGGTACCGCCCGGCCCACGACAACCCCGACAACAGCCTGTTCCACACCTCCACATACGCGCTGTCCATGAACAACACACACGCGATCACGTAGTAGACGACCAACCGAGCCGGCAACAACCGGGACCGCTGCTCCCGCGCGTCCCACCGCTCCACCACCAGATCGACCACCTCCGGCGGAAACGCCGCGGTCAACACCCCCACACCCACCAGATCCGGCAACCGAACCCGCGACTCCTCCGCGACCCGCTCCTCAACCCTCGCCACGACCAGCGATCATAACCCCACCCACACTAAGTTAACAGCATTGGGCCGACGGGGAGCTGGACGCCTATTCGCTCTTCTACCACCGGTCACTCGCCATGGGCTGGCTCGACGATTCCTCGGCTGGCGGCGATCGCGACAACGGCATGCTCCGGTCGGGTGGCCTGTGGGCGACGAACGACGCCGGGTGGCAGCATCCAGCCGCCGCGCCCGACGCCGCCCTGCTGTCCTGGTTCCAGGTCGACGCCAGCGCGGTGGCGGGCGACCGGCCACTGCCGGTGCAGCCGTTCCTGCACTGCGCCGCAGAGGTGACGGCACGGCGGGGTCCGCTCGACCTGTCTGCGGTACAACTGCTGCTACCGGTGCACGGGCTCGACCCGGCGTCCCGCCCGCCGTACGCGCCGGTGTCGGCGACTCGGACGAGCCCGTGGTTCACCGGCCACGGTCCGGCGGACCGGACGCCGGTCGAGATCACCGTCAACAGCGGCCGGGAGCCGTCGCTACCCGACGTGGCGGTCCAGCTCACCGAGCTGCTCGCCGACCTGGGTCCGGATGTGTTCGGATACCGGTCGCACGACCTCACGGCCGCCGACACCACCCCGGCTCCACTGTTCGACGACAGCCTCTGGAACGGCCCACCACTGCACGGTGTGGTGCTTCGCGGTGAGCTGGTCGAGTGGTCCTGCGACGCGATCGGGTGGCTGGCCGAGGCGGCCGCCGACGCCGTGGCCCGGCTCGGCGTCGGCACGCCGCTGCTGTTCATTGCCGTACGCTCTGGTCAGGTCTTCTGACCGCCGGAGGGGTCCGCGGCGAGGGATGCCTTGACCGCACGGGCCGTCTCGTCGGCGAGCACCTCCCACTCGCCCGCCTCGAGACCGTCCAGGGCGGCCTTGACGATCACCGCCGGGTCGCTTTTCGGTCCGTCGTAGGAGGCCATCATGTCGGTGTCGACGGCACCCATCAGCAGACCTGTGACCTGGGTGTGCTGCGCGGCGAGCTCCAGCCGTACGGCGTTGGTGAGGTTCCACTCGGCGGCCTTCGCCGCCGCGTAGCCGCCGGCACCCGGGTAGGCGCTCCAGGACAGCGCCGACAGCACGTTGAGGATCGCGCCGTTGGCCAGCTGCGGCGCGAAGGCCCGGATCATGTGCAGCGTCCCCCAGAAGTGGGTGTCCATCTCCTGGCGGATCAGGCCGAGGTCACCGCCGACCAGGTCCGCTCCGGTCGTGACCCCGGCGTTGTTGACCAGCAGGGTGACGTCACCGGTGGCCGCCGCGGCGGCGGCGACCGAGTCCGGGTCGGTGACGTCCAGCGGCAGGACCCGTACGCCGGGCAGGTCGACGGACTCGGGGCGGCGGGCGGTGGCGTAGACCGTGGCGGCACCGCGCTCGACCAGCTGGGCGGCGAAGTGCCGGCCGATACCACGATTGGCCCCGGTGACCAGGGCGGTTGCTCCGAAAATCTGCATGCTGGCTACGCTAGAACCTGACATTGACGTCAAAGGCAAAGACTTGTGATGGGGGTCACTGTGCGGATCGGTGAGCTGGCCGCCCGCGCCGGGGTGAGCACCCGGGCGCTGCGCTACTACGAGGAGCAGGGTCTGCTGGTCGCGCAGCGCAGCCCGGCCGGTCAGCGCCGCTACCCGGAGTCGGCCGTCGAACGGGTCCGGCTGATCCAGCGGCTGTACGCGGCCAACCTGTCCAGCCGGACCATCGCCGACCTGATGCCCTGTGTGGACGCCAAGGTCAACACGCCCGAGTCACGCGCCCGGCTGGCTGCCGAGCGCGACCGGATCGACGCGCGGATCGCCGAGTTGACGGCAGCCCGCTCCCGCCTGGACGAGGTGATCGCGCGGGCCGCACACCCGGCCAGCGGCTGCGCGTACGAGTCCGGCCCGGCCGGACCGCCCTGATCGGACAGATCCAGGCAGTAACGGCCGCCCGGATCCTCGCCGCCGCCGAACAGGTCTTCGCGGCGGCCGGTCCGTCCGCCTCGACCGAGGAGCTCGCCGAGCTCGCCGGCGTGGCGATCGGCACCGTCTTCCGTCACTTCCCCACGAAGGCCGCTCTCATCGAGGCGGTGTTCATGTCCCGGCTACGGGAGATCACCGCGTACGCGCGGGAGATGGCCACCGCCGGCGACGTCGGCGCCGGCTTCTTCGCGTTCTTCACCGAGGCCGTCAAACAGTCGACGGTCAAGCATGCCTTCACCGACGCCGTCGACTCCGATGACGAGGTGATGGCCGCGGTACGGACGGCGATCGCCTCAGCCGGCGCGGACCTGCGCGACGCGATGGGGGACCTGCTGACCAGGGCGCAGCAGTCCGGAGCCGTGCGCCCGGACATCGCCACAGCCGAGTTGATCGGGCTGATGATCGGCACCTCGCGGGCGCTGGAGCAGGTCGGCCCCGACCAGAAAGGCCAGCAACGGATCCTCACCGTCCTGCACGACGGACTCACGCCCCGGCCGCGCCCAGAGTCGTCCACATAGTGTCGACGGCGTCGCCACGGCGCTGAACGAACCCGCAGCCGGACCACCTGCCGGACCTGCTCGAAGCTGCTCGGAGTCGCTCGGAGTCGCTCAGAGCTTGTTCAGGACGCTGGTCAGCTGCTCCTCGGCACGGGACGTCTCCGCCCAGCTACGGCCGATCACCACGTACTCGACCGTGCCCGTCTGCTCGGTGGTGTCGTTGTAGACGACCACGCCGTGGTCTGATCCCCGGGTGAACAGCAGTCCCTGCTCAGTCAGGGCCTTCACGAGGATGTCGCAGCCGGGCGCGGGCACGTCGATACGCGAGGCGAGGACGTGATGGTCGAGGTAGTCCTGGCCGAGCAGCCGCCGTCCGATCATGTCGATGCCGGTGGTGCCGCCGACCCGTCCGTTGAACTCGTTGAACAGCAGCTCGCCGGTTCTGGTGACGATCGCGTCGATGTTCATCGGCCCGTAGTAGCCGAGCTGCTGGGCGACGATCGCGACCTGCTGCATGTATGCGCCCAGATGCGCGTGCAGTCTGGGGGTGAGGTTCTGCGGCGGGTAGATGCTGCCCTTCCAGGTCTCGGCCATGCGGAGGTCGCTGTAGCTCATCAGGGTCGGCGCGCCGACGCGTGGCACGGTCATGTCAGCGGACAGTTCGCGGACCGACTCGTGGTAGACCTCGATGATGTTGTGCGCCGGGCTGGCGCCGGCCGGCAGGTCGGGCAGGGCCGTCAGGCCGAACGGTTCGAGCGTCAACGCGACCGTCGCGGGATCGGTCGCCGCCAGGTGAACCACGTAGTGCGCGCCGGCCTCCTTGCCTCCCTCGACCGTGGTCAGCAGGATGTTGCCGTCTCCGCCGGCGTTGACGTCCTGCTTGATGATGACGGCGCCGGTCCGGGCGAGCAGTTCGGACGCGCCGTCGACCAGCTCAGGTCCACGGTCCACGACGCGCCCCTCGGCGACCGGGATCCCGCAGGCCGTTGCCATGGACCGGAAGACCGACTTGGAGTTGACCAGCTCGGCGGTCCCTTGCGCGAAGCGCACGGACTCCTCCGCGCCGATGCCGAGCAGTCGCTCCCAGGAGGCGATGTCCCGGTCGTGGATGTAGCACTCCAGACGCCACGGGTCCGTGGCGCCGCCACCGGCCGCCATCAGACCGCGCAGGGCATCGGCGAGCTGCGGTCGGTCGCCGGGATACCACCCGGCGCCGGGGTAGTCAGCCAGGGAAAGCACCGTGGGAGGTGACGCGAGGCCGAGCAGATCGGCGACGTACGCCAGCCACGCGTCACTGACCTTGCCAGGAAGAACAGCTACGTCGCCCTCGTCCATCGACCACAGCATCCGGTTGGCGAGAAAACGGTAGGAGTCCTTCGCGTCGTCCGGGACGTCATCCGGCCGAGCTGCCATCACACGGCTGGTCGAATTGGCGAACATCAACTTTGGCAACGGTCGTCCTCCCGGTTTGTCGTGGTGTCCCCGAGCAGGGCACTTACCACGTTGGTGTCAAATCTCGAAACGGTAAGAGGCGCGGCTGACGAGCACGCTCGGCCGTGTACACGGTTCCCCGCCCCGGGGCAGTTGTCTTCTCCCACGTTGCTCTCAATCCCCGACTACCACCGGTAACCCATCACCCTCCGTGAGGGCAATTCAGAAGAAGCGGAGGCCTACCGCCCGCACCATGATGTGGATCTCAGAGCGCTTGCTGTCAAAGTCATTTCAGGGAGTGGAGAAGGCTGTGAAATACGACTCCGCCGTGTCCGACGTCATGGATGTCAGATCCGAGTACATCCGCGCCCGATGGGCTTTCGTCGACGGGGCAAGAATGGTCTCGATGCTGCAATCGCTCGGCGCGACAGACGAGGACTTCGAGCGCCTGAAGGTGATCAGCGACCAACTGGAGTCGGACCCGACCCTGCCATTTCGCAAGAGCAGGAACGGACGGATCTGCCTCGACCCGCAGACCCGGCGCGGGTACCGGCTGGAGGCGCAGCCCTTCGTTCTCTCCCGCGAGGAGGACTTCGTGCGGCACGACTCGGAGACGCTGCGCACGTTCGACGAGGTGCAGGACGACCTGCAACTGAACACCGCCCTGCAGGCGATGCTGGTCTTCAAGTTCCTGGTCGCCCACGGGATCGACGTGGCACAGCGGCCCCGGCTGGACTACGGCCGCGCCGAGTGGATCTGCACCCTGTTCAACCTGCGGACCGTCACGACCACCGGCCTGCTGGGCGAACCCGCGCTGGAGGGCGTGCACTCCGACGGGGTGGACCACACCATGACCACGTTCCTCTCCGCGCGCAACATGACCACCGACAGCGCGGAGACCTTCCTGCACGACATGAGAGAGGTCAACGGCCGCCGCTGGCACGAGACGGACCCCGCGTTGGTCAAGGGCAGGGCGCGGCACGGCGAATTCCTGGACACCTTGATGGTCGTCGATCACGAGTACAAGCACAGCGTCTCGCCGGTCTACCCGATCGACGACACGGAGCCAGCCATCCGGGACATGCTCATCTTCTTCACCAGGAAGCCCACCGAGAAGGGGCACGTCTCGTTCCGGTACGACTCGGTCGCCCCGCACCGCATGCTGCCCATGTCGTTCGGCCTGCCCGCCGACCTGCCCGCGCTCGCAACCGCCAACTGATCGGAGTGACGCTATGACCGAAGAGGTGACGGTAACGACCGAGACCATCGAACGCGTGTGGTACGACGGCAGCTGCCACTGCGGCGGGGTGGTATTTTCCGCAGCGGCCAGTCGCAACCTGACCATCACCCTGTGCAATTGCGGAATCTGCCACCGGCACGGCCACCAGGAACTGATGACCCCGGAGGCGCGGTTCAAGCTGCACCAGGGACAGGAGTTCCTCAAGCCGTACCGGTTCGGCAACCGCATCGCGGACCACACCTTCTGCGCGGTCTGCGGCGTGCTGCCGTTCTACCGCCCCCGATCGCATCCCACCGGCTATTTCAGCGTCAACGCGCGGTGCCTCGACCTCTCCCCCGCCGAGAACATCGAGTTTGTGGAATTCGACGGGCAGAACTGGGAGGCGAGCATCGCCGCCGGCAAACACGTGTTGACGGAGTAGGTGACAACGCAGGTGTGGACAGGTTCCGACGTCGTCACCGTCGACTCGTTGCGCGAGCGCGGTGGGCTGAAGTGGGCCGCCGCCGGCCCGGGAAGACTGGCGGCGTGTGTGGCCGAGATGGACTTCGGTACGGCACCCGACGTTGCGGACGCGTTGCACGACGCGGTGGACCGCGGTCAGGTCGGCTACCTCACGCCGCAGCTGACGGCACAGCTGGCTGAGGCGTGCGCCGCCTGGCAACACGACAGGTACGGATGGGACCTCTCGCCGGCGGATGTGCGGCCGTTGCCGGACGTCATCCGTGCCCTGCACGTCGCCATCGACTGCTTCTCCCGGCCCGGCTCGGCCGTCATCGTGCCGGTGCCCGCGTACCCGCCGTTCCTGGCCGTACCCCGGCTGCTCGGTCGACGCGTCATCCAGGTCGAGATGGTGGCGTCCGCAGGGCGCTACGGCTACGACCTGGACGCTCTCGACCGCGCCTTCGCGGCGGGCGGGAACACGCTCGTCCTCTGCAACCCCAACAACCCCCTCGGCGCGGTCATGGAGCCCGGTGAACTGTTGGCCGTCGCGGAGGTCGTCGAACGGCACCGTGGCCGGGTGTTCAGCGACGAGGTCCACGCACCGCTCGTGTATCCCGGGCACCGGCATGTCCCGTACGCCACCTGCTGTGAAGCGGCGGCCGGACACACGGTGACAGCCACGTCGACGTCGAAGGCGTGGAACGTGGCGGGTCTGAAGTGCGCTCAGCTGCTGACCAGCAACGACGCCGACCGTAAGCGGTGGGGTGAGCTCGGACGGCTGCACACCGACGGCACCGCCACCCTGGGCGTGCTGGCCGCCACGGCCGCGTACCTGGCCGGTGGGCCGTGGCTCGACACGGTGCTCGGCCGGCTCGACCGCAACCGGCATCTGCTGGCCGAGCTGCTCGGCGTGCACCTGCCGATGGCCCGCTACACCCCGCCCGAAGGCACCTACCTGGGCTGGCTCGACCTGCGCGACTACCCGCCGGCCGCAGACCTCGCCGAACGCGCGCGGGTGAGCGTGATGGACGGTGCCGAGTTCGGCCCGCCGGGCACGGGTTTCCTCAGACTCAACTTCGCCACCACCCCCGCTATCCTCACCGAGATCGTGCGACGGTTGGCGCACGCCGCCACGGCAACAGCGGGTCCGGTCCGGTCGATGACACCCCGGAGGTTGGTTCCTTGACGACAGTGGACGTGCCCGAGCGGGTACGGCCAGCCGACGACCTGCTGCGCTCCCATCGCGGTTTCCGTCTGCTGCTCGCCTCCGATGTGGTCAGCCGCACCGGCGGCCACGTCGCACTCGTCGCCCTGCCGCTGCTCGCGGTGCTCGTGCTGGATGCCTCGGCCCAGCAGGTGGGGCTCCTGGTGGCGGCGAGCACGCTCGCCTTCCTCGTCGTCGCGCTGCCGGCCGGGGTCTGGGTGGACCGGCTACGGCAGCGGTCGGTGCTGGTGGCCGCCGACCTGGTCCGCGCGCTGGTGCTGCTGTCGGTGCCGGTGACAGCGGCGTTCGGGGCGCTGAGCCTGGGGCAGCTGTACGTGGTCGCCCTGGTCATCGGGGTCGGCAACGTCTTCTTCGACGTGGCGCAGCAGGGCTACGTCACGTACCTGGTGGGCAAGGACCGCCTACTGGCCGGCTTCAGCAAGCTGGAGGTGGCCGGCAACGGCAGTCAGCTGGCCGGACCGCCCCTGGGCGGGGCGCTGGTGCAGATCGTCACCGCCTCGGGCGCGCTGGCCTTCAACGCGGTGTGCCACCTGGCCTCCGCCTGGCTGCTCGGCCGGATCCGGCCACCGGAACCGCAGGTCGACCGGCCCAGTGGACGGCCACGGCTGGGCCGGGAGCTCACCATCGGAGTGCGGTACGTCGCCGGTCAGCCGATTCTCCGGCTGGTCGTGCTGCACGGCATGATCGCCCTGCTGTTCGAGTACGCGCTGCTCACCGTCCAGCCGCTGCTGCTGGTGAACACGCTCGGCCTGTCGCCGGCGGCGTACGGCCTGGTGACCGGGGCCGTCGCGGTCGGCGGGGTGGTCGGCAGCGTGTTCGCCAACCGCTTCGTCGCGACGTTCGGCATCGCCCGTACGCTGTGGTTGCCGTTCGCCGTGACGTTTCCGCTGCTGCTGCTCATGCCGCTGGTGGGTCAGGGCTGGCTGGTGGTGCTCTACCCGATCGGCTACGCCGCCTACATCGGCGGCAGCGCCATCCAGAACGTCGCCCAGATCACCTACCGTCAGGCCATCTGCCCGCCGGAACTGCACGGGCGGATGAACTCCGCCATGCGGTTCCTGATGTGGGGCATGATGCCGGTCGGCGGGTTGTTCGGCGGCTTCCTGGTCCAGGCGATCGGGGAACGGACCGCACTGTGGGTGTGCGCCGTCGGGATGCTGGCCAGCCTGCTGCCGATGCTCGGCCGGCCGGTGCTCCGACTGCCCCCCGACGCCGGCATCGGCCAGGGGTGATCGCGCCCTTGGCCCGGCGTCCGGGACCGCGCCGCTACGGCACCATCAAGCTCAGCACCGGGGTCGTCTGCAAGCCGATCGGCAGCGCCATCGCGCCGATCAACAGGCCGCAGACGGTGCGGATCGCCCAACGCAGCGACGCCAACGTCTGCCCGTACGCGACGAGCGCGACGCGCGGGTCAAGGTCCACGGTCAGACGTGGCGACTGCCTAGATTCGCCGGTCGCGACTGGTCAACGGCCTCCAGGGATTGGCAGGATTTCCCGCTGGTGCCTTGTTCGCGCCAGGCACCGTGGCCTGGCCCCGGTGCGCCGCGTCCGGATTCCGGACGACCCGTACCTTGTCGCTGGTCCGTCAGGAGATGTCAATGTCGCAGCATGATCCGGTCGACCCGTGGGCGGATGTCGATCCGGCAGTTGTCGTCACCGGCACCCCGACGGGTGAGCGCAGCGGCGATGTCGGCATCGACAGTGCCGCCACGGAAATCGTCGGGGTGTCGCATCCTGGCCCGGGCGACAACGCGCCGCCGACCCGACCTCGGCGGCCGGCGCTGCTGCTCGGCGCGCTCGGCATGGTCGCCGTGGTGCTGACGATCGCAACGGCCGTGGCCTTCGCGAACCGGTCCGACGAGATCGAGACGCCGGGGGCGGTGGCGCTGACCGGCGAGCCGACGGCGGAGTCGTCCGCTGGGCCGGCGGATCCGGCAACGCCCGATCCGGCAGCACCGTCGCCCGGTGCCACGCCGAGCCCGACGGCGTCGCAGGCAGGCCCGGACCGGCAGGCCGTCGCCGCGGCGGCGTCGCCGGGGTCGATGTCGCCCGCCGCCCCGGCGCAACCCGCCACCGGCGCGATCCGGACCGGTGCGTTCGTCGGCGCGACCAGGATCGGCAGCCAGCTCAACGCGGACACGACCATGTACGCAGGCGAGTACATCCTCTCCCCCGACGGCCGGTTCGGCCTGCTGATGCAGACCGACGGCAACCTCGTCGCCTACGGTCCGTCGCCCTGCGGGGCGCCCCGACCCAACATCTGCCAAGGCCCCTACGACTGGTGGGCCAGCAACACCAACGGCCAGCCCGGAAGCCGGGTCGTCATGCAGAGCGACGGCAACCTCGTCATCTACCGCCCCGACGGCAGCGTCGCCTGGGCATCCAACACCAAGGATTCCGACGCGACCAGGGTGATGGTCACCAACCAGGGACACTTCCATCTGGCCCGCAGGGACGGCTCGACGGTGATGACGCTGACGGGCCTGTCCGAACAGAAAAGCTCCCTGTCGTACGCTGGCACGATGCCGGCCGGCTACCGGCTCACCACCCTGCGGTACCTGTCCTCGCCGAACGAGGTCTACCACCTGATGCAACAGCAGGACGGCAACCTGGTCCTGTACGGGCCCGGCACCAGCGTGCTCTGGTCGTCCGGCACACACCAGATCGTCGTCGGCGGCATGAGCGTGCGGGAGACCAGGATGCAGCCCGACGGCAACCTCGTCGTCTACGACAACTCAGCCGCTGATGCGGCGGCGGTGTGGGCGTCGGATTCCGTCGGGGCTGGCCCCAGCCCGGAGTTGGTGCTGCGCGACGACGGGAACCTGGTGCTGCGGTCCGGGTCCACCCGGCAGGTCTTCTGGCAGACCGGCACCGGCGGCCAACCGTAGCGGGCACCGGTCAGGATCGAGCGGCTGTAGCGGGCACCCGCTCAGGACCGGCCGGTCCGCGCCAGATTCGTTACCTCGGGCGGTCGACGACAACGACATCGCGCGGCGCGTCGACGCGGTCGGTGGACGCGGTGGCCGCGTGGCTGGCGAGCAGGGTGAGCGCATCGGCGTCGCTCGTTCCAGGTGCCGTGTGGTAGACGGTGAGCGTCTGTCCAGCCTTCCCGTTGACCTGGAACGTCTCGAAGTTCACGGCGAACTCCCCCACGACCGGATGCGCGAACCTCTTGCGGCCGGCGGACTTGACGCGGACGTCGTGCCGGGCCCAGAGCCGGACGAAGTCCGGGCTCTTGAGCGTCAGCTCGCCCACCCGGGCCGCGAGGCGCGGGCTACCGGGGTCGGCGTCGGCCCGCAGCCACGCCACGCCTTGACGTGCCTGCTCCTCCCAGTCGGGGAAGAGCGCCCGTTCGGCGGGGTCGAGAAAAGTAGTCTCACGAGATTCCGGTCGCGTGTCAGGCTCGGATGGATCGCCAGCGCCAGGCCGGTGCAGGCGAGCACATCGCCGTACCGGTTCTGCACGATCGCCGGTGTGTCGTGCCAGCGTTGCAGCAGCGCGATGAGGCCGGGACCGACGTGGTCGGATTCCGAGGCCCGGTGCTGCGGTCGGGCGAGTTGGTGCAGATGCGCGAGGGCGTCAGCGTCCAGGCCGAAGACCCGCCCCAGGGCGTTGATCACCTCGGCCGACGGGTGCCGTTCGCGGCCCTGCTCCAGGCGTACGTAGTAGTCGGTGCTCATGCCGGCAAGAACCGCCACCTCGTCGCGCCGCAGGCCCGGCACCCGACGACGGCCGCCAGCCGGCAGACCGAGGCCGCCGGGCGCGGTGTGCTCCCGACGGGCCCGCAGAAAGTCGCCGAGCGGGTTGTCGTTGCGCATTTCCCCAGCGTAGGTGCGGTGACCGCAGGAGAGGGTAGGTGTGGAACTCCTACGGTCGGGGTGACCATGAATCGGTCGGCCTTCCCGCACCTGCCAGCAGCGCGGAGAGTCGTCGTCATGACGGACACCGACGCACCGACCACACCGACCGCTCCGACCGCCCCCAGGGCGGAGCAGATCGAGCAGTTCATCGGCGGCTACGCCGCTGCCTTCGGCACCACCCTGCGGTCGCCGGTCTGGCACAGCCCGACGGAGGCTGGACTGGACTTTCAGGAGGTCACGTTCCCGTCGAAGGACGGCGTGCCGCTGGAGGGCTGGTACATCCCCGCTGCAGGCTCGGACAAGCTGATCATCGCCAACCACCCCCTGTGGTTCAGCCGTTCCGGCCTGCCCGCGCACCTTGAGCCGTGGAAATCGATGTGGGCGGCGACCGGAAACGACAACGAGGTCGACTTCATCCCGGACTACAAGATCCTGCATGACGCCGGGTACAACGTGCTCGCGTACGACCTGCGCAACCTCGGACAGACCGGTGCGGCCAACGGCGGCGTCATCTCCGCCGGTGTCTACGAGGCCCGCGACGTGCTGGGCTCGCTGGCGTACGTCCGCAACCGAGCGGACCTGACGCACATGACCATCGGGCTGTTCAGCCGGTGCATGGGCGCGAACGCCACGATGTTCGCGATGCGGGCCGAACCGGCAGCGTTCGAGGGCGTCCGGGCCATGGTCGCGCCGCAGCCGCTGTCGCCACGGGTCACCATGGAGCAGTCGCTTGCCGCAGCCGGCATTCCGGCTCGGTACATCGACGAGTTGGAACAGCGGGTCCGGGTCCACACCGGGTTCCGGCTCGACGAGATGTCACCAGTGCAGGCCGCTCGTAGCGTCAACGTCCCGACGCTGCTCTACCAGGTACGCGACGACATACTCACCCGGCCGGACGACGTCCAGGCGGTCTACGACAACATCCCGGTGGACAAGGACCTGTTCTGGATCGAGGGCAGCACCCGCCGCTGGGACGGCTACCGCTACTTCGCCAAGAACCCGCAACGCATCCTCGGTTGGTTCGACCGCTACCTGAGCTGACCGCCCGCTCGTCAACATATTGTTGACGAGGTGGACGAGTCCCTGGAACAACTCGCAGCCGTACAGGCGGCGCGCGAGCAGCTCGACGAGCGCGAGCTGGGGCTGATCGAGCGGGCCCGCCTCACCGGGGCCACTTGGACAGCGATCGCCCAGGCACTTGGCTTGACGAGCCGTCAGGCAGCACAACAGCGCCATCAGCGGCTCGTGTCGGCGATGCGGTCACAGCGGCGTCGTGCGGATCATGACTACGCCACCGAGCTGATCCGGCTGCGCACCGCCCTCGCCGAGTTGGAGCGGTGGATCGCGGTAGACCGTTCGTGGGACGGCCGGTTCCCGCGCGCCGCGCTGGTCCGGTCGACTGTTGCCGCCGCGCTCGACGCGCCGCCTGCGGGTTTGTTCGCCCTGGCAGTGCACGTCGCAGAGGACCTGGCGACAGCCGACGCCGAGCTACCCCCACCCGGCAGGGCACGCCGCCAGCACTTGTCAACAGATCATTGACAAGCACCTAAGGCATTGATTCGACCAGGCTCAGGTCGAACCATCATCGTTGTGCCCAGCCGTAACGCCGCGCTCTTCGTAGCGACCTCCGTCCTGTCCGGATTTGGCAGCAACGCGATGGCGCTCGTCACCGCCATCTGGCTGCTGGATCTGACCGGGTCCAGCAGCCTCGCCGCGCTGGCCGGCCTCGGCGTCTACGCCCCGACTCTGGCCGGGCCGTGGCTGGGCCGGGTGCTCGACATGCTGCCGCGTCGACCTGCCGTGATCGCGGTGAACCTGACCACGGCCGCCGCCCTGCTCAGCCTGCATCTGGTGCGGGGTCCAGGCGAGACCTGGCTGATCTTCGCGGTCTCCCTCGCGTACGGCGTCGGCATGGTCCTGCGCGACGCGGGCGAAACGGCGTTGCTGCCGGCGGCGGTCGATGCCGGCCGGATCGCCGATGTCAACGGTTGGCGCTCCAGCGCGATGGAGGGCATGAAGCTCGTCGCGCCGCTCGCCGGGGCCGGGCTCTACGCCTGGCGAGGCGGGGCGGTCGTCGCCACCATCAGCGCCGGGGCCCTGGTCGCGGCCGCAGTCCTGTACGCGGCCCTGCGGCTCGCCGACCACCGGCCGTCGCCACCCACCGGCCAGGTCCGGATCAGCGGCACCGCGTTGCACAGGAGCCGGCTGCTCATCGTCCCCGTCGGGCTGGCAGCCGTCGCCATCGCCACCTCCGGATTCCAGACGGCGGCCACCTACACCGTGGTCACGGACGTGCTCGACCTACCGGCGACCGCGCTCGGCGCGCTCAGCGCAGCCCAGGGGGCCGGGTCGATCGCTGCTGGTCTGGTGGCCGGCCGACTCATCTGCCGGCATGGCACGATCTCGATCGGTGCTGCCGGCGCGGCGCTCTTCGCGGTCGGACTGCTCGCCCGTTGCCTGCCCTGGTGGCCGGGGACGCTCGCATCCGGCGTCGTGGTGGGGGTAGGTCTGCCGTGGACGCTGACCGCAGCCATCACCGCCATCCAGACCACCACCTCGCCGGCCGTCCTCGGCCGCGTCGCAGCCACCGCGAACACCGTGATGTTCGGCCCGATCGTGCTGGCCCTTCCCCTTGGCTCCGCAGCGGTGCACCTCGGTAGCCGGATCCCGCTGATCGTTGGGGCCGGCGTGTGCTTCGTCGCTGCCGGGATAGCGATACGAGCACGACCGACGCCGCCCAGCCACCCAGACTCGTGACCAGGACGGTCAAGGGGTCGACCGGCCGAGTTCGCCGTCGATGCGCTGTTGTTCAGCGTCGCGCAGTCGCCGGTAGTGTTCCGCCCTGGCCTGGTCACCGGCCTTGTCGGCGGCGTCGCTGGCGGCCCGCAGCACCACCAGGGGCAACCTGGGGACGTCGCCGGCCTGCCGGTCGGCTTCGGCGAACACCACCCCGGCCAACTCGTCGTCAGCGGAGCAGGCCAGCAGGAACAGCTGCTCGACGTACATCCGGCCGAGGCCGACCTCCGTCCAGCCGGACACATCCGCCAATGCCCGGCGGCACTCACCCAGCGCCTGCCAGGCGGCCCGGTGGTCGCCGGCCAGGCGCTCCAACTCGGCCAGGGACTGCCACGCTGATGCCCGCTCCCAGTCGGTGTCGGCGTACCGCAAGCTCTCCCGCTGGGCCTGCGCCGCCAGCGCGTACGTTCCCAGGTCCGCCAGCTGATACCGCAGTACGCCGAGGGTCGACGCGTCCCGCTCACGGCCGGCCGCCCAGTCGTCGAGCCACCGGCGGGCGAGCCCGGTGTCCCCGATCAGCTTGGCCCGCTCGATCCACTGAAGCGGGTCCTCGTCGGCCGGATCGGCCGGGAAACGCGACCGCGCGTTCTCCGCCCACCGCACGAGGTCGTCCTCGGAGACGCACGGCTGGCCGTCCTCGTCGAGCAGGCGTTCCAGCACATCCGCCCGGTCCGGGTGCACACTGGCGCGGACGAAGTCGACAGTGGCCTGCACACCGGCGGCGGCCAGGTGCTCCACGTCGTAGCCGCACCAGGTGTCGAAGTTGGCCCGCTTGATCTGCCAGTGCAGCCAGACGTCCTCGACCCGGGCATGCTCGGCGAGCAGGAAACCGGCCAGCTCGGTCTCCTCGGTGAGCCCTTGGAACGGCGCGCTGCGTCGGCATACCGCCTCCTGCTCGGCCAGCATGCGCAGCAGCGGCAGATCGTCGGCCCGCCGGTCGTACTGCATCGCCCACAGCAGGGCCGCCCGCCGGGCCGCGTGGCGGTCGTAGACATAGCCGTCGGCACCGGTGGCCGGCTCGTACCGCAGCTGCGGCCAGGCCGCCGCAGACTCCCGCATCAGATCCAGATCACGCCGCGCCGCCTCCATCACGGACCGAGGATCGCATGGGTGGTGGGCCGGGTGATGCGCCGCCCCGGCGCATCGCCGACAGCGACGGCCGTCGAGAGCATGCGTTGTATCCGCAAAGATCATCGACTCGACTCTTGATCGACTCAGGCCACGGATCAAGAAATGATCTCGCAACTTCCACGGTTACCAGGGAATCGTAGTCAGAATTCTGTCTTTGGGCGACGAAGATCATTTACAAGCTTCAACAGAAGCTACAGTGGAACTCTGTCCTACCCACAGGTAATGAACACCAGCAACCAAAGCCGAGCCAGGGACATGTTATGTCGGTAGAGGATGTTGCGAAGATCATTAGACAAGCAGCCGAGGAACTGACCCGATCGACCGCCAGCTGCATCGGCGACGAGGTACGAGGTGTCATGACTGCGCTGACCCTGACGCTACAAGGAGCGCAGGCACCAGACGCCTTGGCAGCCTTGGCGGAGCTTCGGGCCGCGATCGACGAACTCGAGTCCGTACGAGTTGAGCTGAACACGGCGGCCGGCGAGTGCAGAAACTACCTTCGGGTCATGGGGGCGTAGTTGGCGCTCGACAAGGTCATCTCCGCCCTTGAACGAGCCGTGCGGCGACTGCCAACGCGCTCAGTTGCCGACCTGGCGGCGAGAACCGCCCGCCTGACCGACGCGTTGCGCAGGTCAGCCCGCGGCAGCAGCCATCCACACATCCTCGCTGCAATCGCAGCGGTCAATCGTGCACAGCAGCATCTCGCCGCCGCGCTGGAGCATCTGTCCAGGTCCCGCGAGCACATCGGCAACTACGCGGCCAGGATCAACGGATCCTCGATCGGATCCGGAGGCTCTTCGACACCATCTCCGGCGGGCGCCTGGTGGTCAGCTCCGGAAACCCTCCCTCGACATGTCGCGGAGGCAGGATCGACGTTCCTGCCGCGCCCGGAAGGCGTGAACCGTCCCACCTCTGGCAGCTACGCGGGTAACCGGGTCGAGTCCGGCGGACGAGACAAAAGCGTTGCAGCGGACCTTATCTCCGATCCGCTGCGGGGCCCGCCCGTCACCTTCTATCAACACGTCGAGTCCAAGGTAGCCGCGATGATGCGGCGCGACGGCACCGCCAAGGCGGATCTCGTGCTCGACAACACCGTGTGTGGAAGCAATCAACGCGACCAGGATCATGAATGGTCCTGCGACAAGATCCTGCCATCCATCATTCCCCCAGGCTCCGAGCTCACGGTCTACGCGACACGGGACCAGGGAAAAACCTGGTGGAAACGGACCTACGTGGGCACGGGCGAGAGGATAATCCGATGAAGTTCGTCATGACCGACTACCACGGACATCGGGAGCCGCTGGCCGGCCCGGATGACGCCGGTGAGTGGTTCGACGAGCAGGCGTCATCGATCATGCCGCATGGCGGGTGCGGCCAGACAATCTGGTTCGGACCGGCGGACGCACCGCCGCAGTTACGCATCGATGTGGACATTGACGTCGGACGAGCTGCCTTACGCTGGTCGGACGGCTCGTACGGCGTACAGCTCGATCCGACCGTGCCGATCGCCGTGCTGGAGTCGCCGGACAGCGGGACCGTTGACGTGCCCGCCTGGCTGGCCCGGATCAGCGTCGACACCGCCCGACAGGCCGCTGTCGAGTACGTGTCGACCGGCCAACGACCGACCTGCCTGACCTGGTCGTCAGCACAGCGATCAGGCTGAGGCGAGGGCCGCGCGGACCAGCGAGTCGTACGTCTCGTCGGTGCGGATCGCCGCGACGCCGAGTGACGCGACGAACGCCGCCAACTCGGCCTGCACCGCCGCGCCGGGCACGCCGTCACCGACGATGCGTTCCAGCTCAAGGAACGTGCCGAGGCCGGCGACGTCATCGACGCACAGCTCACCGTCGGGCACTTCGGCGGTACGGCGTACTTTCGCGATTCGCACGGTGACGCGGAAACCCATCGCCAGGATCGCGGCGTGCATCTGCTCGCGGTCGGCCACCGCTGTCTCGTACTCGTCGCAGGAGAGCGTGTTGTCGGCGGGGCGTTTCAGGGTGAAGGTGTGCCGGCCGTCGACGGTCCGCAACCGCACGAAGGGGACGCCGAGCCTGTTGTCGCCGTACGACCAGGTGGTCGGAGCGTACGCCTGGTCGTCCTGCACGACGGGCGGACCGAGCTCGACGCCGCGCGCGGTGAGCGCGACGAGCAGCGCTTCCCGGTCCTGGACGCGGTACTTGACCTCGACCTCACGCACCACGCCTCCAGCTGCCGTCACCGCACTGACTGCGCAGCGTCGCACAAGCGTTACTGGATCGACAACGCGGCGCGCCAGCGGTGGTCCACTCGGGAGCCGGTGTTCACTCCTCGTCCGTCATCGAGGTGAGGCGCTGCGCCGCCTCCGACCGCCCGGAGCGCTGCAAGGTGAGTTGGACATCAGAATCAGTTGCGGCGGCGGAGCCGCTCGTTCAGGCGTTGCTCGTAGCTGACGACGCTGTCTTTCCTGAGCCAGTACACGTTCGGCCGCCGCGCGGAGGCCACTGTGCAGATCTCAGCAAGGTTGGCTCCGACGACCTCCAAGATTTCCGCGCGGCTGATCTCGCCGGGAAAGAGGAACATGTGGACCTTCGCGTCGAGGAGTGCGCGGATTTCCACCTCCCGCTTGAGGATGTTCTGGTCACGCCCGAACACCACCCAGCCCTTTGACCCGACCACCGGCAGCCACTCCTCGTCGCGGAGCCCTGCTTCGAGCCGCTCCCTGCCGAACACCGACGCAGGGCTGTGCACGACGTAGCCCAGGCCAAAGATGAACCGGCGCAACGAGCGCCCGTGCATGTTCTCGTCGATGTAGAACTCAGGCGGCGACGCCCAGGAGGATGCGGGCGGAGGTACGGACGTCGCTGATGGAGAGGCCGAACTCGTCCGCGACCGTTTCAGCGCTCTCACCTGCCTTGATCATGCCTGCGACGTCCGCCACTCTCGTCCCGGTGCCGGCGAAGATGGGCTGTCCGAAGGCCCGGCGCACGTCGACCTCAACCTTCGACGGGAGCCAGGCGGACAGTTGCAGCCGCTCCGGGAAGCCATCGCCACCGAAGGCGATGTACTGCATGTGATCGGCGACGATTTCCCGGATCACGTGCTGGTTGGTGCCGCCCACGATGAGCCCGTGATCGGCCAGGCTCTTGTTGAAGTCCCACAGGACGTCGACTCCGTCGGTGGCCAGCTCAGGCGCGACGAGAACGTACTCGCGGCCGAACTCCTGCTGCAGGGCTTCGAGCGCGGGACGGATCCGTTGCGGACGCACGCCGGCGGTACGCAGCGCCTCCAGCACGTGCGCCTCGGCCAGGGCGATGAAGGTGACCGGCAGCGGACTCGACTGAGGGTCCGCGATGTGCAGCAGCGGCCCACCCCGGGGGTAGCCCTTCGCCCAGCGGTGGAATGTCTGCTGCGGCACCCGCAGGTGCCGTGCGGCCTGGGTGAAGTTCAGGATTCCCTCGCTGAACCGGATGTCGCTCATTCCACCCCCTCAACGTCCCGATCGGTCGTCAGCATTGCACGTGAAGTCCACCCGTCGCATCAGCTCCCGCTCCGTGTCACGGAACATACTCTGGCGCCGTCGACACCGGTTCGGCCAACGCGCAGGGCGGCGGCCATCGGTGGTCGGTCGACCAGGTTGCCGCATCGGCGCATCGCCCTCGGTCAGGCCGTCTACGACCGCCGGGTCGCGCTCGGCCTGAGCCAGGCCGAGCACTCGTGCGGAGTTCCCTCTCGCTTCGTGACCCGCTGGCCTGCGACAACGTGGCCGCAGGCCAGCGTCCGACTCAGCCGACCCGAAGTGCGGCGGCCATCGGTGGTTGGTCGGGTGGTGCGCCGCCCCGACGCATCGCCCACAACGGCGGGCCGCCGGCCGGCAGGTGGGCCACCCGGACGAGCCGGTAGCCGTGGCGCAGGTAGAACGCCTGGGACCGTGGGCTGCTCGCCTCGACCACGGCCGGCATCCCGATCCGGTCCAGCCGGGCATGATGCGCGCCGAGCAGCGCCGACCCGATGCCTCGCCGTCGCAGCCAGGGTGCCGCCGCCAGAAACGCCAGATGATGATGCCGACCGGTCGCCTCCACCCGGCCAGCGGTAAAGGTGTAGTGCGCGTATGGGCCGTGGCGGTCGCCGCACGCCCGCAACCGCCGACGCTGATGCTCCGCGCCGAGGAGCCGGTCGAACGGATGCGGGTACCAGATCGCCACCCCGTCACAGTGCCCGACCACATCGACGATCCCGTGCCGTACGCCGAACTCCAACTCGGCAGTGAAGAACCGGTGCATCGTCAGATACCGCAGCGCATGGTCACTGATCAGCCACGCCACCACCGGGTCCAGCACGCACGACTGCGCCATCAACTCCGCGAGGGGTTCGACGTCGGCGGCCGTCGCCGGCCGTACGGTCAGCACGGCCGCCACGTCCACACCAGGAACCGGTCGAACAACTCCGCCGCCGTCACGTCGGGCAGGTCGAACGCCGCCTCGGTCATCCGCTCCACCATGTACGTCGCCAACGCGACCGGCCCCAGCACGCCCGCCAACTCGACCCGCGCCACCAGACACGGCCACAACTCGCCGCAACCGGCACACGACCACGACGGCCGCACCGCCACATGACCACCACCGCCACCGCTGTCGGCCGCCGGCTCCGCGCCGGCAACATCGCGGTACGCCGTACTGCCGACTCGGCCGACCCCAGGTCGCCCGTCATGGCGGACGACCAGCACCCCACCACCGGCGGCGGCCAGGCCCCGCAACCGCCCCCTCATTGCGACCACCGCCCACGGTTCACCCGAGCCGCGTCCACCGCAGCCCGACCCACAGCACCCGCCCTACCAGCACCAGCCGCGCCGGGCACGCCGGCCGGACCGGTCGGGCTGAACCGCATCGAATGCCGAGGCGCACACTCCGGACACCGCAACGACGCCCCACACACCGGACACCACCGCTGCTTCAACCGGAACGTGAAGAAGCCGAGCATGAATCCGGCGGCTATGCCCAGCATGGTGAACGCCAGCAGTCTTCCCACAGTCGTCTCCCGCAAGATCGATCGGACACGAATCACGTGCCCACTGAGCGAACTCGTTCGATCTCGTTGTCGGCTACGGATCACGCCGACGGCAGCAATCGGCTGACACTCCGGGCACATCAGCCGTCGATCCGTCGGTGCGCCATGATGAGGGAATGCGGCTGCTAATCCTGGGCGGGACCTGGTTCCTTGGACGCCACCTCGCAGAGCGGGCGCTCGCCGCCGGCTGGGCGGTCACCACCTTCAACCGGGGCACGTCAGCAGCCGACACCCCAGGGGTCTCCGCTGTCCACGGCGACCGGGAGAACCCCGACGACCTCCACCGGCTGGCCGGCCACGGCCCGTGGGACGCCGTGATCGACACCATCGGCTACGTCCCGAACCAGGTCCAGGCCGCCGCGTCGGCACTGGCCCCTGTGGTCGGGCATTACGTCTACTTGTCCACTGTCAACGTCTATACCGGCTGGCCCGACCAGCCACTCGACGAAGACTCCCTGGTCTTCGACTGCCCACCGGACGCCGACGCCGACTTCGGGGCCGACCTCGGCTACGCCGGCCAGTACGGCGCGCTCAAAGCCGGCTGCGAACAGGCCGTGACAGCGGCAATCGGCACCGACAAGACGACGATCCTGCGCCCCGGCGTGATCCTCGGCCGCTACGAGTACGTAGGTCGGCTCACCTGGTGGCTTGCCCGCGCCGCCCGCGGCGGCCAGCTGCTGGCGCCCGCCCCGGCGGCCCGACCGATCCAGCCGATCGACGTCCGCGACGTCGCCGACTTCGCCCTCCGCTGCGCCCGCCTTGGCACCTCGGGCACGTTCAACATCACCGCTCCACCCGGCCACGCCACCTTCGCGGAACTGGTCACCGGCTGCATCACGGCAACCGGGTCGGACGCGGAACCGATCTGGGCCGGCCCCGCCTGGCTGACCGCGAACGGCGTCGAGCAGTGGACCGGTCTGCCGCTGTGGCGTACCCACTCCGGCGTGTGGGCCGTCGACAGCTCACGGGCACACGCCGCCGGACTGCGCTGCGCACCTCTCGCGGCGACGATCGAGGACACCTGGTCGTGGTTGACCGAGGGCGGCAGCTGGGTCGTCGGCGAAGGCGAGGCAGCCCGCGCCGCCGACCACGGCCTGCCGCAGGACCGGGAAGGCGAACTGATATCCGAGTGGCAGCGCACCTCAAACGCCAGGTAACGCCGGAATCTCCGGCCGTACGGCCACGAACGCCTCGGCTCGATCCACAGTTGACTGGGCGACTGAGGTGTCCCGCCACCGCCGGTCACCCAGTGACCCCCTCAATCGATCGATGCGGCCGATCAGCCCAGTGCGACGCCACTGCGGCGGCATCGCCCACACTGGCGCGAGCGTCGGCTCCACCGCGTCGAGCTGCCCGCCGAGCAGCAGACAGGCCGCCAGGTCGACGCGGGCTTCCGCCACGATCGTCGGCCACTGCGCCTGGGTCGCCGCCGCCAGATCGAGCGCGCGGCGTGCCGCGTCAGTGGCCTGCGCGACCTGGCCGACCTGCAGCAGCGCGGTCCCATCGCAGCGGGCCTGCTGCTCGACCGTGAACCCAAACTCGCCGCCGACGACGTCATGCAGTTCGTCACGACCGGCCTGGCTGCGGGCGTCCGTGGCGATTGCGATCGCGGTCACCACCGCGCCCGCATCTCCTCGGTACGCCAGAGCACGAGCAAGGACGCTGTACGCGCGGACCCGCGCGACACCGGCCGGGGCGAGGTCGACGGCGGCTTGTGCGTAGTGAACGGCGTCGTCGACCTGCCCGGTCCAGTAGGCGATCGTCGCCTGCATCCCTCGGGCGTAGGCGCACGCACCAGCGTGGCCGACAATCTCGCCGTAGGCGTAGGCGGCGCGGGCGTACTGCATCGCCGGTGACCACAGCCCGAGGTCGACGCTCTCGCTGGCCAGCAGCGCCGCCGCTTGGGCGACAATCAGATACAGCTCGCTCTGCTGCGCTGGCCTGCGGGTGTGCTCCAGCAGGCGCACCGCGAGATCGCGGATGCGGAGCGTCTCGCCGACGATCTGCTGCAGCTCCAGCTCCGGGAAGCGCCGCGCCAGCCGGCTGACGTCGTCGCGCAACTGCTCGATAGCAACATCTGACACTGCCAATGCACCTGCGTTCAAAGCATGTTCACGGGTCTCGTGCGCGGCCTGCACGATCGATCGGACGGCTCCGCCCTGGCCAGACTCCGGCGGGACCTCCGGGGTCGTCTCGGCCGGGAACCGGCTGGCCATCTGATCAACTTTATGCCGCCGGTGCTGCGACTCGACACGGTCAAACGCCGCCAGCAGGTCACCACCGGCGTCCAGCAGCTTGTCCGCCCGCTGCCAAAAGTCGCGTGGCGCCCGCTGACGACCGGTCTCGACGTTCGCCACGCTGCTGCGGTGGTAGTGGATCACCGCCGACAACTGATGCTGCGTGTAACCGGCCGCCTGCCGCAGCACCGCCAGCCGACGACCCAGCGCACGTCGCACTTGCAAAAGATCATCGATTAGCGACTCTTGATCAACCCACCCCTCAGACATACACAAATGATCTCGCATCCGCCGCTCAGCGCCGAGTCCAGGCGTTGTCAAAATTTTGTCGAAGGACCCCAAGATCATTTACGGGGATGCCGCACGAAGTACGCCAGCCAGCACCAGGGCTCATCCGGACGGCTCTCCGCGAACGGCCGAGGCTCCGGCATCCGCCGACTAGGCAAGTCGAATGCTTCTCCCGCCGCGCCGCCGCAGGAGATCTCACCCGAATGATCTTGCAACTGTCACGGCTCGGCGAGCCGGCCAGCAGAAATAGGGTACAACCACCAAGTCACTCCGCCATGTTCGGAATCGCGAAGCGAAGGACAAGCAGCCAAGCGAACACCGTCGACATCAGGACAAAGCAAATGATGTAAGTCTCATTCCACCGATAGAAGTTGGAGATGCGAGGAGGTTCCCGGAATCCGGGACCAAAGAGCTCTTCGGTCAGGACACACTCCTCCCGACGATAGTCGAGCCACGAAAGCAGGCCGGAGATCACCAGCAAAGTCGTGAAGGATGCAACAATCGTCATAAGACAAAGAAGTCCGATGAGAGCAGCATGAGCCACACCAGCACTAATTCCCCACTCGCGAAAACTCACGAAAAGAAGTAGCCCAGCACCAAATATCCCGGTCGCGAGAGACTGATAAAGAGCCAAAAAGCGGTACACATTCTCATTGCTTGCGTTTATCTGCTGGAGGATATACTTGTATCGCTCGAGGTAAAATTCCGTACTTCTCGGATTGTCAATCAACTTTCTCATCCACCACTTCCAGATATATAAAGACAACCTCAATCATTGTTCGTTTGCATTCGTGTACCGACGATCCCATGCCAAAACATTCAACGTTTCGGCGGACGCGAGTTGAATACTATCCCTCAATGATCCATCGTCGAGGAAGCCCGACAGGAAGCGAGAACATGCTGAGGCAATTCTATCCTTCTCGGTCGCCCCCATCGAATACGTCCCGCCAAGCACTGACCGCGGCATGACCCCATAGATCAACCGCGCAATCCGACCAATTAGCCAAAGCCTATCAAGTTCCGTCACGCTCGCTCCGCGTGATTCAATTGCGAGAAGTGGGTTGCGATGCGCGAGAAGAATATCCCGCCCCAACTCTACGGCGAACGCCTCATCGTGGCCTAGCTTGAAATCAACGGACTCCTTAGGCACCAGAATGTTGAAGCTTCGCCGGCTATGCCGATATACGGTAGACAACTCCTTAGCGGCTTGTGCCACTCCGGGAGAAACTCTCGGCTCGTCATCCATTCGGACCCATCGAGACGGCACCTCTCTCCGTCTCCAACGTGCCACCACAAAAGGTGGTTCCGTGAACGTCTCTAGGGATGCGACCTCCCATTTTTTCCGCAGAAGCTGCGAGAGATAGAAGGAGTCCTCATGTCCTCCAATTATCGGAAGGTCAGGCATAGGAACGTGCGAATTACCTACCAGGTCAAGGATAGCCTTGATAGTCACATCGGTCTGCACCTGTTCCAAGAAATATCCTAGATGTCGAGTTATCGGACCTTGCACTGTCGCAATTTCACCTAGCTCACCTATTGCGTCAAGCGACTTCAGTTGACGACCATCGCCGTCTTCAAGCAAGAAACAGGGCACGCCGCTAATCGCTTGGTCCAAAAGTGTCCTTGATTCCACGCGAGCCGATCCACCATGATCACCTAAGGGACCCAATAGATAACGAACCTCACGCGCAGCCCTAGACATAGAAAAACCTCTAGCATTAGTGAGCTCATCCAGCTCAGAGGCAACCTTACGCGAATATGCCTCATAGACTCTTTCTAGAAGTGATCGATATTCAGGGGTTCGCTCCAGGTCTGATCGGGCCACGTTAGTCCTCGGCGAGCCTGGCCCTGTAGCGTTCATAACCGCAATCACACCAGATTCGTCTTGAAACCCCGGAGAAACATTAGTTACTCTGATTCCTTCGACGCAGATGCCGACTACTTCAGTAGAGGGATCGGGCTTTTCCTCCTCCTCATCGGAAAAATCAAATGTTCTCGTCACGCCAAGTAGCCATTCTTGATTCCACTCATCCCAACGAGTTGCGTAAGCAATTTCAAACCCATCCTCGGAGTGTACGTTTACCTTCCACTTTGGCGGCTTCCCATCCTGACCAACTGTCGACTTTTCGCTACGGGCGAGGGAATCTTCGAGGACATCGCCAATATTTTCGTATCCAATAATGCTTGTTGACCGATCAGTTACGTACTCAACGCGACAGCGTGGCACCAGTACCCAGTGCCTCAGAATCGACTCGACATCATCGAGCCCGGCGCTAGGACGGATCCCAAGGCGGACACAAGTGCCATGACTACGAATATGATCCGGCACTTCAGTTGAGTTCTTATCCAATAAGCGAATTAGATAGTCCCCGTGAACCGATTCGAGAGTCAACTCCCTCGCTTCGGAGTCGTCCGGATGCGAAGTCACCACTCTCACATCGTCCGCTATCATGAATGCCGATAGAACACCTATTCCAAATCGGCTGATCGGATGAAACTCAGGGTGCATCTTCTTGAACGCTGGATCTTGATACCTGGAGGAGCCGACCTTGAGGAAATTTGCCTCAATAATATCCTGAGACATCCCGGTACCGTTGTCCATAACCACGATTTCGGTGTACGGATGCACAAACTTTATCACGATGGCTGGCTCATAGTGTGACTCGGTAGTGAGCTGCTGGAGCCTCACAGCATCAATACTGTTTTGCACCAACTCACGTAGAACGACTTTTGTGTCGTTATATAGCGTGTGGCCCGTGAGTAACTCAAGAATCTTATGCTGATCGATTTCAAACTCAAACTGTCGAGCCACAAATCCTTCCGCCTCGACGTTCCCTGTGTCTATGTACCGCCACGGAAATTCGTGGCGCACACCGTGATGCTTACGGCTTGCCAGAGCCCAGCTATATGATCTCCTCAGCTCATCCTCTGCATAGCGTAAATACCGCGTCAATCCAAAATACCCGCGCTCGTCGGTGAATGTCGCGAAGATCTCTACTGTATTCCTACCAGCATCCTCGTCAAGTTCCCCTTCGCGATTAGTCGCCACCTTCGATCGGACGCTGCGAACCGCCTGCTGTTTCGCCCACTCGTCCTGACTTACGGGATTCGCGGGGTTGATTATTAGCGCTGCAATGGATGGCGTTCGATCTTCAGTTATATGAAGCAGGTCCATCGTTCGCAGGAGTATCGCTGCATATTGGACGTTGGCGTTTTCTTCCGGCGTTCTTCCATACGGCGCGCGAACCTTGTACTTAACAACGTCATTCAGGTCCTCCCTATGATGACTTTCGCAAACAATTCCTAAGTCTTTCACGAAGCTAGAATGAAGGTTGGCCAGTAGGTCATTGAGTGCATTTACGAGATTCTGATCGAATCCCAACTGGGCGCTCGGGCTCCCCGATATCCACGTTTTGATGCGCGTCGCATGATTCGCTCGAACGAACTCTTGATAGTGGAAGCGCTCCCTTTCCTCGGGATCAAGAGCCTCGAGTTTGGCAAGATAGTCCTTGGACGGATCGTCTTGGGCAGCTTTCAAACCTTCCACGTAATTATAGAATCCACTTTGACCCCTTCTCTCGTACTCTTCAGCGGTAACAAGCAGCCCGAAATCATGAAAGTAGGTCGAGAGCACGATCATGAGCCAGTCTGCGGGCGTCATTATCTCCACGGTGTGTGTCGGAACCAGCCAATCGCAAATTTCGAGCATGCCGTCGACGTGCGAGATGTCGTGCTTTGTATATTCAGAAAAGATGCCCAGGCGACCAAAGTGCTGCAACGCTTCGTCAACCTTTTCCCGCGTTAGATCTAGACTGAATCCACGAAATGCGGTCAGATCAGAGGCCTTTGCCGCTCGATTTTCTGCCAACGATCTAAAGCTCATGTCAGTCCTTCCCTATTAGGTGAAATATGTGGCAAAAGAGACGGAAAATGAATCGCTCATGCTTGGTGGCAACGGAAATCCCCACACAACACGGATTAGTGCAGCATCAACTCACCTTACTGCCAGCTGATGGCTTGCCGCTTGCGGTGCCGGAATGCCTAAAGATTTCCGCGATGGCGGTGAACTCGCGTAAGGCGGCTTGCAGGTCTTCGACGATCTCCTGGGCGATGACCTCGGGTGGCAGCAACGCGTCGGCGTCTTCCAGCGAAGCGTCCTTCAACCAGGTGATGTCCAGGTTGACCTTGTCCCGGCTCAGCAGCTCGTCGTAGTCGTACGCCCGGAACCGCTCGCTCTGCACCCGCTCGGCCCGGTCCTTGCCCGGCAGGTAGCAGTCGACGAACTCCTGCAGGTGCTCCCGCCGCAGCGGGTTCTGCTTGAGCGTGAAGTGCTGGTTGGTCCGGAAGTCGTACACCCAAAGCTTGGTGGTCCACGGCTCCTCGCGGGCGCGCTTGCGCTCGAAGAACAGCACGTTGGCCTTGACCCCACCGGCGTAGAAGATGCCGGTCGGCAGCCGCAGCATGGTGTGCAGGTCGTACTGCTTGAGCAGCCGCCGCCGGATCGTCTCCCCCGCCCCGCCTTCGAAGAGCACGTTGTCGGGCAGCACCACCGCGGCCCGCCCGTCGATCTCCAGCATCGAGGCGATGTGCTGCACGAAGTTGAGCTGCTTGTTCGACGTCGTCGCCCAGAAGTCGGCCCGCTCGATCTCCCGCTCCTCGCGGCTGGCCCGCCCGTCCTCGCCGATCATGCGGATCGACGAGCTACGCCCGAACGGCGGGTTGGCCAGCACCAGGCTGACCTTGCTCGACGGCTCCCGCCCGAGCGAGTCGCGGACGTCGATCAGCGACGGGCCGCTCGGCGTACCGATGCCGTGCAGCAGCATGTTCATGGCCGCGAGCCGCGCGGTGCCGTCGACCAGCTCGGTGCCGGTGATCCCGCCGTTGGCGAGGTGCCGGGCCTGGTCGCGGGTCAGGCTGTCGCCGTGGTGCCGCTGGATGTAGTCGTACGCCGAGAGTAGGAACCCGCCGGTGCCGCACGCCGGGTCGGTGATCGTGTCGCCCGGGGTTGGCTGCACGCAGTCGACGATCGCCTCGATCAGCGCGCGTGGTGTGAAGTACTGCCCGGCACCCGACTTCGCGTCCTCCGCGCCCTTGGCCAGCAACTCCTCGTAGGCGTCGCCCTTGACGTCGACGCCGGCCTGCGACCACTGCTCCTTGTCGATCAGGTCGACGATCAGCTGCTTGAGCTTCGCCGGGTCCTGGATCTTGTTCTGCGCCTTGCGGAAGATCGTGCCAAGCGTGCCGGACTCCTGTCCGAGCCCGCTCAGGATATTGCGGTACTGCACCTCCAGCCGGACACCATCGCTGTCGAGCAGCGTTTGCCAGTTCAGCTCCGCCGGCACGATCTGCTCCGGCTTGAGCGGCCGATTGGCCCGCTCGTCGGCCATCTTCAAGAACAGCAGGTACGTCAGCTGCTCCACGTAGTCGATCGTGGAGACCCCGTCGTCGCGCAGCACGTCGCAGTAGTTCCACAGCTTCTGCACCAGCCGGCGCGAATCCACGTTGCTCACAGCGGCAACTCTCCCTGCTGAAAATCGGTCCCAATCGCCCTGGTCGCGGGCGCTGCCAGCTCCTTGGCCGTACGCCGACCCCGCTGCTTCGGCACCACCACCCGTTGCGCCCGGATGCGCGCCAGCAACTCCGACGCCGGCTCATCCGCCGGATCCTGCTCCACCAACCGCCCCGCAAACGCCTCCGCCAGGACTGATGCGCGTAGTCGGATACCACGCTTCAAGACACCATCTGCCAGGGCCGAACCAGCATCCAACTTCGAAAACAAACGATCAACCGCAGTGGCTATTCTTCGCTGCTCGTCCATATCTGGCACCGGAAACGGTACTTCACGGAGGTCGGCGATATTGACACCCTTGACCGCAACCCCTCTGGCAATCGAACGCAAGTATCTTTGCACTTGCGGACTTCTCAGATAGATGCACGCGAACGATGGGTCGACGCCATCAATGAATGCGAGCCTCGCGGTGTCTTGAGTTATGTTCGCACCGTCAAGATCTGGCGGAACGGCGACCACTCTTCCATACGTTCCTCGGATCGATACAAGAACATCGCCGGAGCGGAGTGTGGATCTGTGATACTGGCCGCTGATCGCGGGAGCAGTTCGGTGGAGATCTCGCAGCGACAACTCATCGCCTCGCATATTAACGACTCGAACATATGGAATCCCGTCAGGCACGTTCGGGCCAGGCTTAAGGATCCCGTACGAGATTGTGCGGGTTGGATCAGTTACTTGTTCAAGCGACCGAACTACCCACTCGGAGGGAAACCGAAAGCCGTGCCCATCTCGGATCAAGGAGGCAATAGGTCGCCCCCTCGACCCCGAATAACGCCTAGCCCGCTCGGCATCTAGCGCAGCCGCCCGCTCGCCAGCGAGCGCAGGCGAACCTACTCGATCAGATAGCCCACCCGAGACCGCAGAAGCGAGTACTGATTCGTGCAGTCGTCTAGCCCTCTCAAGAGAACTCGCCACCTCAATTCGGACACCTTCCAGCTCAGTCAATCGCTCGTCGAGAATCCGTACGATGCGGCGCTGCTCAGCGAGCGGCGGAACCGGTACCTGCCACGACGAGAGGCGTGCAGCCCCAAGGTGATGGATACCGACCCCACGTGCCTCTGCGACGAACGCTCCCCGGAGTGCTTCCGAGCGGAGGAAGTAGAGCAGGTAGCGCGGATCGGGGCCGAGGCTTCGCACCCGGATCAGGGTGTTCTGGAAGCAGCAGTCCGTAATCTCGCCGTTCCAGATGGCAGGCTTGCCGACCTCGCCAGGGCTGCCTGATGCTTCTCCGACGACGATGTCCCCTGGCAGGAGCCGGTACGTCTCCAACTCGTCGTCGGTGAAGTTCATTTCCTTGACGTCGTCGAGTTTGAGCCCTTCCCAGCTGACGTTCGCCGCTCGCAGGTAGGGGCGCATGTGCGTACCGCTGTGGTTCTTGGGTGAACGCTGCCGCCCAAGACGGACCTCGGCAATCTCGTTGAGCGCAGCCCACTCCCAGCCACGAGGGAGGTCGCTCATGCGGTGAGTTCCTGGTTGAGTTCGGTGAGGAGGGGTTGAGCACGGTCGTCGCCGAAGGCTTGGAGGTAGCCGTCGATGCCGCCGCGTTCGGTGAACGGGGCGCCGTCCAGGTCGTCGGGGGTGACGGCAACGCTTGCCGCTATCACGTTCTTGATCCTTTCCAGCCACCAGAGTTGTTCGGGGGTGAAGGCCGAGCCGGCCTGCTCCTGGCGCAGCAGCCAGCCTTGGAAGCGTTCTTCGACGACCGACCGGTAGGGGCGCAGCTCCTGGTCGAGGCCCAGCTCGTAGCGCACGAGGGTGATCAGGTCGGTGACGCCCCGGTCGCCGGGTGCTTCGGCGGTGCGGCCGAGCATCACGTACGCCTCCCACAGCCGGTCCGGGGTCCACGCCTGCGGCGGCCGGGAGATCCGCGCCGCCAGCTCTTTGAGCTGGTCGAAGTCGACCCGGCCTTTGCCGTCGAAGAAGACCTGCAGCGCGGTGATCTCGTCGCGGTGTTCCTCCAGGTAGGCGTGCCAGCTGCGGACGACCTTCTGGGCGCGTTCGGCGGCCGGCACCCCGGCGGCTGACAGCAGCGTGTCCCGGTTGACCTCGTCGATGGTGATGTCGTGGGCGCGGCGGATCTCCAGGATGCGGTGCCGCAGCTGCGGTGCGGCGGCCAGCGGCCGGAGCGCGTCGGCGAGCAGATCCCGGACCGCGTCGGGGCCGGCGGCGTGCGCGGGGATCAGCGATTCGGGGGCGACGGCGTCGGTGAGCCGGCGGGCGATCGCCGCGAGGGGTTGGCCGTCGGCGAGGTCGGTCAGCTCGGCGCGTTCCTCCGGGGTGAGCTGGCGGTCGAGCCGGGCCAGTCGGGCGGCCAGGGTGGCGACCTCGTCGGCGTCGGCGGTGAGGGTGCCGGCCTTGCCGAGCAGCTCCTTCAGCGAGATCTGCGCTTCGGTGCGCCGGTGCAGTGGCACCGCCTCGTCCAACTCCTGCTCGGTGACGCCGACCGCGTCGACGATGACGAACCGGTCCTTGACCTGGGCGTCCGGGGTGACGGCCTGGAAGTCGGCGGCGTCGATGGTGCGGGCGCCCCGGCCTTTCATCTGCTCGAAGTAGGTCGCGGTGCGGACCGGGCGCAGGAACAGCAGGCATTCCAGCGGCCGGACGTCGGTGCCGGTGGCGATCATGTCGACGGTGACGGCGATCCGCAGCTCAGGGCTGTTGCGCAGCGCCTGGATCAGCTCGTCGGGGTTGTCGCCGGTGCGCCGCGACGCGTACGTGATCTTCGTGGCGAAGTCGTTGCCGCGGCCGAAGACGTCGCGGACCATGGTGACGATCTCTTCGGCGTGGTTGTCGTCCCGGGCGAAGATCAACGTCTTGGGTACGGTCGTGCGGCCCGGAAAGATCTCGGTGAAGAGTCGGTCCCGGAAGGTCTCCAGCACCAGTTTCAGCTGCCCCTTGGAGATCACCGTGCGGCCGACGTCCTTACCGACGTAGCTGAAGTCCTCCTCCAGCTCCTGGTAGCGCTCGGCGCGGGTGCGCCGGTCGCGCAGCGGCACCACCGTCTTCGCCTCGATGGTCGAGCCGGCGTCGGTGATCTCGGTACGGATGCGGTAGACGTCGAAGCCGACGTTGACCCCGTCGGCGACGGCCTGCTCGTACGTGTACTCCGAGACCAGGTTCTGTCGGAAGAAGCCGAGGGTCTGCTTCACCGGAGTGGCGGTCAGCCCGACCATGAACGCGTCGAAGTATTCGAGCACCGCCCGCCACTTGCCGTAGATCGACCGGTGGCATTCGTCCACGATGATGAGATCGAAAGCTTCCGGTGGGATATAGGGGTTGTAGGCGACCTGCGCCGGTTCGTCCAGCTCATAGCTGTCGTACGCCTGGTCGTCGACGTCGGCGTCCGGCAGCTCCCGGCCGACCAGCGCCCCGTACAGCCGCTGGATCGTGGAGATCACCACGGCCGACGAGCCGAGCATGCCGGCCCCGGCCAGCCGGTCCACGTTGAACAACTCGGTGAACTTGCGCCCGTCCCCCGGCGTGGCGTAGCCGGCGTACTCGCGCAGCGTCTGCCGGCCCAGGTTGTTGCGGTCGACCAGGAACAGAATGCGGACTGCCTTGGCGTGGTGCAGCAGCCGGTAGCTGCTGGTCACCGCCATGAACGTCTTCCCCGCACCGGTCGCCATCTGGATCAGCGACCTAGGCTTGTCTGCGGCCAGCGCGCCTTCGAGGCCGCGTACCGCGTCGATCTGGGCTTGGCGCAGCCCCTCCTCCGCAAGCGGCGGAAGTTGCCGCAGCCGGGCCCGCAGCGTCGGGGCCGCCGGGTCGTCGTCGGCCTCGCGCATCCAGCGCGCGAGCGTCTCCGGCTGGTGAAAGGCGAAAACCTCCCGGGTACGCGGCTGCGGGTCCAGCCCGTTGACGAACGCCGTCTCGGTGCCGGTGGCGACGTAGCCGAACGGCAGCGGCGCGTCCCGCCGCCAGGCGGAGATTCGCTGCTCGCGGGTCAGCCCGCGCAGGTAGCGGTCCAGCTGCGCCTCCACCCCACGCGGCGCGGTGCCTTCCCGCTTGGCTTCGATCACCCCGACCAGTTTCTGCTGTACGTAGAGCAGGTAGTCGGCCCGGCCGGTGGCCAGGGTGACCTCCCGTACGGCGACACCGGCGACCCCGGTCCCCGCGTACAGATTGATCTGGGTTTCGTCCTGGACCTGCCAGCCGGCGGCGGTGAGCTGCCGGTCGATCTCGGCCCGGGTCTGCACCTCGTTGAGCGGCTCGGCCGACGCGCGCCGGGCGCGGCTGATGAACGCCTCGCGTTTCGCCGCCGACACCTTCGCCGGCGCACGGGCGGCGAACTCCGCACTGGCCACCGTCATCTGCGGCTCCAGGTCCGCGACCAGCTCGGCGGCGACCGTACGGCGGGCCGCCGACTCGGTGACTGCCCGGTCGGCAGCGGCTTCCGCCGCAGCCTGCGCCGCCGCCACCGACGGCTGTCCGTCGAGCAGAAGTTTCGCCTCGGCCAGCTCCTGGCAGTAGCGGTCCAGCTCGGCCTGCAGGCCGACGACGATGTGCTGTGGCACCTGCTGCGGTGGCGGGCTGGGCGGCACGAAACCGATCGGGCGGCGGTCGTCGGTCAACGCCCGGTGGAACCACACCCCCAGCTCGAAGCAGTCGCGCAGCAGCTCCAGCGCGGTCCGTACCTGGTCGAGGTGGTCGTGCACGGCCTGGTTGCCGACCTTGCGCAGCCGGGTGAACGCCTCGTTGATCTTCGGCGTGAGTACGCCGTTGGCGTTGAGTGCCTGCACCTGGTCGACGAACCTGTCACTGCTGGCCTTGGTGCCGGTGCGATTCACCAGCTCACGGGCGAGAGTGTCGCCGAACGCCCGCGCCTTGAACATCGACGACTGGGCGTCCACGTAGATCAACGACTCGGCGCCGACGCCGTACCAGACCAGCAATCCATGATCCACAAGGAACCCGAAGTTGGCGGACTGGTTGGCGAGACGCCGGATTCGTTGATGATCCACAACTCTCCACAGGGGTACGACCGATGTAGAACGCCAGAGCCTATCCATGCTCGGGCCGACACGGCATCGGCCGGAAAGTATCTGTTCGATACCGATCGGGCAGGCTCCGCCGGTCCGTCAAGGTGGTTGCGGGACTGACCCCGGGCAGCAGCCGGCAGCGACCCGGTGAATGATGGCCGGGTGAGCGAGTACCAGTACTACGACTTCCGTGCCATCGACCGGCCACTCGACGAGCAGCAGATGGCTGAGCTCCGTACGCTGTCCACCCGGGCGGAGATCACCCGTACCAGCTTCACCAACGTCTACCACTTCGGCAGCTTCAAAGGCGATCCGCTCGCCATGGTCGAGGAGTACTTCGACGCGCACCTCTACATCACCAACTGGGGCACCCGGCAGCTGGTGCTGCGGCTGCCGCTGCGGCTGCTCGACCTGGAGACCGCCCAGCAGTACTGCTGGGCCGAGCCGGCCGAGGCGTACCAGTCGGGCGACAACCTCATCCTGAACTTCTTCAGCGAGGACCCCGACGGCGTCGAGGACTTCGACCGCGACGGTGAGGGCTGGCTCGCCAGCATCGTCGGCGTCCGCGACCAGCTCGCGGCCGGCGACTACCGTGCCCTCTACCTGGCCTGGCTGTTCCTCATCCAGGACGGGGAGTTCGGCGACGAGGCGACCGAACCGGCGGTGCCGGCCGGGCTCGGTGACCTGACCGGCGCGCTGCACGAGTTCGCCGAGTTCCTGCGGATCGACCCCGACCTGATCGCCGCCGCGGCGCAGGGCAGTGCCCCGGAGGCCGCGGGCGCCGCCGCTGACCCGGCCCGGCTGGCCGACTGGATCGCTCAGCTGCCCTCCGCCGACAAGGACACCGCGCTGCTCGGCCTGCTGCAGGGCGACGGGCTGGCCGTCACCGCCGAACTACGGCAGCGGTTCCGGGCCGACACCGGCACGGCGGCGGCAGACCCTGCCGGCAGCAAACCGCGCACCATCGGCGAGCTGCTCGACGCGGCGGAGACGATCCGGGAGCAGAGCGAGTAGTTCGACCGGGTGTAGTCCCAACGGCCGACCACGACTGGGCCGATGACCCACCGCCGCTGCGGCGGGCGGTCGGGCTCGCCGGCCCGGTCGGCCGCTCCACAGTGGCGATTGCGGCGGCTAGCGTGCAGCGGGTGAAGTGGCCTACCCCCGCAACCCTGCGCCACCGCGTCCTGCTACCCGTACTCGGCGTAGCGATACTACTCAGCGCGAACGTGCCACCACTGTACGGTTTTGCCAGTGACTGGCTGCACGAGCGCAAGCTCAACAGCGCCGAGTACCAGCGGGAGCACGGCTACTGGCAGGTCCTCGAACTCCCCGAGGACCAGCGGGTCAACGCGATCCACGCCGCGCTGCTGCCCACCGGCAAGGTGCTGCTGATCGCCGGCTCAGGCAACGACCGGGAGCAGTTCGACGCCGGCACGTTCAAGACCCTGCTGTTCGACCCGGCGACCGAGCGGACCGAACTCGTGCCGACCCCGGAGGACCTGTTCTGCTCCGGGCACTCGTTCCTGGCCGACGGCAACCTGCTCGTCGCCGGCGGCACCCAGCGGTACGAGGTCCTCGAACCCGACATCGACCGGGCCGGCGGCACCATGCTGGTCAAGAACGAGTCCCCGGACGGCGGTCCGCGCAGTTTCGTCAAGGGCACCGAGTTCGTCGCCCCGGACGGGCGGCGCTACTCCGCCGGGCACGACTTCGTCGTACCGCCGGCCACCAAGACCGACGGACCGGCGGGCCGGGTCGTCGTCACCGCAAGCGAGACGGAGGTGTGGGTCGATGCTGCCGGGTTCGGCGACGAGTACGTCGTCGAACGGCAGACCCAGTACCGGGTCAACGGCCTGGTCGGCGACGAGGTGCAGGACATCTACGGCCTGGCCGACGCGATCACCATGGACAAGCAGGACTACCAGGGACTCGACGCCGCGTTCGAGTTCAACCCGTGGACCGAACGGTACGAGCGGGTCGACGACATGCACGTCAAACGCTGGTACCCGACGCTGACCACGCTGCCCGACGGGCAGGTGCTCACCGTGGCCGGGCTCGACGGCAGCGGCCAGGTCCTCGACGGCACGCAGCACGAAACCTACGACCCGCAGACCAGGAGCTGGACCCTGCGACCCGACCTGGAACGGTACTTCCCGACGTACCCCAGTCTGTTCCAGACCGCAACGCCCGACCTGCTGTTCTACACCGGATCGAACGCCGGCTACGGACCCGACGACCAGGGCCGCGAACCCGGCCTGTGGGACCTGAGCGACAACACGTTCACCGAGGTCGACGGGCTACGCGACACCGACCAACTGGAAACCAGCATGAGCGCCTGGGCCGGCCCGGTGCAGGAGCAGCGGATCATGGTCGTCGGCGGCGGCGGGGTCGGCGAGTCGGCCCTGTCCAGCGACCGAATCGACCTCATCGACCTGACCTCGGACAACCCCCGGTTCACCCCCGGTCCGGACCTGCCGGACGGGACCCGCTACCCCAACCTGGTGCAGCTGCCCGACGACACCGTGCTGATCACCAACGGCGCCAGCGACTACCGGGGTCGCGGCCTCAGCGACAACCACACCGCCCGGATCTTCCACCCGGACAGCAACACTCTGACGGTTGCCGCCGACCCCCATGTCGGTCGTAACTACCACTCGGCGGCGTTGCTGCTGCCCGACGGCCGGGTGCTCACCGTCGGCTCCGACCCGCTGTTCCGCGACGCCAAGAACAGCATCAGCGGTGAGTTCGAGCAGCGGCTGGAGCTGTACTCCCCGCCGTACCTGTTCGGCGGTGTGCGTCCGGTCCTCGGCAGCGTGCCGGAGCGGATCGAACGTGGCGGCAGCGTCACAGTGATCAGCCCGCACGCCGACCGGATCGACCGGGTGCGGCTGATCCGGCCGGGTGCCGCCACCCACATGCTCAACAACGAGCAGCGGTCGGTGGCAATCGACTTCACCCCTGCCAGCACGGGACGACTGGAGCTGAACCTGCCGGAAGAGGCGACGATCCTGCCGTCCGGGCCGTACCTGCTGTTCGCCATCGACACCGACGGGGTGCCGTCGGTCGGCGTACCGGTGATGGTGCGCTGAGCGGGCGGTCACTCACCCCGCCTTGCCGAGCAGTTCGAGGGCGTACTCGGGCCACCACCCGCCGGCGGGCGGCTCACCCGGCCGGCAATCGCCGTCGGACTCCCCCGGACGTTTGATCCACAGCAGGGCGTCGACCCGGTCCAGTCCGGTCGTCGTAGTCGGTGATTCCCCCAGTGACCGGCCGGGCGGGTTGCACCAGGACGGACCACCGTCGACGGTGGCACCGTCGACCGGCCCGGCGCCGTTGCGGCTGGTGTCGACGACGAACCTGGTACGCCCGTCGAGTTCGTCGGACAGCCGCCGGCCGTAGTCGACGTTCTCCTGCGTACCGATGAAGTTGGAGACGTTGAGCGCGAAGCCGTCGGCTTGCCCGATCCCGGCCCGGCGCAGCGCGTCGGCCAACCTCGGCAGGTCGGCGACCCAGCGGGCGTGGCCGGCGTCGAGATACACCTGGGCGCTGCCGGTCTGCTTGAGCACGGCGACCGCATCGGCGAGCAACGCGAACCGTTCGTCGGCGGAGCCCGCGCCGCAGCTGTCCAGGCTGTGCGCCACAGCGTCCGGTTCGACGATCACCGTGACCGGACGACCGGCGATTCCGGCCGCGAACTCCCGGACCCAGGCCCGGTAGTCGTCGCCGTCGACCGCACCGCCGCCGCTGAAGCTGCCGCAGTCCCGGTCCGGGATGTGGTACGCCACCAGCACCGGCATGCCGCCGGCAGCGTCGGCCCGGGTCAGCACGGTGTCGACGCCGGCGCGTACCGCGGTGGTGCTGCTGGTGACCCAGACCGCTGTCGGCTGCTCACTGATCCGTCGGAGCCGGTCGGCGTCACCGGTGCGGCCGGCCGCCACCCAGGCGGTGACCTGGTCGGCGGCGGCTCCGGTCGGGTCGACGAACAGCTCCGCTCCGGCGAGCGGCACCGCGACCGGCGGGCCGCTGGCGCCAGTGGTGCGGGCATCGGTGATCTGGTCGCCGAGATCACCGGCCGGCTCCGTCGGGGCTGTGCCGCAACCAGCCAGCAACGCCAGGAGCGAGCCGACGGAAAGCGCGGACGTCGACCGGCGGACCATCGACCACAGCACCGTTCGTCCTCCGTCAGTGGCGTAAAGCACGGCCGAGACTAGCTCAACTGGCTGATTCGGGCAGACTTCCCCGGTGCCATAGGATCGACGAAACCGTCGGTCGGGGCGTGCGGCCGGTGGGCACGACTGCGGGGCGGCTTGCTGCTTGTGGCGGAACCATTCGACATCCCGGTGTACGGCCGGTCCTGGGCTCGACTCGAATCCTATAGCCGGCTCGCTGGTTCGCTGACCGATCCGCCGGAGGGCGTGCCGTACCGGGTCCGCTACCGCAGCATGCATGGAGCGCACGGTAGCCGGCAGATCGTCACCGCGGTACTGATCGCGCTGGCGAACATCTGCTTCGAGGTGTTCTTCTTCGTCTGGCTGCTGCAGCCGGGGCACTTCGCCGACACCAATCCCGGTCCGGTGGCCGAGGCTGCCCGGCTCGCCAATGTCTTCGTCATCTGCTCCATTGCCGTCGTCGAGGCGTTACGGCTGGTCAACGTACTGTCGCTGTCGCTGGCCTCGGTGATCGCGCGGGATCCGGTGCCGGTGGTCCCGCCCCGAGGGCTGCGGGTCGCCTTTCTCACCACGATCGTGCCGAGCAAGGAACCGGTCGCGGTGGTCCGCGACACGCTGCGAGCGGCGAAGCGGATCCGGCACCGGGGCGTCTTCGACATCTGGCTGCTCGACGAAGGCGACGACGCCGAGGTGAAGGCGATGTGCGACCAGCTCGGCGTGCGACATTTCACCCGCAACGGCATCGAGCGGTACAACCAGCGGCGCGGACCGTTCCGGGCGAAGACCAAGCACGGCAACTACAACGCCTGGGTCGACGCGCACGGCGACGGCTACGACGTCTTCCTCTCCGTCGACCCCGATCACGTGCCGCTGGCCAACTTCGCCGAACGGATCCTCGGCTACTTCCGCGACCCGGACGTGGCGTACGTCGTCGGCCCGCAGTGCTACAAGAACGGCGAGGCGTTCGTCACCCGGGCCGCCGAGTCGCAGCAGTTCCCGTTCCACAGCGTGATCCAGCGAGCCGCCAACGCGTACGGCACGTCGATGCTGGTCGGCACCAACAACGCGGTACGGATCAGCGCGTTGCGCAGCATCGGCGGGTTGGCCGACTCGATCACCGAGGACATGGCGACCGGGCTGGCCGTGCACACCACCCGCAACCCGTCGACCGGCCGTCGGTGGAAGTCGGTGTACACCCCGGACGTGCTCTCCGCCGGCGACGGCCCGGCCAGCTGGAGCGACTACTTCTCCCAGCAGCGGCGCTGGTCGCGGGGCACCTTCCAACTGCTGTTCGGCCGCTACTGGCTGCGCTTCCCCCGGCTGTCCGCCGGTGGGATGCTGCACTACACCCTGATCACCACCTTCTATCCGTCGATGGCCGTCGCCTGGCTGCTCGGCATCGTCAACGCGGTGCTGTTCCTGGCTCTCGGCGTCAGCGGCATGACGATCTCACCGCAGATCTGGTTCGCCCTCTACACCGACGCCACCGCCTTCTCGCTCTGGCTCTACCTGCACAACCGGCGGTACAACGTCAGCCCGTACGAGGCACCCGGTTCCCGCGGGCTCAAGGGCATGCTGATGTCGATCATCTCGGCACCGATCTACGCCGGGCAGCTCGTCAGTACGCTGCTGCGTCGGCCGGCCCGGTTCGTGGTCACCCCGAAGGGGGCGCACAGCAGCAGCGACGGCTTGTACACGTTCCGGGCGCACCTGGGCTGGTTGGCGGTGCTCGCCGCGGCGGTCGGGGTCGCCGTTGCCCGCGACTACGCCAGCCTGCCGTCGCTGCTCTGGCCCGGCGTGGCGCTGCTGATCTGTCTGCTACCGGTCGCGCTGTGGCGACGGGACCTCCGCCGGCGTTCCCACCCGGTGCCCACGGGTGACAGCGGTAGCGACGGCGGACCACCGACGATCGAGGAGGTACGTGGTCCGGACCGGGCCGGGGACATCACCATGGAGATCCCACGAGCGCTGCTGGCGGCGCATCTGGCCAGCCGGTCGGTCGACGACCAGCCCGACGACGTCTCCGCCACGATGATCCTGCCCCGGATCGAGGTACCCCGGCAGGCCGGTCCGCCCGCCGTCGAGCAGACCAGGCCGCACGCCGTCGAGCAGACCAGGCCGCACGACCGGTCGCCTCGGGACAACGACATGGGGAGCCGGTGAGCCGACGGACCGGGACGAACACCCGCAATCGACGAATGGTGAACATACACCCTGCTACTGATGACTCACGGGCAGTTGCCGGACAAGGCTGGCCGGGTGATGACACCCCGCTTGTTGCTAGCCGCCGCACTCGCGGCCGCGCTCTCCAGTCCGACATGGAGTCCACAGCTGATGGCGCAGGCCGGCACACCGGCGACCGCCACCGGTGCGACCACCGTCAGCGCCGCAGCGACCGCGATCGAGCCACAGTCGACCAGTCGCCCGGACCTCAGCATGACCAACCGGATCCGCGGCGGCGTCGACGGACTGCCCGACTGGTCGCGGGTGGGCTACCAGGGCGGACACCCGCTTCCCGGCGAGCACCTGATCACCGCCGACGCGGCCTGCCGCCTCGACCCGAGTCGCCTGGCCGGCGAGTTCGGCGTGGTCGCCGACGACGGCCTCGACGACACTGCCGGCCTGCAGGCCGCCATCGACCACGTCCGCGCCGCCTGCTCGCCGTCGGCCAACTTCCACAAGCTGTCACTGATCAACCTGCCGGCCGGCCGGATAGACGTGTCCCGGCAGATCTACGTCGACGCGAACTTCCTGATACTTCGTGGCCAGGGTTCCGGTGCCGGCGGCACCCAGGTGGTGTTCCGGCCGGACACCGACACCCGCTACGACACCCTCAGCACCGACGGTAGCCGTTGGGATCCGAACGGGATGAGCTACGGCAGCGGCAACGACATCGGCAAGGGCGGCTGGATCTGGCCGGGCAGGGCACTGTTCAAGGTGCAGACCCGCGAGGTAGCGAGCCGCTACCAGAACGAGTGGCAGTCGGCACCGACCAACCGTAAGGACCTGTTCGAGGGCTCCGTCAACCAGCACTGGGTCTCCGGGCAGAAGCTCGCCGACCGCAGCGACGACCCGGGCTTCTCCGCCCGCTCCGGGCAGAGCGTCATCCACCTGGCCAGCAACACCAACATGTCGAAGTTCTCCCCCGGCGGCTACATCTGGGTCGGCGCAGCCAACAGCGTCAACTTCTACGAACAGCAGGGCGTCACCTACGCCGAACACGCCAGCATGATGGAGAACCTCCATATGCGACAGCAGATGTTCCGGGTGACCCGGGTGGACTCGTCAGCCAAGACGATCACCCTGGACCGACCACTGGAGTACGACCTACCGGTCGACTCGATCTCCGACGGCTCACCGCCGTTGCCGGCCGGGACGACGTTCGCCAGCAAGGTCACCCCGCTGACCGCGGTCGAGGGCGTCGGACTGGAGAACTTCGCCTTCACCCAGGAGATGACCGGGCTGCCCAAGCTCGGCGGCGGCACCTACGCCCTCGACCCGGCCGACGCGGTGCACAACTACGGCAACCTCGCCCCCGAGTACGCCATGAACGGGGTGCTGTTCAAATGGGCGGCCAACAGTTGGGTCCGTGGCCTCACCGGCACGATGACCGGATCCCACCCCATCGTCACCGAGGTCGCCCGCAACCTGCAGATCGAGGACAACACGTTCGACGGGGCCTGGAACAAGGGCAAGGGCGGCAACGGCTACCTGCGCGGCAGCCGCGTCTGGAACTCGCTGTACGCGTACAACACCAGCCGCAACCTGCGGCACTTCACCTTCCAGTGGTCGGCCAGCGGCAATGTGGCGTTCCGCAACGACTTCGACTCCGATCTGAACCTGCACGGCGGCTGGGAACGGTACAACCTGTTCGAGTGAGGTGCCCCGAGGATTCCGGACAGGGAGCCAATAAGGTTACCCTGTAAGGAAAGTCGAGGGAAGAAGCGCGATGGCACGCATAAGCTCATACACCCCAGAGTTCCGTGAAGAAGCAGTGCAACTCGTTCTACAGTCGAACAAGCCAGTGTCGCAGGTTGCCCGGGAGATCGACGTTCACCCGGAGACGCTCCGTTCCTGGGTCCGCCAGTACCGGCGGGAAAACAGCGGCGCCCAGGACAGCCCACCGATCGGCGTCGACGAGCGCGCTCGACTGAAGGAACTCGAACGTCGCAACCGGGAACTCGAAATGGAGAACAGCTTCCTGAAAAAAGCCGCGGCGTACTTCGCGAAGGACCCTCGGTAACGAGCTTGTACGAGTTCATCGAGACGATGCGACTCGACACCGCGAAGTACGCCTACCCCGTCGACTTCATGTGCGAACAACTCGGCGTGTCCAGGTCCGGATACTACGAATGGCGAACCCGCCCCGACTCCGCGACCGCCACCCGCCGCGCCCACCTTCGATCGGCCATCGAGGAGGTGTTCGCCGCGTCCGACGGCACCTACGGGCATCGACGTGTCCACGCGCAACTGCGGCGCCAGGGCGTGTCCGCCGGGCCGGAACTCGTCCGCCAGCTGATGCGCGAGCTCGGGCTCGTGCCGTGCCAGCCCCGCCCGAGGCGGTGGGGTCTCACCCAGTCGTCGTCCGGCACGGTGCCTGACCTCGTCGGCCGGGAGTTCACCGCCGACGCGCCTGGCGAGAAGCTCGTCGGCGACATCACGTACATCCCGACCGGCGAGGGGTGGCTGTATCTGGCGACCGTCATCGACTGCTGCACGAAGGAAGTCATCGGATACGCGATGGACGACCACTACCAGACGCCGTTGATATCCCGCGCCATCCGTAACGCCGCCCGGAATCGCGAACTCAGGAAGAACGCCATCTTTCATTCGGACCGGGGCAGCAACTACATGTCGGACGACTACGGCAGAACGCTTCGGGATCTGAGGTTGCGGCGATCTGCTGGCCGGACCGGAATTTGTTTCGACAATGCGATGGCGGAATCGTTCTTCGGTGCGCTGAAGAACGAACGCGTGTCGCGTGTGAAGTATCCCACTCGTGAGGCGGCACGCCGGGACGTTACTGCCTACATCGAATTCTGGTACAATCGTCAGCGTCTGCATTCAGCGGTGGGCTACCGACCTCCCCGGGAAGTCCACGCAGAGTTCGAGAACCTTCAAATCGCGGCGTGAAAGAACCGGCCGAACCACTGTCCGGAAAACGCGAGGCCCCTCAGAGGACAACACCGTGCGGGTGCCGTACGAGCACAGTTCGGGCAGCTGTACCGCCAACTGCGGGGGCGAGGGCGGCCAGGTCGACGAGGGCACCTGGTATCCGATCTGGTGGGCGGCTGGGCCCAAGGCGATCAAATGGTCCGGGTCGGCCGGACCGCAGAACGTCTTTTATCACAACGAACTGTCCAAGCAACTCACGCCCGGCGGTCCGTACACAACCTACGAGCCGTACTCGGTCACCGGCACCACCAACCCGTCCGAAACGGTTTACCACTTCGGCTCCGACCCGACCCACCCGCGCCAGTTCCGCCACCTCAGCGCAGCCGGGTCGGTGATCCCCGACTGGTCAGGCCGGGAAACCCTCGACTACACAGGCGGTAAAGGTGTAGTCGCCGTGACCGGGCACCGCCAACCGTCGCTGTTCCTGATCAATGTCGGGCAGCTCGACCCACGCTTCGAGGAGGTCCGCCAGGCGGCCACCTGGAACATGCAGGGCGCTGGCACGTCCGGCGGCTGGAGCGGCCAGGACGGCGAGTACGAGGACAAGTACGCCAACGGAGTCCTGCCGCTGGCCGTGACCGGCGGTGCCACGGTGATCGCCCTGCAGGAGGCCGGTGCACCACCGCCCAGTGCCGGGCCGCCGACCGACCACCAGCAGGCCGACTTCCAGCGGGCCAACGGGACGTTCCCACCGGTGCGGGAGTATCGCCACGGCGGGACCGCCCGCCGCCCCCAGGGCTACCTCTACTGGCTGCACACGGACACCTCGGCGAACGGGCCGGGCCGGGTCAACCTGGCCATCGCCACCCGCAGCCAGGTGCCAGCGGACGGGATTTTCGTGGTCGCCTCGCCGATGGGCGGCCGACCGGCGCTGGGGGTCAACGTGGGCGGCACGGTCTTCTTCACCGTGCACGGCTTCTCCGGCAACGGGAACGACATGCCTGGCCTGCTAGGCGCGATCCGACAACGGATGCTCACCGCTGGGCCGGGCAACCAGTCACTGGACTGGGTCGCGATGGGCGACTTCAACCGCGATCCGGACAGTCTGGCCAACGCTTTGCCCGCCGGACAGTTCCGGGTGCACGCTCCGCCTTCACCGACCCACCCGACCGCGGATCCACAGCGGTACCTCGACTATGCGGTCGTACCGGACGCCGGCAACATACCCCGGATCACCGGTTCCGAGACCTTGTCGCAGGTCCTGTTGTCGGATCATCTGCCGGCCCGGTTCCGGCTGGTCCTGGAAGCCGCAGCCGACCCGCCGGAGCTGGTGGAGCAACCAACCCCACCAGGAAACGCGGTGCTGCGCAACGCCGGCACCACCAACGTCGCCGACATCGACCCCTTCCGCATCGGCAACGGCATCCTCGACATACCGTTCCATTCGGGTTTCCAGCAGCCGTGGTGGTTGGACGAAAGCGCGGAGTTCCCGTCCTACTACCGGCTGGTCCACCCGGTCACCCGCAGTTTCATGGGCCAGGAGGGTGGGGCAGCGGACGCACCGGTGGTGGAGTGGCCCCACGAGGCGGCGGATCAGCTCTGGCGGCCCGACTATCAGGGCGACGGCACGTGGACGTTGCGCAACATGGTCACCCGGCAGATGCTGACGGCGGTGCCCGGCGCACGCTCGGTCGCCGGGCGGGACTGGGACGGCTCTGCCGAGCAACGCTGGTTCTTCCAGACCACGCAGTCGATGTCCGATCTGCGGGAGATCAACCACTTCCCGCCGCTGCAGCAGACCGACCTGGTGGTCGACATCGCCGGCGGAGGCACCGCCAACGGCACACCGGCGATCCTGCACGCTGAGAACGACGGCGACAACCAGCGGTTCAGCGTCCTTCCCGCCGGGCAGACCAACGGCCAGAACTGCTCCTACCTGGTCAACTCCGGCGGCTACCTGAGCGCCGCGCCGACCGGGGTGTCCGTCGACGGGGCGGCGGTGGCGCTGCACCACTTCCGGGGCAACACCGACGGCTACCTGTGGTGCGAGAGCCAGCAGTCGATGTCGATGACGCTGGCGAACCGTACCGTCGTGGCCGGGGTGCCACAGGACCTGTACCTGTCCGATCATGGTGTCGGCAATCAGCTCACGGTCGAACAGGGCGACCCGCAACTGATCCAGACGTGGCTGTGGGAGGCGGCAAGCTGATCACCGGGCTGGGCGGGAGTCCAGTACGCGAAACGGCCCGCCAGGGAGATTCCCTGGCGGGCCGTCCACCGTGGTAGCGGGGACCTCCGGGCCACAGCAGGGTCCGCCGGGCGCGGTAGAGTCAACCGACGTTCACCCTCCTCAGCCGACGTCGACCTGACTGCGGTGCGAGGCCGCGATCTCCGCGGCTTCGCGGCGGGCAGCGGCAGGCAGCCGCTCGCGCGTGAGCCGGTCCGCCGTCGTCCACATCCCGTCGACCAGCAGCTGACCGGTCCCGGTCAGCTGGCCGCTCCGACTGATCACCCGCAACGTGTCCCGCACGGCGGCGCGCCACCGGGCGAACCGCACCTGGGCGAGGTGGATGTGAGTCGGATCGGTTTCGACCCGTTGCTGCCGCTGCCAGAACGTGGCGACCGCGAGATGGGCGTACGCGCCGTGCAGCAGCGCGGCTAGGGGCCGCAGATCCCGGCGCCACGGCGCGTAGTAGCGCTTGTCGTCATCCGTCGGAACGATCAGCGGAAGGGCGTCGCTCAGGGCGAGCAGCTTCGCGTGCTGCAGTTCGTGCGCGAGGGTGACCGCGACCGTCCGCGTGTCGTCCGGGGAGGACATCGCGACGGCACCGAACGCGCCCGCGAAGGTAGCACTGCCGACCGAACTGCCCAGCAGTTGCATCGGTACGACGGCGGTGACGCATTCGGCGACCTCCGCCGCGACCTCGGGATGATGTTCGGCGAGCAGCAGCCAGCCGGCGCGGACGCCGCCGGTCCAGCGGCGCAGGTCGAGGTGGCGCTCGTCGACGGTACGGGGCCACCCTGGTTCGTCGTTGCCGAGCCCTTGCCACCCCGAACCGTCGATGGCGACCTGCCGGCGGATCAGCACCTGCGGGAGACCGTCCCAGTCCCGCGAGGTCGGCCTGTCCCCAGCCGCAGACCGGTGAGCCGTCGGGATGGGAACGATCACCTGCCGCCCGGCCCGTTCCAGCAGCGCCAGGTCACCGTCCGCGGGCCGCACGCGTAGCGGGTCGCAGCTGCCTCCCGGCAGGGTCGCGATGCCCAGGGACGGCAGCACGATGCCGTGGTCGGAACGACTAGGGCCGACCGGCACCTCGGCGGTGGCCCCGCAACGTGCCGCCACTGCGGCCGCGACCAGGGCGAGTCGGCCCGGGTGAGCGGGTCGGTGGCTGGACAGCGCCGCCACGGTGCGGCCCAGCCAGGCCCCGACCGCCGGATAGCAGAGTACGTCGTGCACCGCAGTGGGCGAGGCTCGCTCGAGATCAGCCAGCAGGCGGTATGCGTACATGGTCTGTCTTGCTTCCGGGTGGCTGGTCCGTCGCGCGAGGTCGGGCAGCATCCAGCAGAACAGTCTGCTGCGGCTGTTCTGCAGTCCGGCGAGGACCCGGATGCCGGCGGGGGCACCACCACCTTGCGCGAACTCAGTCAGCATGTTCCTCGAGAATCGGTGCGGTTGGATCATGCCTGCTCCCGAAGCTCCTGGTTACCGACTTGCTACCGCAATCTTCGCCCCACCTATTCATCGATGATCGCACATCATTGCCGCCGCGTGGAGCGCAAGGTCGATCATCTGGGGAAGTGGCATTGACCCGCCTGACTGTCCGACAGTCGTACATCCGACTTCCCACAGCGTCCACAGAGACTGCGCGACGTCGGTGAGGATTACGGCGATCTGCACTACGATTGGCGTTCCACGCCGCAGCGAGCGACGATGCTCCCGCGCAACAGGGCACCCCCGGCAGACAGGACCGGCGAATGACCCAAGATCGGCACGAGCAAGAGACACTTCTCGTCGACCTCACCGACGTCGACCTGCACACACTGTCCGAGATGCCACCAGATGCCCTGCAGATCTCCCTCGATCATCTACTCGACGAACGATTGAATCCGATCGCCTTCTTCCTTGGTCAGCACGATGGCGATCCGGCGAGCAGCGCCGCACAACCCTCATGATCGAAAGAGATTCAAGATGACCGACACGCCGACGACGACCGCGGCGGGCAAGACTGGCACGGGGCGGCAGACGGCCGAAGTGTTGGTCTTCGTCTCCCCCGGCGGCGGCGCCGGGCAGACGAGCATCGTCGCCAACATCGCCTGGATACTTGCCAGCACCGGACACCGGGTCCTCATTCTCGACTGGGGAGGTAACGCACCCCGCGTCCAGGACTACCTGCATCCTTTCCTTGACGTGACCACGTCCGTCGACGAACCGCTCGGCGCGGCTCTGCGGATGATCGCCGACCGCACCGACACGATGTCGGAGACCAGTGTCCAACGCTTCCAGGCGGCTGGTTGGGCCGACGCCGTGGACGTCGTCACCGCGACCTCCGACAGCTTCTACCCGGCAGCGCTGCCCGACGGTGCCGGCGACGGTAGCCAGCTCCGACGCCTGCTGCAGCAGACCAGCTACCACTACGTGCTGCTCGACGCACCGCCGCAGAACTCGCAGAGCGCGCTGCACCAGCTCGCCTGTCTCTGTGACGCCGCCGCGGTCTGCTTCCGGTCGCACCAGCGAGTGCAGCAGGACGCGTTGCGGCTGGCAGGCGCGTTGGTCAACGCCGCTCCTGTCGGTCTGCGCCTGGTGGCCACCCCGACCCAGGTACGGCTCGGCGAACCTCACGCGGCCGAGTGGCTACATGCCGCCCGGCAACAGTTCGCCCAGCTCGCCGGGCCGGCAAGCGCGGGTGTCACCGTGTCGTTCGTCGAGGTGCCGCGCCACTCGTACGACATCGAGCGGGAAGCTCTCGCCATCATTCTCGATCGCGGCAGCCTCCGGACAGGTCTGACGGGCGTCGTCCACGCGATGACCGACGGTGCCGTTCCGACCGCTCCGGATGTCGGTCGACGACTACGGATGCGCTACAAACGGGCGCTCGGGTTCGATCCGCAGGCCGAGCCGGAGAAGGTCTACCTTGCGTACCGACCGGCCGACCGGCGCTGGGCGGACTGGATCACCGACCGGTTGCGACAGCAGGGCCTGCCCACCAGCCGGCTACCCGCCGATGATTCGTGGATCGAGCAGTCGACGCCGCCGAGCCTCGTCGTGATCGGCGGGCTCGCCACGGCCGACGGGCGAGTACGCCGCATCGCCGAACGGCTCCGCGACGCGATGATCTCGCCCACTGAGGTATCCGATCAGGTCACCGACGAATCCGCCCCGGTCGTACAGGTGGCCGTCACCGCTCCGACCCCGGCTGACTTCGATGCCACAGTGCCATGTCTCGATCTGGTCGGCCTGTCCGCCGGTGACGCCGAGGCACGGCTACGTCGGCAGTTCCTGCTCATCGAGACGCCCTACGACGACCGTGCCGGGTTCCGCCCGCGCTATCCGGGCGGCCTGCCTGAACACCGTCAGCTGCCGCAGACCGTCGACCTTCCCGGCCGCAATCAGCAGTTCATCGGCCGAGTCGACGATCTTGAAACGCTCCGCGACAAGTTACTCGCTGACGGCCCCGGGCCTGTTCTGGTAGTTGGTGCCACCGGAGTCGGCAAGAGCGAGCTGGCCAACGAGTACGCCCACCGGTTCCAAAAGGACTACGACATCGTCTGGTGGATCCCGGCGGACAGCTGGGAATCGATCGCCCTTGCGCTTCGCCGACTCAACGATCAGTTCCAGCTGCTGGATCCGAATCCAACCGAGGTGGACACCGATGGCGTTGAGGAGCAGCCGCGACGAGCATTCGACCACCTGTTGCAGCTCGCCGCCAGGAGACCGTGTCTATTCATCTTCGACGGGCTCGACGATCGGGAGCTTCTCGGGTGGGTCGGGTCCGCCGCCGGACACGTGGTGGTGACCTCAAGGATCACCGATACGCCCACCCCGCGCATGCTCGTCGTGACCCACCTCGGGACGGACGACGCAACCGAGTTGCTGCGCGCCTACGTCCCGGAACTCAGCGAGGAGCACTGCGCCGCGGTGGTCGCCGAGGTGGGGCAGCTCCCGCTTTCGTTGCGGCTGACCGGGGCGTGGCTACGGGAGAGCAGACACCACCTGATGGCGTACGCGCCCGCAGATCTCCAAGCCGCTACCGAAGCGATGGTCGCCAGCCTCCGGCCCGAATCCCCGGCCGGTCTGCCCGCCGATACGGATGCATCGCCGGCGGTGTCGGTGCCCGACGACGATCCCACCTACCACGCGCTACGGCGATCCTGGCGTGCGTTGGAGGCGACGCTGCGACAGACGGAGATTGGTCGGATAGCCATTCACCTCGCTGAGATGTGCTCCTTTCTGTCGTCCGACGACATCAGTCTCACGCTGCTCCGTTCGAGTTCGATGATCGATCAGCTGGCCACGCTGTCAGACGATGGCGAAGAGCGCGTGCGCAATGACCCCGCGATCTTCGACGAGGTCGTCTGGACCGGGGCCCGGTTCGGCGTCTTCGACGTACGTTGGGGGCAGCGTCCCTCGATCCGTATCCACCGAGCGGTACAGGACGCGGTACGTGGCGCCCTGCCGCCGGCGCGGGCCGCCGAGGTTCGCCGTCACCTGCGGCTCGGCCTGGCAGGTTACGCCCCAACCGGAGCGGAGGTCGACGGCCGCTGGCAACGGCACCGCCTCGCCGAGCTGCAACCCCATCTGCTGCCCAGCGGTGCCGTGGCCGAGACCGACCCGAAGGTGCGCAGGTGGGTCGTCCGACAAGTTCGGTACATGCGCCGCCAGGAGACCTGGGACAGCGCGAATGTCGCCCTGAAGGTCATCGACGAGGCTCTCGACCACTGGTCGTCAGCGGTGCCGCCCACCGATCGCATCAATATGCAGCTACGGGGCGAGCAGGCGAGTCTGCTGCGCTGGATGGGCCGGTACCGCGAGTCGCTCGAGATTGCTCAGCAACTGCGGCTACTGCAGTTGCGCACCATCGGGCAGGAGCATCCGAACACCGCGACCACGCTGCAGGGGATCGCCGGGGACGTACGGGCGCTCGGAGAGTTCGAGCTCGCCAAGAGTCATGAGGGCGTCGCCTACGACGTTCTGCGCAAGGCATACGGCGAGGAGCACCAGCAGACCTTGATGGTCGCGCACAATCTGGCGCTGTCGTCGTACTTCGACGGCGACCTTTACACCGCGATGGTGGTGGAACGAGAAGTGGTCAACCGCCGATTGCGGGTGTTCGGCACGAGAGACCCCTTCCTCTGGTGGGCCGCTGCCAACCTGGCGACATATCAACGTGAGCTGGGCGACTACCACGCTGCGACTCGGACCATCGACGATGCTCGCGGTTGGATGGGCCATCCGACCGGCAAGATCCCGACGGACAGCGCGAGCGCGCTGCGGATCATCCGGGTACTCGCGGTCACCCAACGCCGCAAGAACATGGTGCCTCAGGCGAAGGAGAATCACGCCGACGCGCTGCGCGGGTACCAGCAGCTGCGCGGGACGAACCACCTCGACACCTTGGCCTGCAGGCTCGCGCTGGCCACCGACATGCATCTGCTGCGGGAGACACCAGCACGAGTGGTCGAGTTCGGGCAGTCCTGCTACCGCGGCTACCAGCGCCAACTCGGCCCGGAGCATCCGCTCACCGGCATCTGCCTGGTCAATCTCGCGCTGTTCCTACGCGGTGTCGGCGATCTCGACGAGAGCCGGCGGGTCGGTGACCACGGTTTGCGGATCATCCGGACCGCTGTGCCGGCCGAGACCCACCCGTGGGTGCTCGCGGCAACCATCAACCAGGCCGGCAACCTGGGGCACGGTGGTGCGGTAGATGCCGCAGTGCGACTCGCTGGTCAGGCCGTCGAGCTGTGTGAGGAGGACCTGCCGCCAGGGCATCCCTACCCCGACATCGCGCGTGCCAATCTTCGAGTATGGGAGCAGGCAACGCGTCGATCCGCCAGCACGGGTCCCACCCCCCCACTATCCACCCACGACCTCGATATCGACATCCCGCGGCGCTGAGAAGCATCCGGCGAAACCCGACCCCCGTCCCGGCGAACCACGACCACAGCAAAGGAAGTCTCACGTGCCGACAGAGCAGGGACCACATGCGGACTCGGTGATCGGCTCGCCGCACCGAGAGTACTCCGACGCAATCATCGTGACGCAGGAGCCGACTGGTCGCCAGTTCAGCGACGTCGACGATCGGATTGCCTACTGTCGAGGCCTCTTTCGGGCTGGCGGACCGCTGCACTACCTGGCGCATTGCAGTCCCGGATCCCGCGACTTCGACCTGTACGCACCTGGTGGGCCCGGCCAGGACGACGATCGACGTGTCGAGAACTGCCGCCGCGTGGCGAGGCGGCTGAGTTTTCAGTCAGGTCAGGTGATGCACGAGTGGTTACGGCCCCTCGGTCAGGGCGTGCCGCTGCGCACGGTGCTCCAGTCGGCCGGCGGAGCCTTCTACTGTGCCCGGGTAGTTCCCAGTGTGCTGCTCGTCGCCGGGACCCTGAGTCTGGCCACCGACCAGGTTGCGTCACTGGCCCGGCAGCCTGCCGTCCAAGAGGCTGACAGCGCACTCTCACAGCTGGTCGATCAGATCAGAGCTAGCATTCGGCTGCCCCGACAGAACCTGGGTGCCTGGGACACGAAACACTTCCGGGAGTCCGCGTTCGACCGCGACGTGGCCGACAGCCCGAGCCAACTGTCGGCGGGCGCGCCCCAGCCGGTGCCAGCCATCGGTTCCACGACGCGGCGGAACCTCGAGACGTCCGTCGCCCCCCGGCGAGACCTGGCGATCACCGGCGACCGTCATCACTGGGCCTTCAACGCCTGCGCAGCCGCCGTCGACGGCACCGGGCTGCACCTTGTCGCGTGCTTCAACGACAAGGCACAGCTGTTCTCGGTCGACGCGCTCGGTACGCCCGAGCTACGTGGAGTTGCCTACCACCACTCGCCCAGCCACCGACGCCAGCAGGTCAACGCGATGGGTCCCCCGACTGCCGCCTACCTCAGGGAGCTTGGCCGGACCGCCCGCCCTGCGATCGGTGGACCGGTCGTCCGCGCGGTACTCGATACGGACATCGGCGCGATCTACTACTACCGTCTGTCGGGACGGGAGTACGTCATCGGCCTGTGCCTCGATCAGGACCAGGTGGATATAGCCGACGATCACTTGACCGAGGTCGTCCTTGCGGTGAGCGGCCCGGCCGCAGCCGCCGTCCAGCCGCTTCGTTGAGATGCCGCAGGCGTGACGCCGACCGATCACACGTCGCCGATCGTGCGTCGCGCCGCTGCCCGTACCCGTGCGCCAAGCCCTCCGAACACCTCCCGGATGTCGTCGAGATGCATTGGGTGCGGACCAGTCGCGGCGGCCGCTTCCGGCGGCAACGCCATGGATTCGGCAAGACGTTTGAGATGTTGCAACGACGCGTAGTCGAAGATCGCCTCGTAGGTGAGGCAGAGAACGTCCAGCCGTTCCAGGTCGGTGCTCGACGACGCGGCGTCGGCGCGGTCCACCGACACCCGCCGCATTCGCCATTCGACGACCGCCTGTCGAAAAGATTCGATCAGGGATTGCAGGAACACGGCCGTACCCAGCAGGCTGAAGCTGTCGGGATCGGCGGTCCACCCGTGGATGCGCTCCTGTGCGGATCTGATCGCCGTTGAGAGGCCCGGAGCTGCTCTGAATGCTTGGGTGAAGGCGTCTGGCAGTCCGTCACCGAGCCGTACGGCAGCGTCGATCGCCGACTCGAACAGTTCGTCGATCTCGCCCATCTCGTCCATCGGGCCGGGCTGTGTCGGCACAGGGACGGCCCGGCTCACTGACACTGCCCCGGTGAGCAGGCCAGCCACATCGGCGGAGATCTCGCTGAGGCGCTGGTTGGTCGTCCGCCGCATGTCACGGACCTGCTGCTCAAGCCGGTCGATCATGGTGTACGCGCCGGCTTGCTGGCGAACGAGCCGATCGACCCGGGTAACCATCAGCCGGACCGGGTCAGTCTCGCTCAACCGGTCACGCTGAAGCACATGCGCGATCCTGGCAACCACGGCGCTCGCCAAGGTTCGACGTTCGTACTCGATCGGCTCGGCCAGGACGACGTTGCGGACGTTCGAGGCCACGTCGGGTGCCAGGTAGCCGACCACCACCAGGATGATCTCGACGTCGACACCTTCTGATCGAGCGGCCGCAGCTCGGCGAGCGACCCGTTCGACGTCCGATTCCCGCATGATGCCCTCGGAGAGCAGGATGACGCAACTCGGCTCACCGTCCTCGTTCAGCACGACGAGGTCGAGCAACGACCGGCCGTCAACGTCAAGCTGACGACGCCGCTCAAATCCGATGGCCTCACGTTCGAGAGTCAGCATCACCTCACGCCGCACATCATCAATGGTGGCGAAGTCGAAATGATCCCGAGCCACCAATTGGACAAGTTCGATTCCTATCACCGTACTTTCGAGCTCGGCTCGGCGGTACAGATGATGGCAGAGCTTGATGAACTGCCGCGGAACGCCGTGGGTCATGTCAACGAGGTACTGCACGGCATCGTCGAGGAACGGGGCTATGTCGCTGTCGCCTCGGGCCGCAAGATGGCTTTGCTCAATCAGCTCACGCGCCTCCTGCCCCGTAAGCGGAGTCATCCGGACGGCATGTCCCATCCGCTGCAGCACGTCTCCCTGCAGTTGCGGGGTAATCTCCACCAGACCGGTGATGATCAAGAATGCTCCGGACTCCTCCACCGCAGTCAGTAGATTTCGAAACTGCCCGACCACACCCGCATCTCGCTGATCCGCCGGATCAAGGACCCGGTCGAGCTCGTCCAGTACGACGACGAATCGCCGGCCACTCCGGCCGTGCAAGTTCAGGAGCGCGATGATCGCCGACATGGCAGCAGCTGAACTATCGATGTACTTCGACAGTCCGTGCTCCGTGACGAAGCCGTCCGACCGGTTGCCGATCAACCAGTCCCACGCTTGCACTGCGGTCCGCTCGTCGAGCAGCAACGTCATCGCCGTACCAAGGTCGTCATCGCCGGTTGCCTCGATCAGCCGGTCCTGCAACTGGGGCAGCAGGACGCTCTCCGGCAACCCGAGGTCGTCAACCACCGCCTGCGGCTCGATGACATGTCGCCGCAGGTCGTCAGCGATCTGCTGCGCATGTGGCACGTGGCTGAGCCCATCGGCGACCACCTCGGAGTAGTAGTCGCGCAGGAGGTCGACGATGTCCTCCCGATCGAGACGACCGACAAAGCGCTTGTACAGGTCGACCAACGAGCCGAACTGGGGCGCCTCAACGTACAGGGTGCGCACCGCCGAGTCACCCGATCGACGAGCCCGATGCAGCAGGGCCGCCGCAAGATGAGACTTGCCGGTGCCGTATTCACCCACCACAGTCAACAGGCGACCGGACAGCCCGACCCGCTCCGGAGGGACGGCCTGCGCCAGGAAGGCGTCAAGATAGCGGAACGCCTCCTCGACCGCACAGGTCGACACCGTCGGCAGGCCCTGGCCGACCTCCGAGACACGCGCAACAGCGGTTGGCGAGTACGGGTTGACCCCGACCGCCCGCGACTCTCCCGATGAGGCAATCATGGTCATCCATTCCTGGTGCCCCGGCCACGAGGCCGGTAGCCGTCGCGCCGGTCTACATAGTATCGATCGAAGTCGTGCTTACTGACTTCCTTGGCACCTGGGCGACGCCGAGCCTCGTCCCATAAATGAAAACACATCTTCTGGAGCTGCTTCAAGGACATCGAACGATGATCCTCCATCACCGCGTGCATAGTTTCTGCGGTAACTGTCGGAACCCGAGGATGATCACACATTTGCAGCCGCCCGTTAGCGAATGTCCACCCGTCCGTACCGGTCAGCATACCTACCTCGATCACAAGAACACCCTCCCTGGCTTCACCCCGGACTCGATCGCTCCAGTCCTTGATCTGCTGGGGATTATCGCTCTCCGCAAAAAGGATCATGCGCTCGCCGACAAGGTCGAGATAGTGGTTGATCGGGTGCATAGCCTGCAGCGAAAGCATCGATCTCTTCCACGTCGCGTCGTTGAACTGCGGTAGCACGATGATCGCGACTGCGTCCGCATCCTCGAGATCCCGCCCGAGTCGTGTGAAAGCCACCTTCCCCTGCATCGGTTGATCCCCTGGGTCCGACAGCCCTTCCAGCTGCCGAGACAGCCTGCTTCTGATCTTGTATGCCAGCAGGGCCAGATACTGGTCGAAATCGCCTCTGCGACCAACCATCTCGAGATCGAACGCCCGCTCTCTACTGAGGTCGGCCACCGGCGCGGCCATGATCCGGCCGCCGGAGGCGCCATCGAACTCCTGCTTCAAGTGGTGTACGCACCTGTGAATCAACGAGGTACGCCCGCAGCCCGTAGGCCCGGCCACCACCACCAACTGACCGAATCTGGTGAGGTGCGTCGACGGGTCCGGTAGATGGTTGACGAAGCTGCGGTACCCCTCCTCGGCTCTGTCCACTGGGAGGTAGTACGCCTCGTGTTCCCTGTCGTGCCACGGGCGCAGCGCACGGAGGGACTGACCCAGTACGGGGGGCAGTTCGAAAGGGTTCGGAATCTCCTCAGGCCTACCCGCATGAGCACTGCTGGTCTGTGTCATCACGATGCCCTCCCATCACGCCGCTGCTGTTGTCACCGTCGCAAGCCGATGACACCAGCAGCCCGCTCCGCCTCTCGAGCTGCCTGTTCGACCGCCGTTCGCAGATGCATGAGTCCGGTCCGCGCCTCCCGTACCCGAGGGCTGTCCGCCGATCGGTCCGGCCCGGACCACGAATCGCGCATCGACTCACAGAACGTCTCGACAGAATCACGGATCACCTCCATCGATGGGCCCAGGACCGCTGGCAGGGCATCGAGATGCAGCATCAGCCGGAGGCGGGGCTCGTCGAGGCTGGTCCCCTTCGGTTGTCTGGCGGAGGCATCCGCGTACCGGGTGAGAGACTCGTCGGCTGCCCGAATGAACTCGGCCACGGCCACCCGAAGCTGGGCGGCCTGCTGGCGCGCCTCAGTCCGCCGGTGGACGCCGGTCGTCAGCACACTGGTGAACAACGCGCTGATCAGAGCGGACACCAAGGTGAGTGCGCCACCGATCAGCAAGCCACGCATCTCGGAGGTCGGTCCGGCGCGTGCTGCGTCTGGATCGATGCTCAGCGCCGCGATCATGGTCGCACACGCCCGGTCAAAGTCGGCCGGCTGAGTGTCCCGCCATCGCGAGATCGCCACCTGCTGCCCATCTAGTACCACCCGGTCCCCGCTTGCCGACTCGACCAGGCCAAGCAACTCCGCAGCCTGACCGACCTGCTGCTGACGCGCGGGCGACAAGCAGACCAACGTCGACGCCTCCCGATCCAGTGGCTCGGCTGCCAGACTCCGCGCCGGATCGGCGATCACGATCGTCATCAGTACGAGGCAGGCGAGCAGCGACTGTATCCGACCAGTGTGGATCGCTCGCATACTGTGTCACTGTAGCGCTCTGATTCCCGTGTGACTGTCCCCCGATGGCACGAATACGGCTTCAGTCCGATAGCCGTCTCGGCGGGCACCTGAGGGCGACGAGGGCTCAACGGGGCTGGGCGGGAGTCCGGTACGCGAAACGGCCCGCCAGGGAGATCCCTGGCGGGCCGTTCACCGTGGTAGCGGGGACAGGATTTGAACCTGCGACCTCTGGGTTATGAGCCCAGCGAGCTACCGAACTGCTCCACCCCGCGGCGATGAGTTAATCCTAGCGCATACCGTCAGCCCGCCGCAAAACGACCCCCGTACTGACCGACTGGCCTCGGTGATCCCACCCTGATCCACCCACAAAAGCGGACAAGTCGGGATCACCGAGGCCGGTTCGGCGTCAGTCAGTTGACGTCAGCCGGTCGGTGACGGGTCGGCACTCGGTGACGGGTCGGTGGTCGACGGCTGGGCACCACCCACCCCGGCCGCCTGCTGCGCCGCCTGGAACGCCGTCATCGCGGCGTCCAGCCGGGCCAGTGCCTCGCCGTACCGCTGGAAGTCACCGGCCGCCTGCGCGGCGCGGGCCTCGTCGATCGCGGCGCTGACCTCGGCGGCGGCCGCCTGCAGCTCCGGGGTCACCAGGCCGGGGTCGCCGGTGGCCGACGGGGTCGGGGTCGGGGTGCCGCCGGGCTCCTCGCCCTCACCTTCGCCTTCGCCCTCTGGCGGGGTCGTCGGCGCACCACCCGCCTCCGCCTGCTCGATCAGCTGCCGGATGCCGTCCTGCACGCTGTTGGCCAGCACCACGTACGAACCGCCGTCACCGTAGGAGAGCAGCACCCGCTGCAGCAGCGGATACGCGTTGGTCTGGTTGCTCTTCACGTAGACCGGCTCGACGTAGAGCATGCCGTTGCCGAACGGCAGCGACAGCAGGTTGCCGTACTGCACCTGCGCCTGGTTCGACGACAGCAGGTTCAGCTGCTGCCGGATGGCCGCGTTGTTGGTCATCCGCTGGTGCACCTGCACCGGGCCGGAGATCGCCGTCTGGTCGGGCAGCTCCAGCACCTGCAGCTGCGGCTGCCCGTCGACGTACGACCCGGAGATCAGCGCGGCCAGGTTCTGCCGGCCGGCCGGGGTCACCGCCGAGGTCAGCTGGAACCGTGGCTCGTCCTGCTCCGGCAGCTGGGTCATCAGGTAGTACGGCGGCTGCTTGACCCCGCTGTCCGGCGAGTCCGGGACGTTCGGCACCTCCCAGAAGTCCTGGCCCGAGAAGAACTCGGCCGGGTTCGTGACGTGGTAGCGGGCCAGCAGGTTGCGCTGCACCTTGAACAGGTCCGCCGGGTAGCGGAAGTGGGCGACCAGATCCGGCGGCGTCTCCGCCTTCGGGATGACCAGGTCGCCGCCGAACGCCGCGTTCCACGCCTTGAGCACCGGGTCGTTCTCGTCGAACTCGTACAGCCGGACGGTGCCGTCGTATGCGTCGACGGTGGCCTTGACCGAGTTGCGGATGTAGTTGACGTTCTCCCGGGCCAGCACGAAGGTGCCCTGGCCGGTCAGCTCGTCGGCGGTCTCCGCCTGCAGGTTCACCCGCTCCGAGTACGGGTACGTCGCCGAGGTGGTGTAGCCGTCGACGATCCACTGGATCCGGCCGTCGACCACCGCCGGGTACGGGTCGCCGTCCATGGTCAGGAACGGGGCGACCTTCTCCACCCGGTCCCGTGGGTTGCGGATGTACAGCAGCTTGGAGTTCTCGTTGACCGCCTCGGAGAGCAGGAAGTTGGTCTCCTGCTCGTTGATCGCGTACAGCAGTTTGCGGCCGAACGAACCGACCTCGACCCCGCCGGTGCCGGTGTAGGTGTAGTACTGCTCGCCGCCGCTGGAGGTGGGCCGGTCGAACTCGACGTTGCTGTCGCCGGGCGAACCGACGATGGCGTAGTCGGTGCCGTCCATCTGCTCGCCGTAGTAGATCCGCGGCTGCTCGACCGGGATCTCCTCAGTGGCCGAGGAGCACTGCTCCTGCGCCTGGTCGCCGAGGAAGCCGGAGACGAAGTACGGCTGCCCGCCGCAGACCACCTGGTTGGCCGGCGCGCCAACCATGCCGTACCCGTGGGTGAAGACGGTGTGCCGGTTGATCCAGTTGCTCTGCTGCTCGGTCAGCTCGCCGTAGTTGATCTCCCGCATGCCGACGACGTAGTCCTGGGTCTCGTCGTCGATGGTGTAGCGGTCGATGTCCAGCTTGGTGCCGAAGTCGTAGAAGCCACGCACCTGCTGCAGCTGGGTGTAGGTCTCGGAGACCAGCTGCGGGTCGAGCAGCCGGATGTTCGGCACCACCGCGGTGTCGGTGGCCAGGCTCTCCGGCGGCGTCAGGTTCGTCGCCGGATACGGCGTCTGCTGGCTGATGTCCAGCCCGAACGCTTCCCGGGTGGCGACGATGCCCCGTTCGATGAACGCCGCCTCCTTGTCCCGCAGGCTCGGGTTGACCTCGAAGGTCTGCACCGCCCACGGGTAGATGCCGCCGATCGCCACGGCGGAGATGCCCAGCAGCGCCAGCGAGATCCCCGGCCAGACCAGGTTGCGCATCACCGCGTTGGAGAACACGATGATCGCGATCGCCACCACGATCGAGATGTACGCCAGGATCTCCTTCGCCGGCAGCAGTGCGTTGATGTCGGCGTAGCCGGCGCCGTAGATGCGCGCCTGCTCGTTGTACTCCAGCAGCATGCCGCGCCGGTCCAGCACGTACGCAACCGCCTTGAGCAGTACGAAGACTGCGACCAGGGTGGTCAGGTGGGCCCGCGCGGCGGTGGTCATCCGGTCACCGATGCCCTGCAGCCGTACACCGCCGTAGAGGTAGTGCACGGCGAGCGCACCGATCACCGACAGCACCACCGCGGTGAACGCCAGGCCGAGCAGGTAGCGCAGGAACGGGTACTCGAAGACGTAGAAGCCGATGTCGATGCCGAACTCCGGGTCGGTGACGCCGAACTCCTGGGAGTTGCGGAACAGCAGCCACTGGCTCCACCGGTTCTGCGCGGACAGCCCGGCGAAGACACCGACCAGCGCCGCGGCCACGGCGATCCAGATGCCGATCCGGGGGCTGAGCAGCATCCGGTAGCGCTCCAGGCTGACCTGTTCCGGCGAGTGCGGTCGCAGCGCCGGCCGCAGCCGGTACGCCAGCCACAGATTGGCCGCGACCACCAGTGCCATGGCCAGGCCGACCGCCGCGAACAGCAGCAGTCGGGTGAACAGCACGCCGGTGAAGACCTGGGTGTAGTCGACCTCCTCGAACCACAACCAGTCGGTCCATGCGTTCACCCCCCAGCCGAGCAGGGTGAACAGAAGGAAGATCCCGATGAGTACGCCGACGGTGACCCGGCCACGTCGGCTCATTCCGGGCATTGGGCTGCTACGCATGACCACGACTAGGTACTCCGCACGTTGGTGTGATCCGCTGGGCGATCAGGCACCAAGACTACGGGGTGTGTCCACCTCAAGGCCGGTTGAGGTGCACCTGACCGGGGTGTCAGTCGCTGCCGCAGAGCGTCGGCTTCTCGCCGGTACGCAGCCGGGCCAGCGCGTCGAGCGCCTCGTCGAGGGTGGCCACCCGCAGCAGCGGCAGGTCGGGTACGGCGTTCGCGACCGCTTCGGCGCAGTTGGCCTGCGGCACGAGGAAGGCGACCGCACCCGCTTCCTTGGCCCCGACCAGCTTCTGCGGGATACCACCGATCGCGCCGACGCTGCCCTCGTTGTCGATGGTCCCGGTCCCCGCGATGATCTTGCCGCCGGTGAGGTCCTCGGGTTCGAGCTTGTCGATGATGCCCAGGGCGAACATCAGCCCGGCGCTCGGCCCGCCGATCTCGTCGAGATCGATGGTCAGCTCGAACGGCCGGGGCTGCTCCTCGGTGATCTCGATGCCGATCCGGGGTGGGCCGCCGTCACTGGCCCGGGTGGTGATCTCGGCGGTGGCCGACCGGCCGTCGCGGGTGTAGCCGATGGTCAGCGTGCTGCCTTCCGGCTCGGCCCGGATCAGCTCGGTCAGCTGGGTCGCCGAACTGACCGGCGTGCCGTCGACCGAGGTGATCACGTCGTCGACATCGAGCAGCCCGACCGACGCCCCGTCCGGGGTGACCGCCCTCACCAGCACCTGCACCGGGTAGCCGAGCTGGCGCAGCGCCGCGGTCTCGGCGCTGGTCTGCGACGCCGCGAAGTCCTCGGCGTTGCGCTCCTCGACCTCTTCCTGGGTCTGCCCCGGCGGGTAGATCACCTCGTACGGCACTACCGCCTCGGAGTCGCTCAGCCAGCCGGCGATCGCCTCCCGCAGCCCCACGTTCGGGCGTACGCCGACGGTGGTGAGCCGTAGCTGCCCGGCCGAGGTCGAGGTGTCGGTCCCGGTGATCTGGATGACGTCCTCGCCGTCGTCGGTGCCGAGCGTGTCGACCGTCGGGCCGGGGCCGAGCACCACGTACGGGACCGGTGCGGCGAGCACGGCGTAGGCGAGCAGTGCGGTGAGCAGCGCGCCGAGGATGACCGTGACACCGCGACGTCTCATGCGCCTGAGCGTACCGACTGCGCTCACGACCGCGACGCGGACCGCGTACCGACGCAAACCGCGCAGCCGGGCGGTGACGTCGCGCCTGCGACGCGGCGCTTCGCGCTGAGCGGAACGCACTGGCGGCGTTGCAGCCGCTGGCCCGCGTACCGTGGAGGGCGTGCCTGATACTCCGTTCGGCTTCCAGCTCCCCGGCGGCCAGCCTCCGGACCCCAACGACCCCCGGCAGATGCAGCAGTTCATGGCGCAGCTGCAGCAGCTGCTCGCCGCTCCGGGCAGCGGCCCGGTGAACTGGGACCTGGCCCGGCAGGTGGCGGCCAGCCAACTCGCCGCCGAGGGTGACCCGTCGGTCAACCCGCACGAGTGGCACACCGTCGAGGAGTCGCTGCGCGTCGCCGACCTGTGGCTGGAGTCGTCGTCGACGTTCCCGTCCGGGATCCGCACGTCGGCGGCGTGGAACCGCAACGAGTGGATCTACCGGACGCTCGACGTGTGGCGCAAGCTCTGCGACCCGGTGGCCGGTCGGATGGTCGGCGCGATGGGCGACCTCGTTCCGCCGGAGGCCCGCAGCCAACTCGGCCCGATGCACGCCATGATGACCACTCTCGGCGGGGCCCTGTTCGGCGGTCAGCTCGGCCAGGCGCTCGGCTCGCTCGCCACCGAGGTGCTGTCGGCCAGCGACATCGGGCTGCCGCTCGGCCCGGCCGGCACCGCCGCGCTGCTGCCCGCGAACATCCGGGCGTACGGGTCCGGCCTGGAGCTACCCGAGGAGGAGGTGCGGCTGTACGTGGCGCTGCGCGAGGCGGCCCACCAGCGCCTCTTCGAGCATGTGTCGTGGTTGCGGGGGCACGTGCTGGCCGCGGTGGAGACCTACGCGTCCGGGATCACCGTCAACCGGGAGGCGATCGAGGACGCCCTCGGCCGGGTCGACCCGATGAATCCGGAGTCGATGCAGGAGATTGCCATGGAGGGGATCTTCACTCCGGAGGACACCCCCGCCCAGCAGGCGTCGTTGGCCCGGATCGAGACGGTTCTCGCGCTCATCGAGGGCTGGGTGTGTCACGTCGTCGACAGCGCCGCCGGGGACCGGCTGCCGAACGTCGTGAAGCTGGCCGAGGCGTTCCGGCGTCGGCGGGCGGCCGGCGGGCCGGCGGAGCAGACCTTTGCCGCCCTGGTCGGGCTGGAGTTGCGGCCCCGCCGGCTGCGCGAGGCGGCCGCGCTGTGGGCCGCGCTGGACACCCATCGTGGGGTCGACGGCCGGGACGCGTTGTGGAGCCACCCCGATCTGCTGCCGTCGGACGACGACTTCGCCGACCCGGAGGCGTTCGCCCAGGCGAAGACCGATTTCGACCTCGGTGACATCGACTTCGGCGGCGACCCGCCGGAGCAGCCGGATCCGCCGCAGCCGCCGGCCGACGGACCCCGCTGACCGATAGGCCCCGGGTTCAGCCGGGGGTCAGCAGCGCGCGGGTGGTCTCCCAGCCTTCGATGGCCGGGTTCAGGGCCGCCAGGTCCGCCGGGCCCCGCAACCGACGCCAGGACGGCGTCACCGCCACCTGTTCCGGGTGCGGCGCCGCCGCCCGGACGGCCTGCGGATCGGCGGCGAGGTTCAGCGGCGGCAGCCAGTCCGGAGCTGGCAGTTGGGCCGCCACGCCGAGCAGTCCCCCGCCGTCGCCGCCGGCCGGAGCCACCGCCACCGGCCGGGTGGTGATCGGTCGCAGCAGCTTGCCGATCAGCAGGCCGGGCAGGTCCGGCGCGTCGGCGGCGAGCACCGCCGCCTGGTCGTAGCCGTGTGCCGCGACGGCGGCCAGCGCCGCGTTGACCGAGAGCTCCGGCAGCGGATGGATCGGCATGTCGGGCCAGGCGATCGACCTGGCCAACGGCAGGTCCGCTTCGCTCGCGGCGATCGCCGGTTCCACCTGGCTCAGGGTGGCGAGCAGGTCGACCATGTCCTCGGCCAGGGCGGCCCGCCAGGCGGCGGGATCGGTGCCGGGTGGCGACCAGTCGACCAGGTCGAGAAGAATGACCACGGCACGGCGCATCTGACCCACTCTAGCGGCGGCGTACCCGGCAGGTCCGGGGCGTACCCGGGGTGGTCGGCGTAGTCGGTGCACCCGGCAGGTCGGTCAGTCGGCCAGGACGAAGCCGCTGGCCGCCGCCACCCCTTCCAGGTAGCCACGGGCACGTTCCGCCTTGGGGTAGCGGCCGACGAGCTCCCAGAACCGGGCGTTGTGGCTCGGCACGACCAGGTGCGCCAACTCGTGCAGCAGGACGTAGTCGATGACCCAGTCCGGCATCTCCTGGATCCGGTGGGATATCCGGATAGTCCGGTCCGCCGGGGTGCACGACCCCCAGCGGCTGTTCTGGTTGGTCACCCACCGGACGCTCGTCGGGGCCACCACTCGGGCATGATCCGGCAGGTACCGGTCGACCAGCCGGCGGGCCCGGCCGACCAGCTCGCTGTCCGATCGACGGAGGCGTTCCTCCCGGGCCGCCAGCCGGGCGAGCATCCGGTCCACCCACTCGGTCTCCTCGGCCCGCGAGAACTGGTCCGGGATGAGAATGACGACGCGTTCGCCCTCCCGGTACGCGGACACCGTCCGGCGTCGGCGCTGGCTGCGCCGTACCTCGACGACCGGCTTACGCGCCCCTGCCATCAGCGGCCCGCGCAGCCCCGGGTTTCGCTCACGATGGCACGCTAATCCGTACTGACCAGGGGAACGCAAGAGGCAACACGGCGCAGCCAGGGTGAATCACCCCTTTTGGGGCCGATTGTCGCGAAAAAAGTTACCCACTCGACCGCCGTACGTCGCGCCCGAGCCGCCCAGGATCACCGTAGGCGATCGCGAAGAAGTTTTCACCTCCACCCCCCGGCCGGTGACCACCTGCGGATCTTCTCCCGGCGTGTCACTGCGAATCTGACTTATCCGATCTATTGCGGCATGCACACTCTCGACGTCGACTTACTCACAGTGTCGGTGAATTGTTGACATGGAACCGCCCAGTCCTGGGTAGGGTCCGCGGACCGGCGGTCAACAGTGGCCGCGGAGAAATCCCAGCGCGCGGCGCCACCGGTGGTGGCCGCGAGCGGGTGCACGCCGGGTCTGCAACCACCCGGCGAGGAGACGAGGAGGGGCACCGTGGCCGACCAGGCCCAGACCTACAACGGTTACTGCGTGAAGTGCAAGGAGAAGCGCGACTTCGAAGGCACCGTCGCAGTGTCGAAGACCGGCATGAACATGGCCAAGGGCAAGTGCCCGGTCTGCGGCACAACAGTCAACCGGATCTTGGGTAAAGCCAAGGTCTGACTCGCGGCGCTGCGTCGAAGGGGCGGCTGGAGCCGCCCCTTCGACGCGCACGGCCATCGCAAACCACAACCACCAACAGCCGGTCGTACGCCACTACACGCTGCGTCATGTCCGAGCCGCGACACCCCACCGACCGGGCTGTGGAAAACTCCCCGGAACCTGTGGATAACCGAGGATGTGCGGGGCACAGGCTGTGGATAACGAGCCAACGAGCGTTCCGTTACGGTGACAGCCTGTTGTCCATGCCCACCAATCCCCTGCTCAGGCCGACTCTGTTGCCCGGCCTGGCCCGCCTCTGGCGGGACCGCGACACTCTGCAGCTCGGCTCGGACCCGGCGCACGCCGTACTGCTCGACCTCACCGACCCGGCACTGTCCCGGCTGCTCGACCTCCTCGACGGCAGCCGGTCGACCCGCGCCGTAGTGGACCACGCCGTCCGGCTCGGCGTCCCGGCCGACCAGGCCCGGCACCTGCTGGACATGCTGATCGCCCGAGGCCTGATCGTCGGCGCGCACACCCTGCTGCCAGCGAACCTGCCGGAGCACGCCCGGCACCGGTTGACCGCCGAGGCGACCGCCCTGGCGCTGCGCCGCGACGAACTTCCCGGCACCCCGGCGCAGATCCTGCGGCGGCGCGCCGCCGCCCGGATCGTGCTGACCGGCCGGGGTCGGCTGGCCCGGCCGCTGGCCGTCGCGGTGGCCGAGGCGGGGATCGGCCACGTCGCCATCGACCTGGCCGATACGCGCGAAGCCCGGGAAGCCGTCGCCGCCGCCGTCAGCCAGGCGGTTCCCGGGGTCGAGACCCGCCCGGTACGGCCCGGCCAGGCCACCCTGACGGTGCTGCTCGGCGCCGACCGGCCAGCCAACCTGCTCGCCGCGAGCTACGCCCGGCACCGGCAGGCCCACCTGCTGGTCGACATCCGGGACCGGACGCCGGTGGTCGGCCCGCTCGTGCCGACGACCGGCACACCGTGCCTCAACTGCCTGGACCTGCACCGCCAGGACCGGGATCCGGGCTGGCCGCAGCTGGCGTCGCAACTGTGCGCGATCGGCCCGGCGACGATCTGCGACTCGGCGACCCTGCTGGCGGCGGTGAGCGTCGGGACGGCCGAGATCCTGGCGTTCGTCGACGGTGGGAGCCCGGAGACGATCGGGGCGGCGCTCGAGGTGCACGCCCCGGCCCGGCTGCGACGCCGGGCCTGGCCTGCCCACCAGGGCTGCCACTGCCACCGTCGCCGCCCGCGCCGCTGCACACCGGGGCGGAGCCCTGCCGATGGGATGGGCCACGCTCCGGGGGCCGGTGGCATGAGCCACGCTCAGCCAGGGGTCACGGTCCGCGATCGTCGGTAACAATGGCCAGGTGACCGAAATCCCTCGCTGGGCCGTGTCCAGGACCGCCAAACTCGCCGCGCTGCCGATCGGCTTCGCCGGCCGCACCGTCCTGGGGCTGGGCAAGCGGGTCACCGGGCTCGCCTCCGACGTGATCTCCACCGAGATCCAGGAACGCACCGCCGAGCAGCTGTTCAGCGTGCTCGGACAGCTCAAGGGTGGTGCGATGAAGGCGGGACAGGCGCTGTCGGTGTTCGAGGCGGCGCTGCCGGAGGAGCTCGCCGCTCCGTACCGCCAAGCCTTGACCAAGCTGCAGGAGGCCGCCCCGCCGTTGCCCGCCGGGTCGGTGCACAAGGTGCTGGCCGAGCAGCTCGGCGCCGACTGGCGGGAACGGTTCGTCGAATTCGACGACCGGCCGGCCGCCGCGGCCAGCATCGGCCAAGTGCACCGGGCGGTGTGGCGCGACGGCTCCGCAGCTGGCCGGCCGGTGGCGGTCAAGGTGCAGTATCCGGGGGCCGGCGACGCCCTGCTCGCTGATTTCAAGCAGTTGTCCCGGCTGAGCACCATGTTCCGGGCGATCCAGCCTGGGCTGGACATCAAGCCGCTGCTCAACGAGCTGCGGAACCGGCTGGCCGAGGAGCTGGACTACGAGCTGGAGGCCGAGTCGCAGCGGGCGTTCGCCACCGCGTACGCCGGCGACGACCAGATCATGGTGCCGGCGGTGCTCGCCGCCGCGCCCCGGGTGCTGGTCACCGAGTGGATCGACGGCATCCCGCTTTCGAAGATCGTTTCTTCCGGTACGGCGGACCAACGCGACCGGGCCGGGCTGCTGATGGCGGTGCTGCATTTCTCCGCGCCGGCCCGCGCCGGGCTGCTGCACGCCGACCCGCATCCGGGCAACTTCCGGCTGCTCGACGACGGCCGGCTCGGCGTGGTCGACTTCGGTGCCGTGGCCCGACTGCCCGGCGGGCATCCCGAGCCGATCGGCCGGCTGGTCCGGCTGACGCTCGACGGGGACGCCGACGCGGTGGTGGCCGGGCTGCGCGACGAGGGCTTCATCAAACCGGACGACCCGATCGACGCCCCAGCGGTGCTCGACTTCCTGCTGCCGATGCTGGCGCCGCTGGCGGCCGAGGAGTTCCAGTTCACCCGGCAGTGGCTGCGCGACGAGGCGGCCCGGCTGGCCAACCCGAAGTCGCCGGCTTACCAGCTGAGCCGACACCTCAACCTGCCGCCGGCCTACCTGTTGATCCACCGGGTGACGCTCGGCTCGATCGGGGTGCTCAGCCAACTGGAGGCCCGGGCCCGGTACCGGGACGTGGTGCGGCGCTGGCTGCCGGGTTTCGCCCCGACCGGCTGACCCGCACGCACGGGTGGTGGGGTAGTGCCCGGTCCCCGCTGTGTACAGCGGGGACCGGGCTCGGTCAGCGCCCGCTCAGGCTGCGGGCCCAGAGGTGCCGGGCCTGCATGGCGACGGTGCGGGCGGATCGGGGTGCCTCAGTACGCGCGGTGCCGGCCTGAGGCGGTTGCATTCGCGCCCGGGAGAGCGCCTCGTAGAGCAAGTGCATGACGGTTTCTCCTGTGATGGTCGGTGCTGCGGTGTGGGTGGTCTGTGCCGGCGCCCGGCCGGTGCTCGTCGTGATCCGATGCATGTCAGGCCGCCAGCCGGACGGTGCCGCGGGCACCGACGACGCCGTTGGCCGCCATGCGTGCCTCGACTTCGCCCCGCAGGGCGGCGTCACGGGCCAGGTCCTCCTTGCGTGGCCGGCCGCGGGGCCGCTTACGCGGCACGACCGCCCCCCGCTCGAAGATCTCGCCGCCCCAGACGCCCCACGGCTCGGCCCGCTCGATCGCCCCGGCGAGGCACTCCACCCGCAGCGGGCAGTCCACGCAGAGCGACTTGGCCAGCTCCAGCTCCGTCGGGGAGTCGGAGAACCACAGGTCAGGGTCGAACTTCCGGCACGGCAGCTCCGCCACGACGTCCGGCTGGCCCGTTGCGGCCGGCCGGCACCCCGGCTGGTAGTCGCTGCGGTCGAGAGTGGCAAACGCCAGACTCATCGCCCGGTCACCTCTTTCTTCGCTTCGATCTCGTGGATCGCTTCCGACTTGCTCGTACCTGTGCGGCGGCAAAAACTAAGGCCGCGGATCCCGGTTGCGGGTTCCGCGGCCTCGAGGTGAGCCGGTGTGGTCTGGTGTCAGACCGGCCTTCCTCGAGGGGGAACACCGCGGGCAGCATCCATGAACGGCTTCTTGGCCGCCGGGATGGTGGTGCGAACGCTGCCTTCGGAGCTGCTGGTGCCATTGGTCGTGGCGACTACGGACGCACCCAGGAGCCGGAGCCAGCCCTGATCGACGCCAGCCCACCCGGTGACCGTGCGGTGCTGCTCGACCTGGATTTGGATCTGGTCCTGGTGCGCCACTGCCGAGTGACCGATGGGCGCGACGGCGGCCAGATAGCCACCGACCGTCGGAGCGCAGGCAGCGGTCAGCGTCGACAGCGTGGAAGTCTCGTAGCTCAGCACCGTCGTCACCTCCTGCCTGGACTCGTCACGAAAAACCCTCCACCCCGACGGAGCAGCGAGAACGCCCACTGCTCGCGAGGTGTGACCTGAGGCTAAGCCTCTTGCGACGCCGGGGGCAAACCATTTTCCGGGTCGGATTCCGAACTTTTTTGCCAGTCAAGATCATCTACGGCCGCACCGCCCACCAGAGCGTGCACCGACGGACCGTAGAGTCCCAGCTTGCGGGGGCCGATCCCGGCGATCGCCAGCAACTCGGCGTCGCTGCCGGGCCGCCGCTCGGCGATCGCCAGCAGGGTCGCGTCGGTGAACACCACGTACGCCGGCACCCGCTGGTCGCCGGAAACCCGCGACCGCCACGCCCGCAGCCGGTCCAGCAGATCCTCGTCCAGATCCGACGGACAGGTGGCGCACCGGCCCAGCTTGCGGTCGACGCCGGCCAGCAACGTGGTCCCACAGACCCGGCAGGAGACCGGCTGGCCGCGTCGGCGCTCGCCGGAGCGGCCCGCCCCCGGACCGCCGCGCCGAGCACCGCCGGCACCACCGCCCGAGCGGTCCAGCTGCGGCAGGAACCGGCAGGGCCGGCGGGTCCGCCCGCCCGGCGACCGGGCGGCACCGTAGGACAGCCACAGCCACTGCCGGGCCCGGGTCACCCCGACGTAGAGCAGCCGGCGCTCCTCCTCCAGCTGCTCGGCCGTGCGGGCGTACGTAGTGGGCAGTGTCCCGTCGGCGAGCCCGACCAGGAAGACCGCGTCCCACTCCAGGCCCTTGGCCGAGTGCAGGGAGGCGAGGGTGACTCCGGCGACGGTCGGCACGTGCTGCGCCGCCGCCCGCCGCTGCAGCTCGGCGCAGAAGTCGGCGAGCGGGACCGGGCGTTCGCTGACCGCCGCCTCCCCCACCGGCACCAGCACCGGTTGGGCGCCGAACTCCTCGGCCAGCTGGACCAACGCAGCGAGCGCCTCCCAGCGTTCCCGCGCCGCCCCGCCGGGCGGCGGCTGGTCCGGGGTCCAACCCACCGCGGCGAGCCCGGCGGTGACCGCCTCGACCAACGGGGTCTCCCCGGGCGTCGACCGGACCGCCGAGCGCAGCGCGACCATCGCCTGCCGGATCTCGGCGCGTTCGAAGAACCGCTCCGCGCCCTGCACCACGTACGGCACCGCCGCCTCGGCGAGGGCCTTCTCGTACGCCTCGGACTGGGCGTTGGTCCGGAACAGCACGGCGATCTCGGCGGCCGGCGTACCCGCCGCGATCAGCTCGGCGCAGCGCGCCGCGACCGCCGCCGCCTCGGCCGGCTCGTCGGTGAAGATCCGCACGTCCGGCTCCGGGCCGGGCTCGCGCTGGCCGACCAGCTCCAGCCGCAGCCGGGCCTCGGTGCCCTTGGCCTGCCTGATCACCGTGTTGGCCAGGCCCACCACCTGCGGCGTCGACCGGTAGTCGCGGACCAGTCGCACCACCACCGCCTCCCGGCGCCGACGGGCGAAGTCGACCAGGTACGCCGACGTGGCGCCGGTGAACGAGTAGATCGTCTGGCTCGCGTCGCCGACCACGGTCAGGTCGTCCCGCTCCCCCAGCCAGGCGTCGAGCAGCCGTTGCTGCAACGGGTTGACGTCCTGGTACTCGTCCACCACGAAGTGCCGGTACTGGGCCCGGACCTGCTCGGCGACGTCCGGGTGCTCCTCGATGCCCCAGATCGCCGCCCGCAGCACGTCCTCGAAGTCGATCACGCCGTTGCCGCGCTTGATCTGCTCGTACCCGGCGTACACCTCGGCCACCTTGGCCGGCTCGTGCGGAGTCTCCCGCAGCGCCTTCGCCGCCGCGACGGCGTACTCGGACGGCTCCACCATCGCCGACTTCGCCCACTCGATCTCACCGGCCAGGTCCCGGGCGGCGGCCCGGTCGGTGCGCACCCCGACCCGACCAGCGGCGAGGATGACCAGCCGGACCTTGCTGTCCAGCAGCTCCGGCATCTCCCGGCCGCCGAGCAGCCGGGGCGCGAAGTAGCGGACCTGGCGCAGCGCCGCGGCGTGGAACGTCCGCGCCTGCACCCCGCCCACGTGCAGCGCGCCGAGGCGGGCCCGCATCTCGGCAGCGGCCCGCGCGGTGAAGGTGACCGCCAGTACGTGCCGGGCGGCGATCTCGCCGGAGAGCACCCGGTAGGCGATCCGGCTGGTGATCGCCCGGGTCTTCCCGGTGCCGGCACCGGCCAGGATGCAGACCGGCACCGGCGGAGCGGTCACCGCCGTACGCTGCTCCGGGTCCAGCCCGCTCAGCACTCGGCCTGGTCCTGGGTCTGAGTTGATGTCGGCCGCCACGGGTAGGAATCATCGCAGCCTCGCGCGACGTTGCACCGGCTAGCCCGGGTGCCGCCCGGGCCGGAACTACTGCGCCCCGGCACCGCCCGGGGCCGGCGACCCGGCGGGCGAGTGCCCGCCGTGGCCCGACGACCGCGGAGGACCTGCAGATGTTGACCATGTATTCGACCAGTTGGTGCGGCTACTGTCACCGGCTCAAGTCGCAGTTCGACCGGGAGCGGATTCCCTACGAGGTGGTTGACATCGAGCAGGACGCCGAGGCGGCCGCGTACGTGATGGGGGTCAACGGCGGCAATCAGACGGTACCGACGGTCCGTTTCCCGGACGGTTCGGCATTGACGAACCCGAGTATCGTTCAGGTTCGGCAGCGGCTCAGCGACCTCGCGGCGAGCTGAGTCGCACTCACGGTCCGTCCGCCGCCGTGCACAACATCGCATTTGGCTAACACGCCCACCAGAGGACCCCACCGAGGCAGCAATCGGGCCATACTGTTTCGGGCCGTGACCCACATCGCCGCGACATTGGCGGTCACCAAACGGATCGGGGGTGGTTTCCGGTGCAGCCCGAGGAGCCCGAGCAGCCCATACCGAGCCCGAACCTGCGTCGTCGCCGCCTCGGCAGCGAGCTGAGGCGGCTGCGGGAACACGCCGGACTGACCGGTGAGCAGGTGATCGAAAGAGTGAAGTGGGCGTCCGCGTCCAAGCTCTCCCGGCTCGAGAACGGGCGCAGTCGGCCGGGGGTCGGCGACGTGATGGACCTGCTCGACCTGTACGGCGTGACCGGCTCCGAACGCGATGATCTGGTCGGCATCGCTCGCGACGCCGGCAACACCCGAGCCTTTCTCAGCTCGTACGCGGTGATGACCAGCCTCCAACGGGCGTACGCCGAGCTGGAGGCTGGTTGCACCGAGATCCAGGAGTACGGCGCGGTGATCATCCCGGGCCTGCTGCAGACCTCCGCCTACGCGAAGGTGCGCATCCTCTCGGCGCGCCCGCTGGTGGAGATGGTCGACGAGCGGGCCACCGGACGCCGGACGATCCTGCAGAAGGCGACCAACCACCGGACCGCCGGCCAGAAGCGCAACGCCGACGACCCGGACACCGAGGTCGCGGCCAGGCAGTCCCGGCAGTCGATGCTGCTGCGCGAGAACGGGGCGCCGAAGTACACCGCAGTGCTGGAGGAGGCGGCGGTCAGCCTGCGCTGCGGCCCGCCCGACGTGATGGTGGCGCAGCTGAAACATCTGCTCACCATGGCGCAGCTGCCCAACGTCACCCTGCGGGTGCTGCCACCGAACGCCACCGTGGCCTCCTGGTACCTGTCGGAGACCGCGTTCTCGATCTACCACTTCGCCGACCCGGAGGACCTGAGCGCGGTGGCGGTCGAGACGCTCGCCGCCGACATGATCGTCAACGACGTGCCGGTGCTCGAACGGTACGGCCAGGTCTTCGACTGGCTCTGCGAGGCCGCCCGCAGCCCGCAGGAGTCGATCGACTGGCTCAGCGACGCCGTGGCCCGGCACGTCGCCGCCGGCGCCACCGAGCTCGACTCCGTACCAGACGGCACCGCCCCCTCCTCCCCCACCACCCCTGCCCCGCTGTCCCCGCCCGCCGCGGGCGGGGCAGGCCCCGGCCGACCGGCCGGGCCGCCGATCCAGCGTGGACCGCACGAGCGGACCACGCGCCGGACCGGCCAGGCGATCCCGGACTGACCGACGGTCCGCCCGCCCGGTCCGTTTGACCAGCAAGGAGCAGGAATGAACCCAGCAGATCAGTCCAGCGTGCACGTCCCCGGTCCGACCCCGCCCGCCTGGCGCAAGAGCAGCCGCAGCCAGAGCACCAACTGCGTCGAGGTCGGGGCGATGGCGGGTCACCGCGCACCGGTGCTGATGCGCGACAGCAAGGACCGCAGCGGGCCGGTGCTGTCGTTCGACCGCACCACCTGGCGTGACTTCATCGACAGCGCCAAGGACGGCGAGTTCGACCTGATCTGACCGCCGGCACCGCAGGGCAGGTCGAGCCGGGTGGCCGACGCCACCCCGACCCGGCTCGACCGAACGGACATCAGGATCGATCCGTTCGTCAGGTTTGACCGGCCACCGCAGCGGGTTCTCCTCCTGCGGAGACAACCGATGGAATTTCCAGCAGGAGCCTGTCCGACCTGAGCCATCGGCCGTCCCACCACCCAGGTCACCGGTTGCTCGGAGTCGTTCATGCGATACCTGATCGTCCGCACGGAGATCCGCGCGGTGGCACACGACGAACTCATCACCGCGGTCCGCACCGGCCAGCGCATTCGCGACGAGCGGACCACACCCGAGCCGCGCCGGCAGACGGTCTGTGCGGAGAACCTCGAAGCGGCCATGCACCTGGCCCGCGCACTGTCCACCGTCGGGCCGGTCCGCTCCGGCCGGCAACGGGTGAAGGTAGTGCCGGTCCCGCCCATCCGCTGACCGGCACCCACCGGACCGGCACCCACGGACCGGCACCCACCCGGCGAGGTCCGGCACGGCGGAGTCCGGCACGGCGGTCACCGGCCGGGGTCCGGCGCGGTCTCCGCCACCCAGCTGCGGATCAGGAACGCCGCGATCGACGCCGGCGGCGCGAACCGGACCGGGTACCCGTCGCCGGAGTCGAGCCGCTCACCCGCCAGCCCGGCGGCCACCTCGGCCCGGGTGAACCAGCGCGCCCGGATGATCTCCTCCGGGTCCGGCCGCAGCGGCTGCTCCGGGTCGACCCGGCCGAGGTAGCCCAGCATCAGGGTGCCCGGGAACGGCCAGGACTGGCTGCCGACGTACCGCATCGCAGTCAGCGTCAGACCCACCTCCTCGGCCACCTCACGGGCGACCGCCGACTCGGCCGACTCGCCGGGCTCCACGAACCCGGCCAGGCAGGAGTAGAGCCGGTCGGGCCCGTCGCCGCGCCGGGCGTGGTGGTTGGCCAGCAGACACCTCCCGTCCGGGCCGGGACCGCCGTCGGTCAACAGCACGATCACCGCCGGATCGGTCCGTGGCCAGCTCCGCGTACCGGTGTCGTCGACGCGTGACCAGCCACCATCGGTTGCCCGGGTCGGCAGCCCCGACGACGCCGAGTAGCGGTGCCGGGCGTGCCAGCTGACCATCGCCGCAGCGGTGGTGAACAGCCCGGCGTCGCGGTCCGGCAGCAGATGGCCGACCTCCCGGACAGTCACCGACCGCAGGCCCGGGTCAGCCACGGACGGCACCGCCACGGACGAGGACAGTACGGACGACGGCGGTACGGACGACGGTAGTGCCGCGTCGACCGCGAAGACCGGGGTGCCGTCGTCGACCGTACCGATGAAAATGCGGTCGGTGACCTCGACGGCCGGTGCCTGGTCCGGGCGCACCAGCACCAGGGTGGTCCCGTCGGCGCCGTCGCGCACCAGCGCCCGGCCACCGGCCGCGCCGTCCACCACCAGCACCAGCGAACGTGGCCAGGCCCGCGCCAACCACTGCGGATCCCGGCGGTACGGCGCTGCCCGGTCCATCGCGGCGCGGGCCAGCGACGGTTGTGTACCGACGGTCGGCTGCGTACCGGCGGTCGGCCCGACGGAGGTGTCACCCGGCGACATCGGGCGCTGCCGCACCAGGCCCGACTACGCCGGTGACCGACGCGTCGGACGTTTCGACCTCGGTCAACGCGGCGACCGGACCGGCGATCCGCGCGACGTCGCCGAGCACCACCCCCATCGCCAGCGCCGGTGCCAGATAGCGGGTCGCGGCGGCCGCCACCTCGTCACGGGTCGCCGAGGCGAGCCGCGCGGTGTGCTCGGCGAGAAAATCCAACGGCAGGCCGAACCCGGCGTAGGTGCTGGCCACCCCGGCCAACCCGGCCTGCGTCGACATGCCCAGCTGCAGGCTGCCGACCGCGTACTGCCGGGCCTGTTCGAGCTCGTCGTCGTCGGGCGGCAGCACCGCGAGCCGGCCGAGCTCGTGCAGGGTCTCCAGCAACGCGGGCGCGGTCACCTCGGTCGCCACGTCGGCGGCGAGCAGCAGCACCGATCCGGCCACCGAATGTTCAACCATCGAGTACGGGCCGTAGCTGTAGCCCTTGTCCTCGCGGATGTTCTCCACCCAGCGGGACGAGAAGTAGCCGCCGAACACCATGTTGGCCAGCTGCAGGGCGGCGTGGTCCGGGTGCCGCCGGTCCACCGCTGGCAACGCGATCCGCATCGACGACTGCACCGAGCCGGGCCGGTCGACCAGCAGCAGCGGGGCCGGGCGCGGCGCGGGCGCCATCGGCAGCGTCAACTGCCGGCCGCCGGCCGGCCAGTCGCCGAGCACCCGCTCCGCGGTGTCCAACGCCCGGGCAGGTGACACGTCGCCGACCAGCACCAGGTGCGCCCCGGTCGGCCGGACCCGGTCGGCGTGCAGAGCGCGCAGCCCGGCCGGCCGGACGGCGCGGACCTGGTCCACCCCGGGAACCGACTCGGCGTACGGGTGACGGCCGAACATCCGCCGGGACAGCGCGGCGCGGGCCAGGTGCGCCGGCTGGCTCAGCGCCACCTGGATCCGGTCGGCCAGCCGGGCCCGCTCGATCGCCACCTCGCCAGCCGGGTACGTCGCCCCGGTCAGCACCTCGCCGAGCAGTTCGAGCATCCGCCGCAGCCCGGTGACCAGCCCGGCGCCGGCGACCAGCAGCCGGTCGGCGTCCACCCCGGCGGACAGGCCACCGCCGACCGCCTGCAACTCGGCGGCCAGCTCCACGCCGGACCGGTCGACGGTGCCGGAGAACAGGGTCTGCGACAGCACCGTCGCCCTGGCCAGCGGGGCCCGCGCGAACGGCACCCGGAGCCGGATCTCCACCAGCGGCACCGACGGCCGGCGGATGGCGATCACCCGTAGCCCGTTGTCCAGCGTCCGCTCGGCAACCTTGGGCAACGGCGGTCGACGGGTCGGTCCGAGCGGCGGCAACGGCCTCCGGGTGGGGGCGGCGGTCACTGGGCTCCTCCGGGGACGACCTCGATCGTGGCGCGCCGGTGCGGGCGCAGGGTGGCGGCGGCCGCACGGACCTGTGTCTCGGTGACCGTGCCGAGCATCCGCGGCAACTCGTTGAGCAGCTCGGGGGTGCCCCGCTGCTGCTCCAGCACCGCCATCCGCAGCCCTCGGCCGAGCACCGCGTCGGTGTCGCGCAGCAGGTGGGTGGCCATCCGGGCCTGCACCCGGGCCAGTTCGCCCCGGGCGAAGCCGTCGACGGCCAGCCGGTCGAGCTCCTCGTCGACCGCGCCGAGCACCTTGTCGACGTCGCCGCCGGGCGGCAGATGCGCCTGCAGGACCAACGCCGACGGGTCCCGTACGTCGAACGGCTCCCCCTCGAACGACAAGTAGCCGCCGAGGCTGGTCACCGTACGGTCGCCACGCACCAGTCGCTCCACCAGCCGGGCCGCGTCACCGTCGGTGAGCACCTCGGCGAGCACCACGTACGGCAGGTAGCCGGCCAGGTCGTCGACCGGGTCCGGCACCCGCCAGGCGGCGGCCACCGCCGGCAGCGGAGCCAGCGGATCGGGGTACGCGGTACGCCGCTCGGTGGTCAGGTCCGGCTCGGCAAAGCTGGGCCGGGCCGGCGCCGGCCGGGCCGGCACGTCTCCGAAGTGCCGCTCGATCAGCCCGGTCGCGGCGGTGACATCGAAGTCCCCGGCGACGGCGAGCACCGCGTTGCCGCTGGCGTAGTAGCGGGTGAAGAACTCGGCGGCCTCACCGACGGTGGCGCTGTCCAGATCCTCGAAGGAACCGTAGCCGTCGTGCGCGTTGGGGAAGGTGTCGAACAGCACGGGCGGCAGCCGCAGCCAGGGAAACCCACCGTACGGCCGGTTGAGCACGTTGACCCGGATCTCCTCCTTGACCACGTCGACCTGGTTGCGCAGGTTCTCCTCGGTCAACTGCGGACCACGCATCCGGTCGGCCTCCAGGAACAGCGCCCGCTCCAACGCGTTGCTCGGCAGCACCTCGTAGTAGTCGGTGTAGTCCAGGTGGGTGCTGCCGTTGAAGGTGCCGCCGGAGCCCTGCACGTGGCGGAAGTGCGCCAGCTTCTCCAGGTTCGCCGAACCCTGGAACATCAGATGCTCGAACAGATGCGCGAACCCGGTACGCCCCGGTGGTTCGGACCGGATCCCGACGTCGTAGACGACCGCGACGCCGACCACCGGCGCGCTGCGGTCGGGCGCCAGGACCACCCGCAGGCCGTTGGGGAGGGTGAACCGCTCCACCGGGTACGCGGTCGCCGGGATCCGCACTTTACGCGCCACGGACCGACCCTAACCTGTCGGCGACAGTCCTCGGTGCACCGCCGGATCATTCGACACGTACGGATGCGTACAGGTCGTCGACCACCCAGTCGAGCTCGCGGTGGGTGCCGGGGATGGAGACGAACAGCACCGCCGCGGTCGGGCGTCCGACGTCGATACACGCCACCGCCACCAGTTCGTCGGTGGCCTGCAGGCCGGGCTGGGTGAAGTGCAGCCGGAACACCGTCAGCCAGGCGGGTCGCCCACCGATCGGGGTCCGCTCGTCGCGGATCAGGTCCATCCGGTTGGGCTGCGGGTAGTACTCGGCGCGGACGTCGGCGGCCACCTGCCGGCCGACGCACTCCAGGTCGAGGGAGAGCGCGTCGTTGTCGGCGGCCGGCACGGCGGCGGACAGGATCGAGGCGTGGTAGTCGCTGAACCCGTTGTAGTCCGCCTCGGTCACGAAATGCTGCCCCACCTTGTACGGCACCTGCAGCGCCCCGGCGTTCCACACCGTCGACCACGGCCGCCACGGTTCGCCGTACTCGGTGTAGGAGATCCCGGCGTCCGGGTCGACGGTGCGTGGCCCGGTCGGTTCGGGCAGCGCGGGGCCCAGTGTCGGGCCCGGTGTCGGGTCCGCCGGCGTGGGCTGCCCGCCGGGGCCTCCGGTGGGTCCGGGGCAGAGCTGGGCCAGCGGCGGCCGGACGTCCGGCGGCAGATCCGGGCTGCCGAACGGGTCCGGGTTGCCGCTGAGCACCAGCACCAGCACGGCGACCAGTCCACCGGCGAGCACCACGGCTGCGGCACCGCCGAACCACCACAGCCGCACCCCGTCCCGCCCGCCGCGCCCTGGGTCAGTCGGCGGCCGCCCCGACCCGACGCCTGGGCCGGTCGGCGGCCCGGTGGGCGGGCCCGCGTCGGCACCGGCGGCCGGGTACGGGCGGCCCGACCGGGTGACCGGCCCGGCGGACCAGTCCACGGCGGTGCCGGACGTTGCCCGGTCAGACGGCGGCGGATGAGACATCTCCCTTAGTGAAGCACTCGTCGGCGGGAAAACCGGCAGCGCCCCGACCGGTGCGGCCCCGGCGTGCCGACACCGCGCCGCCGGATCAGCGCGGGGCCGCCTGGACGCGGATCAGCGCGGGGCCGCTTCGATGTCGGTGGACCGTACCGGCGGGTCGGGTGCATGCAGTTCGACGACGACCGGCCCGGCGCCGGCGGTCGGACCGGTGTACCAGGGAGTGACGACAGAGGCCAGGGCCAGTAGCACGCCGAGCATCGCGACGCCGACGACGAGCAGGATCTCCCTCGTCGCGCTGGTCTCGGCTGTCATCTCCACCCGACCTCTCTGCCCGGGGGTCGCGTCCCGGCGGCCGTGCCTCGTCCGCCAGCCAAAGGATCCCGGTGGCGGGCGCGACGTGCAGTCAGCCATCGGACGAAAAGCGTGGATGTCTCGCGGAACCCGCCGGCCGTACGGACGACCCTGCTCATCCGTGCGGCGTCACTGTCCGTCGACACCGGCTGCTCTGACAGACCGTGCGGCCGGCCGCGACGACGAACGGCCGGCGGATGGCGCGGCCAGCGGATCCGTCGCAGGCGTCAACCGGTCCGGCACCGGGTAGAGGGACCCGCGTACCTGTCGGCACCACCTACCTTTCGGCAGTACGGCTCACCGGGGAGAGTGGTGCCTGACGGACCCACCATGCGGAGGAGACACCCGTGACGGACCATCTGGCGGAGATCAAAGCGCTGCCGGTGCCCGAACTCACCGACCGCTACCCGGCCATCGCCGACCACGGCCTGATCGGCGACGGCCAGACCGCCGCGCTGGTCGGCATGGACGGCACCGTACGGTGGCTCTGCCTGCCGAGATTCGACGGCCCGGCGCTGTTCGCGACACTGCTCGACGCCGAACGGGGCGGTGCCTGGACGCTGCGGCCGGCCGGCCTGCGCGCCGTCCGGCAGGAGTACCTGCCGGACACCGCCGTACTGCGTACCGAACTGCACACCGCCACCGGACGCCTGGAGATCCGCGACGCACTGCTGATCGCCGCCGCGTCCGACGGGCCGGCCGAGGGGGCCGGACCGGCCGTCGACCGGCCGCTCAACACCGAACTCGGGGCGGCCTGCGGCGAGCTGGGCCGCCTGGTCACCGTCATCGACGGCACGGTCGACCTGGAGATCGGACTGACCGGCCGGGGTGGGCTACGAACCACCCCCGCCGCCGAGGAGATCGGCATCGAGTCCCTGGCCGGGGACGGCGGCCGGTTGCGGCTGACCGCCAGCCGGCCGGTACCCGGCCTGGACCGGCTGGCCGGCCGGATCCGGTTGACCGCCGGCGACCGGCTCGGCCTGGTGCTGCGCTGGGCGCAGGGTCCGACCCGGCACCGCGACGCCGATCAGCTCGCCGCCGCGCTGGACCGCACCGCTGCGGCCTGGCGGATCTGGAGCCGCCAGATCAACTACTCCGGCCGGCACGCCGATCTGGTCCGCCGCAGCGCCATCACGCTCAAGCTCTGCGACGACCATGACAGCGGGGCAGTCGTCGCCGCACCCACGTCGTCGCTGCCGGAGGCGATCGGCGGCCGCCGCAACTGGGACTACCGGTTCACCTGGGTACGCGACGCCGCGTACACCGTCTACGCGCTGCGTCGGGTCGGGATGGCCGCCGAAGCCGAGTCGTTCCTGTCCTGGGTGCTGCAGGCCTGCACCCGCGACGGCCGACCACACGTGCTCTACACCCTGGACGGCACCCGGCCGGCCCCCGAACGGATCGACCCGGACCTGTCCGGCTACCGCGGTTCCCGGCCGGTGCGCTGGGGCAACGCGGCGGCCGACCAGATCCAGCACGACGTGTACGGCGAAATCCTCGACTGCGCCTGGCAGTGGGCCCGGGCCGGCGGCGCGGTCGACGACCGGCGGTGGTCCCGGCTGACCCGGCTGGGCCGCTCGGCGTTGCAGCACTGGCGTACCCCGGACCACGGCATCTGGGAGATCCGCCATGAGGGCCGCCCGTTCACCTATTCGGTGGCGATGTGCCAGGTGGCGGCGGACCGGATGGCCCGGCTGGCGACCGCCACCGGCCGGCGCGACGAGGTCGAGCAGTGGCGGCGGGCGGCCGAGGAGATCCGCTCGGCGCTGCTGACCGAGGCATGGGACGACGACAACGGGCACTTCACCGAGCACCTCGGCCAGCCCGGTACCGTCGACGCGAGCCTGCTCGCCCTGCCGCTGCGCCGGGTGGTCGACCCCGCCGATCCGCGTATGGTCGCCACCGTCGACGCCGTCCAACAACGCCTCGGTGCCGGCGGCGACCTGCTCTACCGCTACCTGCCCGAGGAGTCGCCGGACGGGGTCGGCGGCGGAGAGGGAGCGTTCCTGCTCTGCTCCTTCTGGTGGGTGGACAACCTGGCCGGCAGCGGCCAACTGGACCGGGCCCACGAACTGTTCGACCAGCTCTGCGGCCGGGTCAACCACGTCGGGTTGCTCCCCGAGCAGATCGACCCCGCGACCGGCGCCTTCCTGGGAAACTTCCCGCAGGCGTTCAGTCACATCGGGCTGATCAGCAGCGCGGTCAACCTGGCCCGGTACGGAAGGATGCGGACGTGACAGCGAACGTGATCGTGCTCGGCGCCACCGGCGACCTCACCACCCGTTACCTGTTGCCCGGTTTGGCCCAGCTGCGCGAGCTGGACCGGCCGGCGGACGGGATGCGGCTGATCGGGGTGGCCCGCGACGAGCTCGACGACCGGGGCTTCCGGCACCGGGTGAGCGCCGCGCTGCGCGAGCACGCCCCCGAGGTGGCCACCCGGGCCCGCAGCGAACTCGCCGAGTCGGCCAGCTACGTCCACGGTGACGTGACCGACCCGGAGGTGCTGGCGACGGCGCTGGAGATCGCCCGGGACGGCGAGCGGGCCAGTCACGGCGACGACGCCGTGGTGGTCTACCTGGCCCTGCCGCACCGGCTGTTCGAGCCGGTCGCGATCGCGCTGGGCCGCTGCGACCTGCCGGCCGGCATCCGGCTGGTGGTGGAGAAGCCGTTCGGCGAGGACCTGGCCAGCGCCCGACGGCTGAACACGGTGCTGCACCAGGTGCTGCCGGACGACCGGGTGTTCCGGGTCGACCACTTCCTGGCCAAGCAGACCGTGCTGAACCTGCTCGGACTGCGGTTCGCCAACCGGGTGCTGGAGCCGCTGTGGAGCAACACGCACATCACCGGGGTCGACATCGTCTTCGACGAGACGGTCGACGCGGAAGGCCGGTCCAGCTACTACGACCACGCCGGCGCGCTGCGCGACATGGTGCAGAACCATCTGCTGCAGCTGCTGACCCTGGTGGCGATGGAGCCGCCGCTGACCGTCGACCCGGCCGACCTGGCGGTGCGCAAACTGGATGTACTGCGGGCGGTCCGCCCGATCCGGGCCGCCGACGTGGCCGACTGCACGGTACGCGGCCGATACACCGCCGGGGTGGTCCAGGGCCGACGCGGCGAGCGGAAGGTGGCCAGCTACGTCGACGGTGCCGGGGTCGACCCGGCCCGGGACACCGAGACGTACGCCGAACTGACCGTCCACATCGACAACTGGCGGTGGTCGGGGGTGCCGTTCAAGCTGCGTACCGGCAAGGCGTTGGCCGCCGACCGCCGCGAGATCGTGATCCGGTTCGCCGACGTGCCGCACGCGATCTTTACCGACCGGGACAGCCAGTGCAACGAGCTGCGGCTGCAGCTCGACCCGGACCGGATGTCGCTGCGGCTCAACGTCAACGGCATCGGCGACCCGTTCGACCTGGAGCCGGTCGAGATGGTCACCGAGCTGGCCCGGCAGGCACCGAGCCCGTACGGGCAGTTGCTGCTGGCCATCATCGAAGGTGACACCCGGCTCAGCGCCCAGGCGCAGGAGGCCGAGGAGAGCTGGCGGATCATCGAACCGGTGCTGGCCGGTTGGGCGCAGGGTCGGACACCGCTGCGCGACTATCCGGCCGGCAGCACCGGCCCACGGCCCTGACCGGCCGGGCCGCGTACGGCTCCCGGGCGGGCCGGACCGCATCTGGGTCCGGCCCGGTCCGGGTCTGATCCGGGTCTGGCCGGTCAGCGGGCCGCCGGACGGCGGGCCGGGCGACGCCGGCCGCCCGGGCGACGCCCCGGACGCCGACCGGTACCGGTGCCGTCGGCGGTGCCGGCCGGAGTGTTCTTCGCCGCCACGGCCCGGGTCGGCGCGGGGAGCGTGACCGGCACCCCGGACGGGGTGCGGGCGCCGGTGACCCGGGCCAGTTCCGCGTCCGCCGGGCTGACCGAGCTGCGCTGCGGCCGGATCTTCGCGGCGGCCATCAGACGGTCCATGTCCCGCCGCTGCTCCGGCAGGACCAGGGTGGCCACCACTCCGGCGGCACCGGCCCGGGCGGTACGCCCGCCCCGGTGCAGGTAGTCCTTGTGGTCCGCCGGCGGGTCGACGTTGAGCACCAGGTCGAGGTCGTCGATGTGGATGCCACGGGCCGCGACGTCGGTGGCGACCAGCGCGGTGACCTGACCGGTCTTGAACTGCTCCAGGATGCGGTTGCGCTGCCCCTGGGACTTGCCGCCGTGCAGGGCGGCCGCCCGCACCCCGCTGGCGAGCAGCTGGCGGGCCAGCCGGTCGGCGCGGTGCTTGGTGCCGATGAACATGATGACCCGGCCGTCCCGGGCGGCGATGGCCGCCGTGGTCGCCGGCTTGTCGGCCGCGCTCACGTGCAACAGGTGGTGGCTCATCGCGCCGACGGTGGCGGTCGACGGGTCGACCTGGTGCGACACCGGGTCGGTGAGGAACTCGCGGACCAGCCGGTCCACCCCGCGGTCCAGGGTGGCCGAGAAGAGCATCCGCTGCCCGCCCGGCGCGACCTTGCGCAGGATCGTGGTGACCTGCGGCAGGAAACCCATGTCGGCCATCTGGTCGGCCTCGTCGAGCACCGCCACGGTGACGTCGTCGAGCTGGCACGCGCCCCGGTTGACCAGGTCGTTGAGCCGACCCGGGGTGGCGACGACGATCTCCGCACCGGAGCGCAGCGCGTCGGCCTGGCGTTGGATCGACAGGCCACCGACGACGGTGACGCAGCGCAGCCGCACCGCCCGGGCGTACGGCTCCACCGCAGCCGTCACCTGCTGGGCCAGCTCACGGGTGGGGACCAGGACCAGGGCAAGTGGCCGACCGGGGCGGGCGCGCCGCCCTGCGGTACGGGCCACCAGCGGCAGCCCGAAGGCGAGGGTCTTGCCGGAGCCGGTGCGGCCGCGGCCGAGGACGTCACGGCCGGCCAACGAGTCGGGCAGCGTCGCCGCCTGGATGGGGAACGGCTCATTGATGCCGTTGGCGGTCAACGCGGCGAGCAGGCTCGCCGGCACACCGAGGTCGGCGAAGGAGGGCGTCTGGACGTGAAGAATCGTGGTGGTGCTCATATGACCGGATCGGCCTTCCGCTAGCGAGGTGGCACGTAGCGAGGAAGGCGCCGGGCGACAGGGTCGCCAGCAGCGGGTCACAAGCACGAACCAGGGTGGGACTTGCTGCGGTCCGGCTCCCGCCGCTCAGGCGGCGGGAGCCGGACCGTTCGTACCGAACAGCTCAGAGCGGGCGGATGTTGGCCGCCTGCGGGCCCTTCTGGCCCTGGGTGATCTCGAACTCGACCCGCTGGTTCTCGTCCAGGCTCCGGTAGCCGGAGGACTGGATGGCGGAGAAGTGGGCGAACACGTCGGCACCGCCCTCATCCGGGGTGATGAAACCAAAACCCTTGTCCGCGTTGAACCACTTGACGGTGCCTACTGCCATGTAACTCTTCTCCTTGATGGAACGATCGGACCCGAGACTGCCTGCGGGCCGATGTGAGATCCGCGCTTACTACGCGGACCGGCGTCGCGGTGCTGATCGCCCCATCCGGAACAGAGTCCGGACACAACAAAGAGCGCCTGGGCCGAGACCCCACAGGCGCTCGCACTGTCACTGTGACCGGCCGGCCGGCGGGTAGCACCGGGGACGGCACGGGGAACCAATACTGCAACACCGCCAGGCTATCACGAATCCGACGTGCCACCCAGCAACGGCAGATCATTGATCAGCTTCGCCAGCCCGGCCCGGTCCAGCAGGTCAGCCGGCCGCACGGTGACACCGTCGCGCACGTAGTGGAACGCGGCCCGGACCTGCTCCACCGGCACCCCGGCCAGGTCCGCCCAGGCCAGCCGGTACGCGGCGAGCTGCACCGCCGCCGCGGCTTCGGCCACCCCGGTCGGTTGCCGCCCGGTCTTCCAGTCGACCACGTCGTACCGGCCGCCCGGACCGGCGAACACCGCGTCCATCCGGCCACGAACCACCACCCCGGAGATCACCGTGGCGAACGGCACCTCCACCTCGACCGGCACCCGGCCGGCCCACTCGCTGGCCAGGAACCGCTCCTGCAGCTCCAGCAGGGCGTCGTCGGGTGCCGCGTCGGCGTCGGCGGAACCGGGCAACTCGTCGACGTCCAACAGCCGGTCCGCGCCGAAGCGCTGCTCCAGCCAGGCGTGGAACGCCGTCCCCCGCCGGGCGTACGGATCCGGTCGACCGGGCAGCGGCCGGCGCAGCGTCCGGGCCAGCCCGAACCGGTCCCGACGCAAGGCCACCAACTGCGACACCGACAACTGGTCCGGCAGCGGCACGTCCACCGGCCCGACCCCGTGAGCCAGCTGGTCCCGCTCGGCGAGCAGGATCCGGGCCTCCGCCCACCACCCCGCCGACGGCTCATCGTCCGGCGGGTCGACCGGCCGGTCCATCGCCTGGCGGACCAGGTTCGCCGCCTCCGTCATCCGGGGCCGCTGCGCGCCCAGCGGATCGGCCGGCCACTCGGCCCGGACCGTCACCTCGTCGATCGGGTTCGCCGCGCCCGGCAGCGGCTCCGCCGCCCAGTGGTCCACCACCCCCGCGCCGGCCAGGCAGTCGTCGTGGATCTCCCTGAGGAACACCGACGGCCCACGGTGCCGTTTCACCCCGGCGCCCCACCAGTAGCCGGAACAGAGCAGCAGCCGGCGCGGCCGGGTGACGGCCACGTACGCCAGCCGCCGCTCCTCCCGCTCGTCGTGCTCGCGCCACCGCTTGCCGAACTCGGTCAGCTCCCGCTCCACCGCCTTCTGGTCCTCGGCGTCGTCGAGGACCAGCGCCGGCAGGCCATCCGCGTCGCCGCGCAACGGGAACGGCAGCACCCCGAGGCCGTACAGGTAGTGGTCCGAGCCGCGCACCGCCCCCGGCCAGACGTCGCGGGTCAGCCCGGCCACCGCCACCACGTCCCACTCCAGGCCCTTGGCGGCGTGCGCGGTGAGGATCTGCACCGCGCCGGACACCACGTCGATCTCGCCGGGGCTCAGCCCGCGTTCCTCGTCCTCGGCGGCGTCCAGGAATGCCAGGAACGCCGACAGGGTCGCGGTGTCCGACTCACCGGCGAACCGGGCGGCGACGTCGCCGAGCGCGTCCAGGTGCCCGCGGGCCAGCCCGGCGTCACCGCCGCCGGCCCCGCCGGCCCGCACCGCCACCTCCACGTCCAGGCCGGTGGTCCGCTCGACGTCGGCGATCAGGTCCGGCAACGACTGGTCCAGGCGTTGCCGCAGCAGGGCCAGCTCCCGGCCGTACCCGCGCAGCCGGGCGTAGCCCTCCGCCGAGTACAGCTGGGCCGGCCCCGGATCGGCCAACGCCTCGACCAGGCTGGCCTCGTCGAGCCGGTCGACGACGATCTCCGGCTCAGCCGCCCCGGCCCGGGGCAGCTCCCGCCGGGCGTCGGCGATCGCCCGGGCCCGCCGGTGCAGCGCCACCAGGTCCCGGGGACCGATCCGCCACCGGGCCCCGGTCAGCAGCCGCAGCAGCGCCGCGCCGTCGGTCGGATCGGCCAGCACGCGCAGCGTACTGACGACGTCGCGGACCTCCGGGGTGTCCAGCAGGCCGCCGAGACCGACCACCTCGACCGGCAGGCCGCGGGCCCGCAGCGCCGCCTCGACCGCCGGGATCTGGCTGCGCACCCGGACCAGCACCGCGCTGGTCGGCCGGGCGTCGACCGGGATCTCGTCACCGCGACCCGGCTCGACGCCGGCCGCCCCCCGCCAGGCCGCCAACATGCCGTCGGCGATCCACTCGGCCTCGTCGAGCACCGTGTCCAGCAGCGCGCAGTGCACCGTCGCGGCCGGCGCGCCCCGGGCCGTGCGGCCCGGAATCGGCGGAGCGACCTTCGCGGCGGCGGCCAGCGCCGCCACCCGGGCCCCGGCGGTCCGCAGCGGGCCGGACAGCTGGTTGGCGACGCTGAGGATCTCCGGCCGATTGCGCCAACTGGTGGTCAGCGTCAGCGACCGGGCCGGGGTGCCGTCGGCACGGGCGAACTCGCCGGGGAACCGGTCCAGGGTGCCGGCGCTCGCCCCGCGCCAGCCGTAGATCGACTGGCACGGGTCACCGACCGCGACCACCGGATGCCCGCCGCCGAACAGCGACCGCAGCATCACCACCTGGGCGTGGCTGGTGTCCTGGTACTCGTCGAGCAGCACCACCCGGTAGCGGTCCCGCTCCAACTCGCCCACCGCCGGATGGTCCCGGGCCACCTGCGCCGCCCGGGACATCTGGTCGGCGAAGTCCATCGCCTCGAAATCGGCCTTGCGCTGCTGGTACGCCCGGACCAGCGGCAGCAGCCGCAGCCGGATCTGCTGGATGGTCAGCGCCCGCCGCACGTCGGCGTACACCCGGCCGGGCCGGGACTGCACCTCGGCGAAGAACCGGCCGGTCCAGCCGGCCAACTGGTCCGGGGTGACCAGGTGCTCGGCCAGTTCCCCGGCGAGCGCCAGCACCGCGTCGGTGACCGTGCCCGGCGCCCGGTCCACCTCGGACATGTCACCGTCGTAGTTGCGGACCAGGAAGTCGACGATCTGCCAGCGGGACGCCTCGGTGAGCAGCCGGGCCGACGGCTCGTACCCGGCCCGCAGCCCGTGTTCGGTGACCACCCGGGCGGCGTACGAGTGGTAGGTCGCCACCATCGGCTCGCCGGCCAGCGGATCCTCCTCCTCCCGGCGACCCTGCCGGCCGAGCTGGCGGACCAGTTGTCCCAGCCGGGTCCGGATCCGGTGGGCCAGCTCACCGGCCGCCTTACGGGTGAAGGTGAGGCCGAGCACCTGCTCCGGGCGTACCTGGTCGTTGGCGACCAGCCAGACCACCCGGGCGGCCATCGTCTCGGTCTTGCCGGACCCGGCCCCGGCGACCACCAGCAGCGGCTCCACCGGGGCGGCGATGATCGCCGCCTGCTCCGGGGTCGGTGGCGGCAGTTTCAGCAGCCGGGACAGCTCCTGCGGGGTGTAGCGCGGCCCGGCGTCAGGGCGGCGGCGCGGCGGCGGAGCGGCGGCGAACAACGACTGCTGCGTCATCCGTGCTCCGCTGGTGGTTCGACGACCTGCCGGCCCTTGCCGGAGACCGGGCAGCTGGTCTTCACCGGGCAGACCCGGCAGCTGGAGTTGGCCACCGCCGAGAACGTCGACGCCGCCATCGTCTGGGCGGTACGGCGGACCATCGCCGTCGCCCAGCCGGCGTCGTCGGTGTCGGCCAGCGGCTCCTGCTGCTGCTCCTTCGCCTCCTTCACCGGGGTACCGAGCTGGACCAGCGCCGCGCCACCGGCGTCGTCGCCGTACTCGGCGAACGCCCCCGCCTCGACCGCCGCCTGGTAGGCACCGAGCTGCGGATGCTCGGCCAGCTCGGCGGCGGTGACCGAGGTCGACTTGCCGGTCTTGAGGTCGATCACCACCAACCGGCCGTCGGCGTCGATCTCCAACCGGTCCACCCGGCCGGTCAGCTCCACCGGCTGCCGCGGGTCGTCCAGCCGTACGGTGAACTCGTGCTCGATCGCGAGCAGCCGGCGCGGGTTGCTGGCCAGCCAGCGCAGCAGCTTGTCGACCATGCCTTCGGCGCGGGCCAGCTCCGGACCGGCCATCCAGCGGGCGGCCAGGTCGATCGCGTCGAACCGGGCCGCGACGTACTCCAGCAGTTTCGCCCGGTCGACGCTGGCGTCCTCAGCGAGCATCGCCGCCGCGTGCACCAGGTTGCCGACGCCGGCCGCCGCGCTCGGCTCGCCCCGGCCGCCGTGCCGCTCCAGCAGCCAGCGCAGGCTGCACCGCAGCGCGCTCTCCATGGTCGACGGGGTGACCCGGACCGACTCGCCCTCGTCGACCAGCGGCCGGTCGTCGGAGAGCGGCCGCAGCCCCCACCAGTCGTCCGGGTGGGCACCGGGCACCCCGGCGACCGCCAGCCGGCCGAGCACCGCCGCCGCCTCCTGCCGGCGCTGCGGCTGCGCCGTCTGGTCGGTGACCACGGTACGCAGCTCGGCGACCAGCGCCGGCAGGGTGAGCGACCGGGGCGGCCGGCCGACCGGCAGGGTCGGCAGCTCCTCGCCGTCGGCATCCACCGTCGACACGCCCAGCTCGTGCAGGAACCGGCTCGGCTGCTCCTCGTGGTCCAGCCCGCCGACCCCGGCGGAGGCGACCGCGGTGACCAGCAGCCGTCGGCGGGCTCGGGTCACCGCCACGTAGAACAACCGCCGCTCCTCGTCGAGCAGCGCCGACGTCTGCGCGACCAGCGACGCGGTGAGCCCGGCGCCGTCGGCCCGGCCGGTCAAGACATCGACCAGCCGTTCCGAACCGAGCAGGCTGCCGCGCAGCCGCAGGTCCGGCCAGACACCCTCCTGCACCCCGGCGACCGCCACCACGTCCCATTCGAGGCCTTTCGCGGCATGCGCGGTGAGCAGCCGGACCGCTTCGCCGCGGTCGCCGCTCGGCGCCAGGGTGTCGGCCGGCAACTGCTGGCCGAGCACATGGTCGAGGAAGACCTCGGTCCGGGCACCCGGCAGCCGATCGACGAACCGCGCGGCCGCGTCGAACAGCGCCATCACGGCGTCCAGGTCCCGGTCCGCCGCCGCGGCCCGCCACCGCGCCCCGGCGTCGGTCACCCCACCGACGGGTACGGTGCCGGCCGGCCCGCCCGGGGTCCGGCCGCGCAGGATCGCGCCGAACCACCGGTCGGCCAGACCGCTGGTCTGCCACACCGCCCAGAGCACATCCTCGGCGGTCGCACCCGGCCGGGCCGCGGTGTCCCGGGCGGTGGCCAGCAGCGCCGCGACCGCCTGCGCCGGTGCCGCCCAGCGGCGTTCGATCGCGGCCAGCTCCGCCGGATCGCGCAACGCGTCGACCAGCAACTCACCGGAGGGACGGCGGTCACCGGCGGCCAGCGCCAGAGCCCGCAGCCCTTGCCGCAGCCGCCGCTCGGCCAACGGATCCGCCCCGCCCAGCGGGGAGTGCAGCAGCGCGACCGCCGCCTCCTCGTCCAGCCGGTCCGGCTCCAACGCGCAGCGCAGCAGCAACAGCAACGGCGCCACCGCCGGCTGCCGGTGCAGCGGCAGGTCCTCCGCGTGCACCACGGTCGGTACGCCGGTGACGTGCAGCGCCCGCTGCAGCGGCGGCAGCTGCAGCGTGGTGGAGCGCACGATCACCGCCATCCGGGACCACGGCACCCCGTCGATCAGGTGCGCCACCCGCAGCGCGTGCGCCAGGTAGCCGGCCTCGCTGGTCGCCGAGCGGAACACCCGTACCGCTACCGGGTCGGCCCGGTCCGGCGTCGCGCCGTCGGCCGGCGGCGGGTCGGCCGGCGACCGACCGACCGGCCCGCCGGCCGGGGCCGGGCGCAGCTCGCGGTGGCCGGCCGGGCCACGCAGCCGCCGGGCCACCCGACCGGTCGCCACCAGCAGCTCCGGATCGGTGCGGTAGCAGACCGGCAGCAGGATCTGCCGGGCGGGCGCGCCCGAGGCAGTCCGGAACCGGTGCCTGAACGCCGGCACGATGCCCGGATCGGCGCCCCGGAACGCGTACGTCGAGGAGTCCGGGTCGGCGAACACGACCAGCGGCCGCCCGCCGCCGGCGAGCAGGCCGAGCAGCTCGACCTGCGCCGGGTCGGTGTCGGCCAGTTCGTCGACGTAGATGTAGGACAGCCGGCCCCGTTCGGCCTCAAGCAGCGGCGGATCGTCGGTGAGCAGCCCGGTGGCGGCCCGGACCAGCTCGGCGTGGTCGTAGCCGATCGAACCCCGGTTGCTGACGTCGCGCAGCGCGAGAACCGCGACGTACTGGCGCAGGAAGCGGGCCGCCGCCGGCCAGTCTGCCCGGCCCAGCCGTTCACCGAGCCGGGCCAGCTCAACCGGCCCGACACCACGTTCGGTGGCCCGCTGCAGCAGGTCGCGCAGCTGAGTGGCGAACGCCCTGGTGGGCAGGGCGGCGCGCAACTCCGGCGGCCAGCCGACCGGGTCACCGATCTGGTCACCGATCTGATTGCCGGCCGGGCCGGTGGTGGCGGCGGTCGGGCCGTCCAGTCCGGTGGCCCCTGGCTGCGGGCCGGCCACGTCCAGCAGTTCGCGGATGATCAGATCCTGCTCGGGGCCGGTGAGCAGCCGCGGCGACGGCTCACCCCGTTCGGCGGCGGCACGGCGCAACAGGCCGAACGCGTAGCCGGGAAACGTTCGTACCAGGGGTTCGTGCAACACCCGCCGGGAGCCGGCGGCGATCGCCGCCTCGATCCGTCGGCGCAGTGCGACGGCGGCCCGCCGGTTGAAGGTGAGCACCAGGATCCGCTCCGGGTCGGTCCCCTCGGCGACCCGGGTGGCGACCGCGTCGACCAGGGTGCTGGTCTTGCCGGTACCCGGACCGCCGACGACCAGCAGCGGTCCGTCGGTGTGCGTGACCACTGCCTGCTGCGCGGAGTCGTCGAAGCGCGCCGGCTCGGCCTGCGCCGGCCGGCGGACCAGCCGGTACGCCTGCACGCCGCTCATCTCACCACGACGATGGGACAGCTGTCGGCAGCCGGGTGGCCGGCACGCCGGGTCGCGGGCACGCCGGACTGCAGGGATCCGGTCAATCGAGCCGGGCCTCGATCTCGTCCAGCGCCGCCGGCACTGAATCGACGACAATCAGCATCTCCCGGGCCGACCACCCGACGAACGCCGTCTCCGCCAGCGCCGTCAGCCAGTCCAGCAGCCCTTGGTAGAAGCCGTCGGTGTCGACGAGGACCACCGGTTTGCGGTGCAGCCCGAGCACCGCCGTGGTCCACACCTCGAACAGTTCGTCCAAAGTGCCGAGGCCGCCGGGCAGGGTGACGAACGCATCCGACTTTTCGATCATCAGCGTCTTACGGCTGGCCATCCCGTCGGTGACGACGAGTTCGTCGGAGCGGGTGTCGGCCACTTCCAGGTCGACCAGCGACTGCGGGATCACCCCGAGGGTCCAGCCGCCGCCGGCCCGGGTGCCGTCCGCGAGCGCACCCATCATGCCGACGCAGCCGCCGCCGGAGACCAGGGTGTGCCCACGCCGGGCCAGCTCCCGTCCGGTCTCGGCGGCCAGGTCGAGCCACCGCTGCTCAAGGGTGCGCGACGAGGCGCAGAAGACTCCGATCGCGGCCATCCGTGCTGCTCCTCTCACTCCGCCGGCCGGTGGTCCCCGGCCGGTGCCCGTTCGTCGGCCTGCCGCTCGGCCGCGATCTGGGCGTGCGCCGTCTGGCGCAGCGCCTCCTGCTCTGCGGCGAGGGCGGCGTCCGCGTCGACGATGTGCCGTACCGCCTCGGCGACGTCGTCGGTCAGGCAGAGCAGGTCGAGATCGGCATCGCCGATCCGCCCCTGCGCCTGCATCGTGTCACGCAGCCAGTCGACCAGTCCGGACCAGTACCCGGTGCCCATCAGCACCACCGGGAACCTGGTCACCTTGCCGGTCTGCACCAGGGTGAGCGCCTCGAACAACTCGTCCATGGTGCCGAACCCGCCGGGCAGCACCACGAACGCCTGGGCGTACTTGACGAACATGGTCTTGCGGGCGAAGAAGTAACGGAAGTTGATGCCGACCTCCACCCATTCGTTGATGCCCTGCTCGAACGGCAATTCGATGCCGAGCCCCACCGACACGCCGCCGGCCTCGGTGGCACCCCGGTTGGCCGCCTCCATCACACCGGGACCGCCGCCGGTGATCACGGCGTAGCCGGCACCGGCGAGCGCACGGCCCAGTTCTTCGGCGAGCCGGCATTCAGGGCTGCCCGACGCGCTGCGGGCTGAACCGAAAACACTGACCGCCGGCGGCAGATCAGCGAGAGTGTCGAACCCTTCGACGAACTCCGACAGGATTCGCAGCGCCCGCCAGGAATCCTTGGTCTTCCATTCGCCACGGGCCCGTGAATCGAGCAGACCCTGATCGGCGGTGCTGCGGCGGACCGCTTCCCGGCGCAGGGTCACCGCGCCCCGGTGCCGCTCCGACCCCGGTTCGTCGGGTGTCGGGCCAACCCGGTCCGGTCCCGGTCGGGATTGGTCGTCTGGCGCGCGATGGTTGTTCGACTGGTCCATCTGGACAACCGTAGTGGGCGGCGTGCCGTGCTTGACGCGGCCGCCCGCGCGTGTCCAGTGCGGACGCCGAACCGCCCCGCTGCGACGCTAACCCGGCCCACGATGAGAAAGGTGATGTCAATCTTGCGTCAAGTGCAACCAAATCGGCTGCGGCTACGTCTCCATCAACAGATACTGGGTGCGCCGGACGGTGGGGAGGACGCCGTCACGGCACCTTCGGGGGGAGGAGTAGTCATGATGACACGTAGCGAACTCATCCGGGTCCGGCGGCAGATGCACCGCCGGATCCGTGTCGTGGTGGCCGAGCGCCGGGTTGCCGGCGGGCGAGCGCTTCCGGCTGAGCCGGTGGACGACACCGTCGAGCAGGAGCCGGCACTGCTGCGGTGACCCCGGTTCACTCCGGCGTCAGCCAACGCCGGAGTGTCTCGGCACCTTGCTGAATCTTGTCGATCTCCACGCGCTCGTCACGGGCGTGCGCCAGGTTGGGGTCGCCGGGGCCGAAGTTGAGCGCCGGGATGCCCAGCGCGGCGAACCGGGCGACGTCGGTCCAGCCCAGCTTCGCGACCGGCGGCTCGCCGACCGCGGCGAGGAACTCCCGCGCCGGAGCCGACGTCAGTCCGGGCAGCGCCCCATCGGCGCAGTCGACCACCTCGACATCGAACCCGGCGAGGACCTCGCGGACGTGCTGCTCCGCCTGCCGCCCGTCGCGGTCCGGCGCGAACCGGAAGTTGACCTCGACGTCGCACCGGTCCGGGATCACGTTGCCGGCCACCCCGCCGCTGATCCGGACCGCGTTCAGCCCTTCCCGGTACTCACATCCGTCGATGACGACGGTCCGCGCCGAATAGTTGCCCAGCCGGCGCAGCACCTCACCGGCGGCGTGGATGGCGTTCACCCCGCGCCAGGACCGGGCCGAGTGGGCCCGGCGGCCGGTGGTGCCGACCACCGCCCGCAGGGTGCCCTGGCAACCGGCCTCGACAACGCCGTGGGTCGGCTCGTGCAGCACCGCGAAGTCGGCTGACAGCCACTGCGGGTGGGCCTCGGCCACCAGACGCAGCCCGTTGAACCGTGAGTCGATCTCCTCCGCCTCGTAGAACAGATAGGTGACGTCGTACCTCGGCTCGGCGACGGTAGCCGCCAGATGCAACGCGTGCGCCACCCCGGACTTCATGTCCGAGGTGCCGCAACCGTAGATCAGGCCATCGGCCTCCCTGGACGGGAAGTTGTCCGCCAGCGGCACCGTGTCCAGATGCCCGGCGAGCACCACCCGCCGGGAACGCCCCAGCTCGGTCCGGGCCATCACGGTGTTGCCGTACCGCCCGGTAGTCAGCCAGGGCACGACGGACAGTGCCTGCTCCACGCAGTCGGCGATCCGCTGCTCGTTGCGCGACACCGACTCGATGTCGACCAAGGCGCGGGTCAGGGTCACCGGATCGGCCAGGACCTCGGGGGTCAGCGGGTTCACCATGGCTGGCACGGTACCGTCTCGGCAGGGTCGACTCGTCCGCTGATCACCCGGATCGCCCGGACGTCGGCCCACTGGTGACACGTACTCCGATCGGAAGGCGACAATTCGGTGACGGTTTCGACGCAGCCCGCCTGGGGCATCGGCCTGGCCACCTGCACCGAGCAGGGCCAGGTGCTGGACACCTGGTATCCGGTCGGCCAGCTAGGGCTCGGCGAGCGTCCGCCGGCCGCGAAGGGCACCACACCGGCCGGACTGCCCGCCGGGGTGGTCGGCCCCCGGGCACTGCCCGGACTACGTACCGAGATCGTGGTCGTCGAGATCGGTTCACTGGCCGACCCGATCGCCGACGCCGCCGACGCGTACCTGCGGCTGCATCTGCTGTCCCACCGGCTGGTCCGGCCGAACGAGCTCAACCTGGACGGCATCTTCGGCCGGCTGGCCAACGTCGCCTGGACCTCCGGCGGACCGTGCCCGCCGGACCGGGTCGACGAGCTGCGGCTGATCGAGCGGGCCGCCGGGCGGCACCTGGCGGTGTACGGGGTGGACAAGTTCCCCCGGATGACCGACTACGTGGTGCCGTCCGGGGTGCGGATCGCCGACGCCGACCGGGTACGGCTCGGCGCCCACCTGGCGTCCGGGACGACCGTGATGCACGAAGGCTTCTGCAACTTCAACGCCGGCACCCTCGGCACCTCGATGGTCGAGGGGCGGATCGTCGCCGGCGTGGTGGTCGGTGACGGCTCCGACGTCGGGGCCGGCGCGTCGATCATGGGCACCCTCTCCGGTGGCGGCACCGAGAAGGTCCGCATCGGCGAGCGCAGCCTGCTCGGCGCGAACGCCGGCATCGGCATCTCGCTGGGCGACGACTGCGTGGTCGAGGCCGGCTGCTACATCACCGCCGGCTCCAAGGTGACCCTGCCGGGCGGCCGGGTGGTCAAGGCCCGCGAGTTGTCTGGGGTCGACGGGCTGCTGTTCTGGCGCAACTCAGTCACCGGGGCGCTGGAGGCCCGGCCGCGTACCGGTGCCGGCATCCAGCTCAACGAGGCACTGCACGCCAACAGCTGATCGCGGACCGGCCGGTGCGGTGAGTCGGTGGCGGCTCCGCCGAGGTCGGCCGGTGCCCCACCCGCCGCTACGGGGCGGGCAGGGCACCGGCCGGCGCGGGTCAGCGCCGCGCGATCCGGTACGCCTGGATGATTGTCTGCCGTGCCGTGTTGCCGGCCCGGTCGGTGACCGACGCCCGCAGCGACACGTAACCGTCCCGGTCCGGATGGTGGACCGTGGCGGTCCAGCCGGCCTTTGCGGACCGTACGTCGGCCGGCAGCCAGGTCTGTCCGCCGTCGTAGGACACCTCGACCGTCGGCCGACGGATCCCGATCCCGACCACACCCGGCTGGTGGGCGACGGTGAACGGGATCTCCATCGCCCGCCCGGCGACGGCGGTGTTGCCGGCGTCCACCGACGGGGTGAACCGCACCGCCATCACCGGCAGCGCCGCCACCTGGTCACGGGTCACCGGACCGGACGGGAAGGTCCACGCCCCGCTGACCGACGTGGAGAAGTCCCCGACGTCGTGCGTCGCCGACACCTCCAGCCGGTAGTCGGCCTGAGCCCGTGGCACCGGGAACCGGCCGTAGCCCGGCTCCGGGCTATCCCCGATCAGCTTTCCGCTGCGGTACAGCGCGGTCCGCGCGGTCTCCGTCACCACCCCGCCGAGGTGGCCCTGCGCGTCGCCGAACATCGGCACCTGGACGTCGACGACGTTGCCCCGCCGGCTGACCCAGGCACCGTCGCCCGGGACGGCCGGGAACACCGGCCCGTACGGTGCCAGGTTCCAGGTGTCCAGGATGCGTTTGCCGGGCTGGTGGCGGCTCGGTGGTGAGACCAGCACGGCGGTGTTCTCCGGCCAGAGCTGACCGTCCACCGCCCGGCCGAACTCCAGGGAACTCTCCCAGGTCGACGTGCTCGACACGCTGTAGTGCTCCACCCGCACGCTGGGCAGCTCGACCGGGGTCACCAGCGCCCATCCCCCGATGTCCTGCTCGCCGTGGCCGGGGAAGACCAACCGGTCGGTGCGGTCGCCGTGGCTGACCCCGCGGAACCGGTGCCGGACGGTGGCCAGCTCCCGGGGGCGGTAGTGCCGGGTGAAGCCGGTGGGCAGCCGGTCGGCGAAGAGCTCAGTCAACCCGTAGAAGTACGGGCTGGCGGTGAACCCGTCCGCGCCGTCCGGTCGCAGCCACTGGCTGGCGATGCTGGCGCTGAACTCGCCCGTGCCCGACGGACCGCCCTCGTGGGCGGCGGAGAGCCCGTCGAAGGTGTCGGCCAGCACCCCGATCCCGGCACCCATCTGCGGGGTGCGGTAGTAGAGGCTGACGTCGACCAGCGCCGGACGGGCGGTCGGCTCGGGCACGGTCATCCGGACCGGTCGGGCGGTACGGGCGTCGAACAGTACGGTGCGGTCAGCGTCCAGCCGCAGGTTCGACCGGACCAGAACGGCGAGCTCGTACTTCTGTTCGCCGGTCTGGCGTTGGATGACGCTGGACAGCCCGTACCGGCCGGCGGGCAGCCGGGTGGTGACCCGCCCGGAGCCGTCCGAGGTCCACGGCATCGCGTCCGCCATCTGGTCCAGGCCGACCGCGACGGTCCAGTAGTCGTCGGTCGCCACGCCGGCCTGGTTGACGTGGACGAAGGTCAGGTCGTAGCTTTCCACTTCCCGGTGGACGCCGAACGGGGTGACGACGCGCTGACCGGCACCGGTGGCAATCAGATGGCCGGAGTAGTAGCCGTTCTGGCCACCGACGCTGGTGTCCGCGGTCAGCGTCACTGCTTCGGTGCCGCCGGCCGGTACGGTCAGCGTGGTGGTGCCGGCCCGGAACATTCCCGCCGGTGCGCTGCGGCCGGTCGGACCGACGGCTTCGACGGTGAGGGTCAGGGTCTGCGGCTTGCTGCCGGTGTTGCGGTAGGTGACCTTCTCGACGATCGCCGGGTCGTCGTGGTGCGGCCAGTCGGCGCGGCCGAACGACACGCTGGCAGGTCGGCTGATCAGCTCCTGGGTGACGGCGCGAACGACGTCCACCCGGCCGGCACCCTGCGGGTAGGCGCCGGTGCCGGACCGCGGTGTGGCCGACGCCATCAGGCCGGCCTTCAACCGCACGGCGGTCCAGTTCGGCCGGCGCTGGGCGAGCAGCGCGGCGGCTCCGGCCACGTGCGGCGCGGCCATCGAGGTGCCGGAGGCGGCGACGTAGTGCTCGTCGACCGGATCGGCGAGGGTGGTGCCGGCGGCGCGGGCCGCGACGATCCCGACGCCCGGGGCGGTGATGTCCGGTTTGACCGCGTCGTCACCGGTGCGCGGGCCACGGCTGGAGAAGTCGGCGAGCGTGTCGTCGCGGTCCACCGCGCCCACGGTCAGCGCCGCGTCGGCGCTGCCCGGCGAGCCGACGGTGCGGTCCGCGCCGGAGTTGCCGGCTGAGATCACGAAGAGCGCGCCGGTCTGCGCGGTGAGCGTGTCGACCGCCTTCTCCAGCGGATCGGTCTGCGGGGTGTCCGGGCCACCGAGGCTGAGGTTGACGACGGTGGCCCGCTGGTCGGTCGCGGCCCACTGCATGCCGGCCAGGATCGCCGACTCGGTGCACCAGGACGACTCGCACACCTTGCCGGAAACCAGGGTGGCGTCGGGGGCCACTCCCTGGTTCGCCCCGCCGGAGGCGGCACCGCTGCCGGCGATGATCGAGGCGACGTGGGTGCCGTGCCCGACCCGGTCGGCCGGGTCCGGGTCGTCGGTGAAGTTCTCCGACCGGGCCACCTTGCCGGTCAGGTCGGGGTGGTCGGCGTCGACTCCGCTGTCCAGTACGGCGACGGTCACCCCGGCCCCGGTGAATCCGGCGTCGTGGGCGGCCGGCGCACCGATCTGCCCGACGCTGCGGTCGAGCAGCAGTCGCCGTCGGCCGTCCAGCCAGACCCGGGCCAGGCCGGAGGCGGTGGCCAGGGCCCCGGCGCGGCCGGTGGCCTCGCCGGGCGGGGCCGGGTCGGTGCCGGTGACCGCCGCCCAGAAGTCGGTTGCCGCGTGCTTGTCGGCGGTCAGCGCGGCACCGCCGATCGCCGGCAGGTCCCGTGTGATCCGCGCGCCGGCAAGGCCGCCGGCGGCCCGGCGGGCGGCGTCGGCCGGGGCGGCGTACTCGACGAGCAGCGGTAGCCGAGCGGTGGCGGCGTCGTGGTAGCCGGACGAGATCAAATCGGTGACGTTGAACAGTCGCCGGTCCAGCACGCCGGTGCGGATCAGCGGCTGCGCGTCGGCCGGTACGACATACCGGCCGTCGGAGCTCTGGTAGGTGTGGAACCGCAGGTGGTTGCGGTCCGGGGCGGGTTGGACGGCGGTGCCGGCGCGGGTGACGACGACCCGGTCACCGGTGATCAGGGTGACCGCGGTCGCCGGGTCGGCACGGACCCGACTGACCGGGTCGTCGGGGTTCGGTGCCGGTTGGGCGGCGGCCGGTCCGGGCCGTCCGACACCGATCAGCGTCGCGGTCAGTACGGCGATGAGCGTGGCGGCGTGGAGTCTCCTGGATGGATTGGACATCGTGAACCTCCCCGGTAGACGCCGCAGCGGGCGTCAGGGTCGTGATTCCGAAGCCTCAGGATTACATACCCGGTATGCACTCACTCGACCCGAAACTCGGGGCAATATGGACAGGATTTGCACTCAAGGTTGCCGTTCGACTACTTATAGATCATCTAGGGCTGCGGCAACCCGACCGGCCGCCCACCGGCCAGCCAGGCCACCGCGTCCGCCTCGGCGAGCGGACGGGAGAACAGATAACCCTGCCCGTAGCCGCACCCCAGGTCTCCGAGGAGGTTCCGGTCGGCTACCGTCTCGATGCCCTCCGCCACCACCTGCAGACCGAGCGAGTGCGCCAACCGGATGATCCCGTCCACCAACGAGCGCTGCCGTTGCGAGAAGGCCATCTCCGCGGTGAACGAACGGTCGATCTTGAGCACGTCGATGGGCAGCTGACGCAGGTAGCTGAGCGAGGAGAACCCCGTACCGAAGTCGTCGATGGCCAACCGGACACCGAGCTCACGCAGCTGCGCCAGGTCCGACCAGACCTGGTCGTCGTTCTGCAGCAGCAGACTCTCGGTCAACTCCAGCATCACCGAGTTCGCCGGCAACCCGGCGGCGATCAACTCGCGACGGACCTTGCCGGTGAAGCCGGCGACCCGGAACTGCCGCGCGGAGACGTTGATGCTGACGTACGGGGCCTCACCCACCGGCAGAGCGGCCCGCCACTGGCTGACAGCGGCGAGCGCCCGGCCCAGCACCCAGTCGCCGATCGGCTCGATCAGCCCGGTCTCCTCGGCCACGTCGATGAACTGGTCCGGCCGCAGCAGTCCCAGGCTCGGGTGCCGCCACCGCAGCAACGCCTCCAGCCCGACGGCGTTGCCGCTGGCCAGCTCGATGATCGGCTGGTACACGACGGCGAAGTCGGACTCCGGCGCCGACCGCTCCAACGCGGTGCGCAGCTCCATCCGCCGGATCAGGCTCACGTGCAATGCCGGCTGGTACCGCCGCCAGCGGCCCTTGCCCGCACCCTTGGCGACGTAGAGGGCAAGATCCGCGTGCCGCAGCAACTCGTCGGTGCCCCCGGCGTCCGAGGTGGTCGCGACCCCGACGCTGACCGCGCCACCGACCATCCGCCCGGCGAGCCGGAACGGCTCGGCGAAGGCGGCGACCACCCGCTGCGCCGCCTGCTCCACCTCGGCCGGGTCAGTCGCGTCATCGACCAGCGCGGCGAACTCGTCGCCGCCGAGCCGGGCGGCCGCATCGGCCGACCCCAGCGTGGCCGCCAACCGGTTCGCCACGGCGACCAGCAGCTCGTCGCCGGCCTGATGGCCCATCGTGTCGTTGACGACCTTGAAATCGTCAAGATCGATGAACAGGACGCCGACCGCGAGTCCGCTGCGCTGGGCGCGGGCCACCGCCTGCTGCACCCGGTCGTGGAACAGCACCCGGTTCGCCAGCCCGGTCAACGAGTCGTGGAACGCCCGGTGCGTCAACTCCTGCTCCAGCCGACGTCGCTCGGTGACATCCCGCAGGGTGAGCACAAGACCGCGTACCGCCCGGTCCGACCGCAGGTCACGGCAGCTCACCTCGACCTGCACGGTGCTCCCGTCGGCGTGCCGCAGCCGCCAGTCCGGCCAGTCGTGCGGCTCGCCGGAGGAGCGGACCAGGGCCAGCCCTTCGAGCACCCGCCCGTGGTCCGGCGGATCGACCAGGTCGGTCAGCTGCCCGCCGTCCGGTGCCGGCCGACCGAGCACCGTCTGCACCGCCGGGCTGGCGTACCGGACCGCGTCGCCGTCGTCGACGATCAGGATGATGTCCACGCTGTTCTGCACCAGGGCGCGGAAGTACACCTCCGCGTCCCGCCGGTTGATCTCGTCACCCAGCCGGATCCGTTCCAATGCCATCGTGGCGTGACTGGCCAGCACCTCGATGGCGTCGCGCAACGCGTTGAGGACGCTGGTCTCGGCCGAGACCAGCAGCACCCCGGCCCGCGGGCCGAGCGCGTCGGGCCGCGGCCGTGCCGGCACCGGACCGGGCGGCCGCTGCTCCGGCAGCACCAACGGGCAGAGCAGCGCGAACGGAAAGGACCCGAGCTGGTGGGCCAGCATCGGCGTCAGAGCCGGCCGACGCAGCAGCCGGGTACGCCGTACCGCTGCGGTCGACGGCAGCAACGTGCCGGTCGCCGTCGCCGGCACCGACGGTCCCCAGACGCTGCTGGCCAGCGCCGGCACACCTCCGGTGCGGTTGAGTACCAGCACCAGACGGTGATCGACACCCTCCGGTACGATCCGGGCCAGCCCGGACCGTACCGCGTGATCCACCTGCGCGGCGTCGGCCGCCGAGACCAAGGCGGCGCACGCGTCCCGCAGCCCCTGCTCCCGGCGGACCGTCTGACGGTGCGCGGCGAGCACGTCGCCGAACCTGCTGAGCACCAGCGCGAAGACCACCGCCGAGGTGATTGCCAGCATCGCCCCGTCACGGATCCGCCCGGTCATCGCCTCGACCAGCAGGATCGACGGGGAGATCATGGTGGCCAGGATCAACAGCACCGCCCACGGCCGGCTGATCCTGCCCTGCTCGATCTCGACCGGCTCGGACAGCTGCGCCATCGACGGATGCAGCCCGGCCGCTCCCCAGGTGAGGTACGTCAGCAGCCAGCCGAGTTCGATCGGCCCGCCCGGCTGCCACTGCTCGCCGAGCGTCGTCAGTCCGTAGAGGATGTCACCGACGAGCATGCCGGCAGCGCCGACGAGCAGCAGCACCAGGGCCGGGGTCCGGGAATTCGTGGCCAGGAGACGAATCATCACGGCCAGAATCAACAGGTCCCCGAGGGCGTACGCGGCGAGCATCGACCGTTCGACCGGCTCCAGCCCGGGAGCGGTGATGTACGGACCGATGATGAAGATCCAGGCGAGCAGTACGGCGGTGCAGACAAACGTGAGGACGTCGAGCAGACGTGACCGGTCGCCGAGCATCCGGCTGCCCTGGGTCAACATGAACAGACCGACGGCGGTGAGGACGAATACCGTCAGATAGCACAGTTCACTGACGATTGTGCCGGGAGAAATCGCGTACGTGGTGTCGCCGGCAGCGAGCATCACCAACGCGGCAGCGAGACTCCACCACGCCGCGGCCCGTTTCGGCCGGTAGCGGCGGATACCGAAGACGATTCCACCAGCGCTCGTGAGCCCGAGCGCCGGCCACAGCACCGGATGCCAACCGGGGGCAAGAAGGATCCCGGCGGACAGCAGGATCATCACCGTGGCGTATCCACTGGTGAGCTTCCGGACCGACACGGGCCTCCCCTCAGGCCGGACGTCGACACGTGGCAACGCCTACAACTGACCCGTCGACGCCCGGACGATCCATTCACCGCCGGGCAAAACATCCACCGCTCGGTTTACCAGTCCGACAACGCGTTGGCCATACTTCTGCCGGGCAATGGTCGGCAACGATGAGACGTCGATCCGGATGGGGCAGTTCACCTGTCACGATGGACGCAGTACCGCCGGAGCAGAGATGGTGAATCGGGCCTCCACGACCGCCTGCACCGTCTGCACCTGCGGGTCGAGGTCGAGCTGTGGCGCGGGATCCGCCATCTCGGTCGCGGCGAACGCTCGGGGGGCGCCACGCAACATCACCGGCTGCGGCGCGGACATCCCGTGGTCGGCCAGTTCCACCAGGCCGGTCACCTCCGCGCCGAGCGCGTCGGCGTAGTCGCGCGCCCGGGTGATCGCCTCGGCGATCGCCGCCCGGCGGGCCTGGCCCAGCTCGGGACTGGTCGGCCGCAGCGACCACCACGGCCCGCTGACCTGGACCTGGTCCTGGCCGGCCAGCCGCATCATCAGCTCACCGAGCACAGTGAAGTCAACGACCGTGACGGTGGTGGTGACGCTGGCGTGGTAGGCGATCACCCGTTCCCCGGAGCGTCGCCACTCGGGCCGCACCAGCAGCGCGCCGGACTCCCGGCGCTCGATCGCCGGCCCGTACCCGTCGATCAGGGTGCGGACCGTGTCGCCCCGCTCGGCGAGCCGGGCCAGGGTGCCGGAGCGGTCCTTGCCCCGGGCGACGGCGGTCACCCCGAACCGGGCCAACTCGGGGGGGACCTCCCGGGTCACCTCTCCGCGCACCGCCACCACCGGAGCATCCATCCGGCCAGCCTAGTCGAGCCGGGCGACCGCCGCCGCCACCCGCTCGTCGGTGGCGGTCAATGCCACCCGTACATGGCGCTGCCCACCCGGGCCGTAGAAGGCACCCGGCGCGACCAGGATGCCGCGGGTGGCGAACCAGTCGGCGGTCGACCAGCTGTCCTCGTCCCGGCTGGCCCACAGGTAGAGACCGGCGGTCGAGTGGGAGATGGTGAACCCGGCCGTGGTGAGTGCCGCCCGGAGCCGGTCCCGGCGGGCCGCGTACCGCCGACGCTGGTCGGCGACATGCTGGTCGTCGAGGAGCGCGGCAACCATCGCCGCCTGTACCGGAGCCGGCACGATCATGCCGGCGTGTTTGCGCACCGCGAGCAGGTCACCGACGAGCCGCGGATCACCGGCGACGAACCCGGCCCGGTAGCCGGCCAGGTTGCTCCGTTTGGACAACGAGTGCACGGCGAGCAGGCCGGTCGGATCACCGCCGCAGACGTCGTCGCTGAGCACCGAGACCGGCTGCGCCTCGAAGCCGAGGGCCTGGTAGCACTCGTCGCTGGCCACCACCGCCCCGCGTTCACGCGCCCAGTCGACGACCTTGCGCAGATGCCCGCTCGGCAGCACCTGGCCGGTCGGGTTGCCCGGCGAGTTGACCCAGACCAGCCGGGCCCGACTGGATGGTCCGAGTGCGGTCAGCGAGTCGGTCCGTACCACCTCGGCCCCGGCGAGCCGGGCGCCCACCTCGTAGGTCGGGTAGCAGACGGACGGCACCACCACCACGTCACCGGGGCCGACCCCGAGCAGGGTGGGCAGCCAGGCGACCAGTTCCTTCGAACCGACCGTCGGGAGCACGCCGATCCGGTCGCCGACGGCGCCGCACTCGCGTACGAACCAGTCCCGGATGGCCTCGCGCAGTCGCGGGGTACCGGCCGTCATCGGATAACCCGGGGTGTCCGTGGTGGCGGCCAGCGCCTGCTGGACCACGGCCGGCACCGGATCAACCGGTGTACCGACCGAAAGGTCCACGATGCCGTCGGGGTGCCGGGCGGCACGCTCCTTGACCGGCACCAGCCGATCCCACGGAAAATCCGGCAGACCGGCGGCCGGTGACCCGCCGCCGGTCGGCGCGGACCGCCCAGTGGCCAAGCCCGCCCGCGCCCCGGTCAGTGCTCGTCCCCGCGCGCCGGCTGGGCCGCGACGAACGGGGTGTCCTTCTCGATCTTGCCGACCTTGGAAGCACCGCCCGGCGAGCCGAGATCTTCGAAGAACTCGTAGTTCGCGGTGGTGTACTCCTTCCACTGCTCCGGCACGTCGTCCTCGTAGAAGATCGCCTCCACCGGGCAGACCGGCTCACAGGCACCACAATCGACGCACTCATCGGGGTGGATGTACAGCATCCGGTTGCCCTCGTAGATGCAGTCGACCGGGCATTCCTCGATGCACGCCTTATCGAGCACATCGACGCACGGCTCGGCGATGATGTAGGTCACTGGCCTTCCTTCCCGCACGACATGCCGCGATCGCCCGCGGCACTGACGAGCCTAGTATCTCGCCGGGGAGGGGGTCGATCGTGCTCCGGCCACAAGATGTGGGACACCGCGTGGTAGTCCGGAAAATTATAGGTGTTGGCGGAGATCGTCCGCTCTATACCGACCTACTCGGCCTGCTGGCCGAGCTGACCGAGACCGAACTCACGGTGCTGACCCGCAACGGGCCGCGCCGGGTCGCACTCGCCGACGTGCACCGCAGCAAGCTGGTGCCGCCGACCGCCAGTCCGGCGGCCCGTCGGGCGGCGGACCGCGAATCCGCTGCCGTCGCCGAGCTGGAACGGGCCGCGAACCAGACCTGGGCGGCGCCGGTACAGCAGCGGCTCGGCGACTGGCTGCTGCGCGCCGCCGACGGCTGGACCGGCCGGGCGAACTCCGCGCTGCCGCTCGGCGACCCCGGCAGCCCCCTGCCGGCGGCGGTGGACGCGGTCACCGCCTGGTACGCCGAGCGTGGCCTGCCGGCACAGGTCAACGTGCCGTTGCCGGCCGCCGCCGAGGTCGCCAGCGAACTCGCCGGTCGGGGTTGGCGCAGCGGACCGCTGGTGCTGGTGCAGACCGTGCTGCTGGCCGACCTGCTGGCCGACGGTGCCGACGATCCACCCGGCGACGCGGCGACGGTACGGCTGGACCGCGCGCCGTCGCCGGAGTGGCTCGCCCTGGTCTCGGCCCGCAAATCGGCCGGTGACCCGCTGCCGGCCGCCGCCCACCGGCTGCTCACCGACGCACCGCAGGTGCGCTTCGCCCACCTGTACGTCGACGGCCGGCTCGTCGCCATCGCCCGGGGCGCTGTCGACGCCGACCATCGGTGGTGTCAGATCGCGCTGCTGGAGGTGCAGCCGGCGGCCCGGCGGCGCGGGCACGCCACCCGGGTGCTGCGGGCCGTCGGCCGGTGGGCCGTCGACGAACTGGCCGTGCCGGCCGCGTTTCTCCAGGTCGAACAGCACAACCCGGCGACCGCCCTGTACGCCCGGCTCGGCTTCACCACCCACCACGTGTATCTGCCGTGGCAGCCGGCGGTCAGCGACGGACCACCCGACGGGGCTTGTTGAGCTTGGTCTCGGCGTACCGTTCCAGCGACTTGGACCGGTGGTCCCAGCCCAGTGTGATCAGCACCAGATAACCGAGCAGCACCCCACCGATGGAGAAGCCGCCGTACAGCCACACCTGGGAGAAGAACGCGCCCGCCCCGGCCGAGAACGGATGGTCGCCGCTGACGAACGGCCCGACGAAGACGGTCAGCACCAGCGCCGCCAGAATCGCTGCCGCGACGTCACCGCTCCACCGCTCGACCGGCCGGTCCCGCCCCCAGACGAAGGCCACCGTGCCGAGCACGACGCCGATCACCACGAACATCACGAACGAGAGCCGGTCCTGCGTCTGCGCGTCGGTGTCGAACCCGAAGCGGACCACCAGCCGGGCCACCACATTGACCGCGAACAGCACCCCGGCGAGTACGCCGACCGGCAGCCAGCGCTGCCTCATCTTTACCTCCCGCACCCAGACCCGCACCGCGTCCACGGCACGCCGGACCGCGCGGGTGTGTCCTCCGGACCACAATTTTCGTACCGAGGATTGTAGGAGCCGACACCCGGTCGCGTCAGCCTCCGTCGCTGCGGCGGGCCGGCTGGGCCAGGATCATCCGGAACGCGAGTACGGCGAAGGCGATCGCCCCGGTGAAGATCACCGCGAAGCCCACCCAGTTGTCGCCGGCCAGCAGAATGTCTCCCTCGGTGGTGCCGCCAGCGGCCAGCACCATCACCGCGAACCAGGCCGCCGCCGGCAACGTCATCGCCCACCGGGCACCCACCGCGCGGATCGCGAACCAGCTCACCAGCACGTTGCCGGCGATCGCCAGCAGCACCGACACTCCGACCAGGTGCCCGCCGACCCGTACCGTGGCCAGCAGCAGCTCCAGAACCGCGGACAGCAGCGCCGCGACCACCGCGACCACCCCGCCGACCGTCCGCAGCCCCACATCCACCAGCTCACGCAGGCCGGTAGGGGCCGGAGCCGACGCCACCGGCGGCGTCGGCTCTACCGCCGACACCTGGCCGGAGACACCGGGCGAGGTCACGGCAGCGGCACCTCGGCGGCCGGCAGCCCGGCGAACAGGTCGGTCTCCCAGCCGCACGGGCCGTCGCCCGGACCCTGCCGGCCGGCGCCGAGGACGAAGTACTCGTAGCCCATGAACTCGCCGCCCACGTTGCCGGCGAGCGCGTACAGCCACGAGTCGTCCGGGATCTGGCTGGCGTGCGCCCGCATGGCGGCCTGCTTCGCCTGGTAGTGGGCGGTGCCGTCGATCCGCGCCGTGATCTGCGGATCGGGGGTGCCGAACGGCAGTTCGTCGACGTGTTCGACGCCGGCGAACGGGTTGTTCGACGCGCCCCGGAACGCGTCGATGCCGGCGGCGAGCACGCTCTTCGGCATCGCGGTGAAGTAGATCTTGTCAGGGGCGACACCCTCGGCGGCGGCCAGCTCGGCGGCGCGCATCGTCACCCGGTGGGCCTGAATGTGGTCGGGGTGACCGTAGAAGCCGTTGTCGTCGTAGGTGACCACCACCTGCGGCCGAGTCTCCCGCAGCACCTCGAGCAGCAACCCGGCGGCCTCGTCCAGATCGGCCTGCCAGAACGCCCGCCGGTGGTCGTTGGTCGGCAGGCCCATCATCCCGGAGTCCCGGTACCGGCCGGCACCGCCGAGGAACCGGTGGTCGGTCACTCCGAGCGCCGCACAGGCGGCGTCGAGCTCGGCGATCCGGTACCCGCCGAGCTGGTCGGCCTGATCAGGGGCCAGTCCGGCGAGGCGCGGCAGGTGGATCTCGCCTTCCTCGCCGAGAGTGCAGGTGACCAGGGTGACCTGCACCCCGGCGGCGGCGTACCGGGCCATCAGGGCACCGGTGCCGATCGTCTCGTCGTCCGGATGGGCATGAACCAGGAGAAGCCGTCGCGCGGCGGCGGGGTCGGTCACTCCGGCAACTTTACGCCGGATGGGCACCGGAGTGGATTACCGGTCTCATCGCTGATCAGCCGGTTCTACGATCCGAGAGTGGAATCTCCGGAGCCTGCCGCCCGTACCCGTGGACCCGTCCGGGGCGCCCCGCACGTGGTGACCGTGGGCGCCGACGGCGCCCGCGTGGTGTTCCTGCGCTCCACCGGCCCGCACGACCCGGCCGCCGGTCTCTGGTCGTTCGAGGTCGACAGCGGCGAGCACCGCCGGATCGCCGACCCGACAATCCTGCTCGGCACCGAACACGCCGCCGGCACCGGGAACACCGCCGGCGTCGGGATCACCCGGTACGCCACCGACCCGGCCGCCCGGGTCGCCGTCTTCGTCCTGGCCGGCCGACTGTTCCGGGCCGACCTGGTGACCGGCGACGTGATCGAGGTACCGGTGGTCGGCTCGGTCACCGATGCCCGGCCGGATCCGACCGGCAGCCGGATCGCGTACGTGTCGGACAGCGACGCGGACCCGGTCGGGCCGGCCGGCGCGACCGGCGGATCCGGCCGCGACGGATCGACCCATGACGGACTCAGCGGCAACGGGCCGGGCGGCGGCCCGGACCGCGACGGTGCCGGCAAGCTCCGGATCGTCCACCCGGACGGCCGTGACGTGCTGCTCGCCGGCGAGGACGGCGACATCACCTGGGCGCTGCCCGACCCGGCTGCGGCCGACTTCGGCCGGGACCGCGGCTACTGGTGGTCACCCGACGGCCAGAGCATCCTCGCCGCCCGGTCCGACCGGTCCCGGCTGCCCCGCTGGCAGTACGCCGATCCGGCGCGGCCCCAGCGGCGGGCCCGCAGCCGGCCGTACCCGATGTGCGGTGGTCCGAACGCCGAGGTGACCCTGCACCTGCTCGACCTCGACGGCGGCTGGGTCGACGTGCACTGGGACCGGGAAACCTACCCGTACCTGGTGTCGGTCGACTGGTCCGACGGCGGCCCACTGATCACCGTGCTGCGCCGGTTGCAGCAGCACGGTCTGGTGCTGTCCATCGACCCACGCACCGGCGAGACCCAGGTACACGCCGAGCTGGCCGACCCCCGGTGGGTGGAGCCGATCCCCGGCACTCCCTGCCACCTGTCCGACGGCCGGGTGCTGGTCGGCGGGGAACTCGCCCACGACGGGTACGACGCCCGCTGCCTGTTCGCCGACGGCACCCTGCTCACCCCGGCGGCGCTGTACGTACGCCGGGTGGTCGGCCGGCTGCCCGGTCGGCACACCAGCCCGGACCTGCTGATCGAGGCGAGTGACGGGGAACCCAGCGAACAGCACCTCTACCGGGTCCGCACCGCGGCCTCCTCGGGTGGTCTGGACGCGGTCCGGCTCACCAGCAGTCCCGGCTGGCATGTCGCCGCGGTCGGCGGTGCCGTACTGGCCGTCGGTTCGGCCACCCTGGACCAGCCCGGGGTGCGTTGGACGATCTACCGGGACGACGCCGAACTCGGCGTGCTGCGGAGCCTGGCGGCCACCCCGGCGGTGACTCCCCGGCCCACGCTGCAACGGGTAACCGACCGCCGGCTGCCGTCCGGTGTGCTGTACCCGCAGTCGCATGTCGCCGGCCGGCGGCTGCCGGTGCTGCTGCAGGTGCACGGCGGACCGGGCCACCAGCAGGTCCGGGCCGAGCGGGCGGGCTGGCTGGCCCGGCAATGGTGGGCCGACGCCGGCTTCGCCGTGGTCACCGTCGACAACCGGGGTACGCCGGGCATCGCGCCGAGTTTCGAGAAGGTGGTGCACCGGCGGCTGGCCGACGTGCTGCTCGCCGACCAGGTAGACGCGCTGACCTCGATCGCGGAGAAACATCCCGACCTCGACCTGGGCCGGGTGGCGGTGCGGGGCACCGGGTTCGGCGGCTGGCTGGCCGGGCTGGCCGCGCTGCGCCGTCCGGACGTGTTCCGGGCCGCCGTGGCGCGCGACCCGGTCACCGACTGGGCGTTGCTGCGCAGCGGGTACGCCGAACGGTTCCTCGGCCTGCCCGAGGAGGGCGGCGAGATCTATCCGCACCACAGCCTGGTGGAGATCGCCGCCGAACCGGTGACCGGCAGCGACGAGCTCCGCCCGCTGCTGCTGGTGCACGGGCTGGCCGACGGCGCCGTGCCGGTGGCGCACACCCTACGGTTGTCCGCCGCGTTGCTGGCCGCCGGCCGACCGCACGCGGTGCTGCCGTTGGCCGCCGGCACCGACCCGGACGCGGCCACCGTGCTGCGCGCCGAACTCGCCTTCGTCCGGCAAGCGTTGGGACCGCTCGGCTGAGCGGCCGCCGGCGGGCGTCGGGATCGCCCGGCCGAGCCGATGTCGCATAAGGTCACAGGGTGACCCAGTTCGAGGTGGCGACGGCCGCCGTGCAGGCGGCACTCGACGCCGGCGCCCGGTACGCCGACGCGCGGGTGATGCACCGCCGTTATGAGTCAATGACCGCACGCAACGGTGAGATCGAGGCGCTGGTTCAGCACAGCGACGCCGGTCTCGGCGTCCGCGCACTGGTCGGTTCCAGTTGGGGCTTCTACGCCGTACCGGATCCGTCGCCGGCGGCGGCGCGGGCCGCCGGTGGTCGGGCGGCGAAGATCGCCGCGGCCAGCGCCCAGGTGCCAGGGCCGCCGATCGACCTGGTGCCGGCCGGGGCCGGCACCGCGAGCTGGGCCAGCCCGTGCCGGGTCGACCCGTTGTCGGTGCCGCTGCCGGACAAGGGCGATCTGCTGGTGTCGGCGACCCGCACGATGCTCGACCACGGCGCCGACCTGACCGAAGGGCTGTACCAGATCTGGGACACCGAAAAGTGGTTCGTCTCCAGCGAGGGGCACCGGATCGACCAGCGGATCCGCGAGTGCGGTGCGGGGCTGTCCGCGACGGTGATCGGTGACGGGGAGACCCAGCGCCGTTCCTATCCGAGCCACCGCGGCCAGTACGGCACCAGCGGCTGGGAGCTGGTCAACGACCTGGACCTGCCGGCGCACGCCGCGCGGATCGCCGAGGAGGCACGGGCGCTGCTCACCGCGCCGGCCTGCCCGGCCGGGGAGACCACACTGATCCTCGGTGGGGAGCAGATGGCGTTGCAGATCCACGAGTCGGTCGGGCACGCCATCGAACTGGACCGGATCCTCGGCTGGGAAGCCGCCTTCGCCGGCACGTCCTGGCTGGACCTGGCCCAACTCGGCAGCCTGCGGTACGGATCCGAGCTGATGAACGTGACGATCGACCCGACCATCCCGGGCGCGTTGGGCAGTTTCGGGTTCGACGACGAGGGCAGCCCGGCGGTCAAGCGGGACGCGGTCCGGCAGGGCCGGTGGGTCGGCGTACTGGCCGGGCGGGACTCGGCCGCCGTCGCCGGCCTGGACCACGGCGGCAGCGTACGGGCGGACGGCTGGTCGCGGCTGCCGATGGTCCGGATGACCAACGTCGGGCTGGAGCCGGGGCCGCACACGTTGGACGAGATGATCGCGGCGACCGACCACGGGGTGCTGATGGACATCAACCGGTCCTGGTCGATCGACGACAAGCGGCTCAACTTCCAGTTCGGCTGTGAGATCGGCTGGGAGATCCGCAACGGCAAGTTGGGGCGGATGCTGCGCAACCCGACGTACACCGGAATCGGCCCGGTGTTCTGGCGGTCGATGGACATGTTGTCGTCGGAGAGCGTCGCCTGGGGGACGCCGAACTGCGGCAAGGGCCAGCCCGGTCAGGTCGGGCACACCGGGCATCCGGCGGCGCCGGCCCGGTTCACCAACGTCCGGGTGGGGGTACTCGGGTGAGTCTGGACGCGGGGCTGACGGGCGCGGCGACGTCGCCCGCCGAGACCGATCTGGCCCTCCGGGTGGTGGCAGCGGTCCGCCGGGCCGCCGGGCCGGGCGCTCAGGCCGAGGCGTACGTCAGCCACCGGGCGCTGGCGCTGACCCGGTTCGCCAACTCGTTCATCCACCAGAACGTCGCCGAGGCAGTCACCACAGTGTGGCTGCGGCTGCACGTCGACGGCCGGACCGCGATCGGTTCGACCACGCTGACCGGCCCGGACGGGTTGGCCGACCTGGTCGAGCGCACCTTGGCGGCGGCCCGGCTCTGCCCGCCGGATCCGTCCTGGCCGGGGCTCGCCGGACCGGCGCCGCTGCTCGCGGCCGGTTCGTGGGACGAGGCGACCGCGCAGGCCGGTCCGGCGGAGCGGGCGGCCCGGGTGCGGGACTTCGTCGCGGCAGCCGGCGGTCTGGAATGCGCCGGGTTCTGCCGGACCGTGCACCGGTCGACGGGGTTCGCCAACAGCGCCGGGCAGACCGCCGGTGGCCGGGCGGCGGAGGCCGCGATGGACGGGATCGCCCGGACCGACGGCGCCGACGGGGTGGCCCGGCAGGCGGCCGACCGGCTAACCGAGATCGACGGCGCGGCGCTGGGTGCCCGAGCCGCGGTGAAGGCTCGGGCCGGCCGGCACCCGGTCGATCTGCCGCCGGGGCGCTACCCGGTGGTGCTCGAACCGACCGCGGTGCTGGATCTGTTGCAGATGCTGGCCCGGCACGGCTTCGCCGGCAAGGCGCACCATGAGCGGCGGTCGTTCGTCCGGCTCGGTGAGGCCCAGTTCGACCCGGCCATCTCGCTGGTCGACGACCCGGCCACCGGTGGCGGGCTGCCGTTCGACGCCGAGGGCACCCCGACCGGCCGTACGGTGCTGGTGGACGGCGGCCGATCAACGGCGCTCACTCACGACCGACGGACCGCGGCGGCGGCCGGCACCGCTTCGACCGGACACGCGGCACCGGGCAACGTCCCGTGGGGGCCGGTGGGTCAGCATCTGCGGCTGCTCCCGGCCGATGGCTGGCAGTCGGCCAGCGGCGACGGGCCGGCGGCTGGGGGCAGTGCGGCGCTGCTCGGCGGTGTGCAGCGCGGTCTGCTGGTCACCGATCTGTGGTACACCCGGATTCTCGATCCACGCAGCCTGGTGGTGACCGGCCTGACCCGTAACGGTGCGTGGCTCGTCGAGTCCGGTGAGATCGTGGCGGCGGTCCGCAGTCTGCGGTTCACCCAGTCGTATCCGCAGGCGCTCGCGCCCGGTGCGGTGCTGGGCCTGGGCTCGGAGTTGAGCCGGCTGCCGGACAGTTGGGACGACACCTCCTGGCACGCGCCGGCCCTGCACCTGGCGGACTGGCAGATCACCGGCGGCGCCGCCGGCTGACCCCGGCGAAACCTGCGAGATTGACGACGCTAGGCGGATTGCTTAGGTTAGCCATACCTCACTAACTCTGGGGTCCGCGATGGGCGGTGCGGGCTGGTCGACCGCACCGCCCGTCACCCCTGACGACGCGTTCGCTGTCAATCTGTGACCGACGCCGCTCGGGATCCAGTGAGCTTCTGCACATCCACCGCCCTAGCGGCGGGCCGGGCTTTCGTAACCGACGCGATACCGGCAAGACTCCCTTGCGCATACGGCCGCCGGTACTGGGCGTAACGTGTGCACCGGACCAGCGCCCGCCGATGCGTGTGGTGCGGGTTCCGGAGCACGCGGTCGCACGGCATCTGGGCTCTGCCCTGCTACGCCACAGACCGGCCGAAGATATCCGGGTCCGCCCTTGCACGGGTCGGGCCCCGTCAGGGAGACAGGATGACGACTACGGCAACGATGCCGGGGCAGGCGCGGGCGCGCGCCGCCATCGCGGCGAAGACGTTGCGCACCGACCGGTGGTGGCTACCCCCGCTGATCACCGTGATCGGACTCGGTGCCTGGGTCACCTACGCCACCGTCCGGGTATTCATGCACGACTTCTACTGGGTCCAGGAGCACCACTACCTCACCCCGTTCTACTCACCGTGCGTCACCGAGCGCTGCGTACCGGAGGCGGCGCACTTCGGCCGGTTCCTACCCGGCTGGTGGATCATCCCGGACGCGGCGCTGACCCTGCCGTTCCTGCTGCTGTTCCGGCTGACCTGCTACTACTACCGCAAGGCCTACTACCGGGCGTTCTGGCTGAGCCCGCCGGCCTGCGCGGTGCCGGACGGCCACCAGCGCTACACCGGCGAGACCCGCTTCCCGCTGGTCTTCCAGAACGTGCACCGCTACGCCTTCTACGCCGCCGCGATCATCTCGCTGATCAACACCTGGGACGCGGTCCTCGCCTTCGACGGCGAGAACGGCTTCGGTGTCGGCCTGGGCAACGTCATCCTGCTCGGCAACGTGATCATGCTGTGGGCGTACACGCTGTCCTGCCACTCCTGCCGGCACATCGCCGGTGGCCGGCTGAAGCACTTCTCCAAGCACCCGGTGCGCTACCGGATCTGGACGTTCATCTCCAAGCTCAACGTCCGGCACATGCAGTTGGCCTGGATCACCCTCGGCACGCTCGCGCTGACCGACTTCTACGTGATGGCGCTGTCCGCCGGCTGGTTCGGCGACCTGCGGTTCTTCAACTAAGGGCTTGGACGATATGACTACCCGAATCGAACGACACCACTACGACGTCGTGGTCATCGGCGCCGGCGGCGCCGGGCTGCGGGCGGCGATCGAGGCCCGGCTGGCCGGCAAACGTACCGCGATCATCTCCAAGTCGCTGTTCGGCAAGGCGCACACGGTGATGGCCGAGGGCGGCGCGGCGGCGGCCATGGGCAACGTGAACAGCCGCGACAGCTGGCAGGTGCACTTTCGCGACACCATGCGCGGCGGCAAGTTCCTCAACAACTTCCGGATGGCCGAACTGCACGCCAAGGAGGCACCGCAGCGGATCTGGGAGCTGGAGACGTACGGCGCGCTGTTCGACCGTACGAAGGACGGCAAGATCTCGCAGCGCAACTTCGGCGGTCACGAGTACCCGCGACTGGCCCACGTCGGTGACCGCACCGGCCTGGAGCTGATCCGTACCCTGCAGCAGAAGATCGTCTCGCTGCAGCAGGAGGACAAGCGGGAGTACGGCGTCCACGACGCCCGGATCAAGGTCTTCGCCGAGACCACCATCACCGAGCTGATGCTGGAGGACGGGCCGGACGGCCCCCGGGTCGCCGGCGCCTTCGGCTACTACCGGGAGAGCGGCGAGTTCGTGCTCTTCGAGGCGCCGGCGGTGGTGCTGGCCACCGGCGGGGTCGGCAAGTCGTACAAGGTCACCTCCAACTCCTGGGAGTACACCGGCGACGGGCACGCGCTGGCCCTGCGGGCCGGCGCCACTCTGATCAACATGGAGTTCCTGCAGTTCCACCCGACCGGCATGGTCTGGCCGCCGTCGGTCAAGGGCATCCTGGTCACCGAGTCGGTCCGGGGCGACGGCGGCGTGCTGCGCAACACCGACGGCAAGCGGTTCATGTTCGACTACGTTCCCGACGTGTTTCGCAAGCAGTACGCGGAGACCGAGGAGGAGGCGGACCGCTGGTACACCGACCCGGACAACAACCGGCGTCCGCCGGAGCTGCTGCCCCGTGACGAGGTCGCCCGCGCGATCAACAGCGAGGTCAAGGCCGGTCGTGGTACGGAGTCCGGCGGCGTACTGCTGGACATCGCCAGCCGGCTCCCGGCCGAGGAGATCCGTCGCCGGCTGCCGTCGATGTACCACCAGTTCAAGGAGCTGGCCGACGTCGACATCACCAAGCAGCCGATGGAGGTCGGGCCGACCTGCCACTACGTGATGGGTGGTGTCGAGGTCGACCCGGACACCGCCGCAGCGGCCGGCCGGATCAGCGGCCTGTTCGCCGCCGGTGAGGTCTCCGGCGGCATGCACGGCTCCAACCGCCTCGGCGGCAACTCCCTGTCCGACCTGCTGGTCTTCGGCAAGCGGGCCGGTGAACACGCGGCCGCGTACGTCGGCGGGCTGGACCGGCGGCCGAAGGTCTCGGCCGACGAGGTGGAGCAGGCGGTGGACCAGGCGCTGGCGCCGCTGTCGCGCGACACCGGGGAGAACCCGTACACCCTGCAGCAGGACCTGCAGGCGGTGATGGGCGACCTGGTCGGCATCATCCGGCGCGAAGGTGAACTGGCGGATTCGCTGGTCAGGCTGGCCGAGCTGCGCGAGCGCGTGGTCAAGGTCAGCGCCGCCGGCGGCCGGCGTTACAACCCGGGTTGGCACCTGGCGCTGGACCTGCGCAACATGCTGGTGGTGTCGGAGTGCACCGCCAAGGCCGCGCTGGAGCGCACCGAGTCCCGCGGCGGGCACACCCGCGAGGACCACCCGACCATGGCCCCGACGTGGCGCACGGTCAACCTGGTCTGCTCGCTGGACGGTGACACGGTCAAGCTGGAGCCCAAGCCGCTGCCGAAGATGCGCCCGGAGCTGATCAAGCTCTTCGACCGGGCGGAGCTGGCCAAGTATCTGACCGACGAGGAGTTGGCGGAGTTCGACGCGCTGGCGCAGGACGCGCTCGCTGAGGAGGCGGACAACTGATGGGCACCAAGCGCCACTTCAGGGTGTGGCGGGGCGACGAGACCGGCGGCGACCTGCAGGACTACCAGGTGGAGGTGAACGAGGGCGAGGTTGTCCTCGACGTCATCCACCGGCTGCAGGCCACCGAGGCTCCGGATCTGGCCTGCCGGTGGAACTGCAAGGCCGGCAAGTGCGGCTCCTGCTCCATGGAGATCAACGGCATGCCGAAGCTGGGCTGCATGACGCGGATGTCGACGTTCGAGGAGAACGAGACGATCAGCGTCAGCCCGCTGCGGACCTTCCCGGTGATCCGCGACCTGGTCACCGACGTCTCGTTCAACTACCAGAAGTCGTTGGAGACGCCGGCGTTCAGCCCGCCGGAGGACCTTGCCCCCGGCGAGTACCGGATGCAGCAGGTCGACGTGGAACGTTCGCAGGAGTTCCGCAAGTGCATCGAATGCTTCCTCTGCCAGAACACCTGCCACGTGGTACGTGACCACGAGGACAACAAGACCGCGTTCTCCGGTCCCCGGGTGTTCATCCGCGCCGCCGAGCTGGACATGCATCCGCTGGACACCAGGACCGACCGCAAGCAGTACGCGCAGGCGCAGCAGGGGCTGGGCTACTGCAACATCACCAAGTGCTGTACCGAGGTCTGCCCCGAGCACATCAAGATCACCGACAACGCGATCATCCCGATGAAGGAACGCGTCGTCGACCGGCGGTACGATCCCCTCGTGTGGCTCGGCAGCAAGATCTTCCGGCGGGGACAGAACGGCACGGCGGCGAGTGGACCGGCGCTCGGCGAGTCCGGCCTGGACCAGCCGGCCGCCACGACCGCCGGGCTACCGGCGGACGGCGACCACAGCGCGGCGGCCGACGCCGAGCGCGGGGTCAACTGGCACCGCCAGGTGCCCCGCCCGCAGGCGGCGGCGGTGGACGAGAAGGGCCACCTGCCGATCAGCGAGCTGGCGTTCGACAAGCCGGCCGCGCCGTCGCCGTTCGGCGAGGACGTCACTTTCCCACTGCCGGACAAGTCGCTCAACTACCACCACCCGGACCAGGACCGCTGAGCCGGTCTCACCCGGACCAGGACCGCTGACCGCCCCTCCCGGTGCTTCGTGCGCCGGGAGGGGCGGTTTTCTCGGATTGCCGGCTGCGCTACCAGGGTTGCCGGCCAGCCATTGACGGTCGTAACATCCTCGGCGGAGCCGGGAACGGACCTTGTCCACCGTTTCCGTCGTGGGGCGGCGTCGGGCCGCCGGACCCACGGCACCAGCCTGTACTGCGGGCTGCTCGCCGAAGGACTCCCCCACCATGATCCCGCTCCGCCTCCGGCGCCACCGCCTGCCCGCACTCGTCGTCGCCGCCCTCGTCGTCGCCGGCGTGACCGTCGTCTGGCTGGCACCGGACGCCGACGCCAGCGAACTCTGCGGGCGGGCCGACACGATCGACATCACCGACAAGCGGTACGTGGTGATGAACAACATCTGGGGTGCGGACACCCCGCAGTGCCTGACCGTCGACGCGGCCGGCCAGTTCGAGGTGACCCACACCGAGCACGACAAGCGGGACGGCTCCGCCGTCGCCTACCCGACCATCTACCAGGGCTGCCACTGGGGCAACTGCACCGTCGGCAGCGGCCTGCCGATCAAGGTACGGCAGTTGCGCTCCGCCCGGTCCGACTGGACGATCGACACCCAGGACGCCACCGGCCGCTGGAACGCCACGTACGACCTGTGGTTCCACACCGACGCCAACGCCCACCGCTCCCCCGACGGCGCCGAACTGATGGTCTGGCTGGACCGGGCCGGTGGGGCCGAGCCGGCCGGGACGCTGGTGGCGCGGGGAGTGCCCCTGGCCGGGGCGACCTGGGACGTCTACTACGCCGACTGGCACTGGAACTACGTGGCGTACGTGCGTACCACGCCGGTCGACGAGGTACGGGACCTGGAGTTGGCGGCGTTCACCCGGGACGCGGTGGGCCGCGGCTACCTCGACCGGGACTGGTACCTCAGCGGGGTCGAGGCGGGTTTCGAGATCTGGCACGGCGGTGCCGGGCTCACCTCCCGGGCGTTCCAGGTCGCGATCAACCTCTGATCGTCGGTCGCGCCGTCGGTCATCGAGCCGAGAGGGAGAGTGTCGCGCCGATGTGGCCGTCGTTCTCGACCGACTCCGCCAGGAGCCAGGCGACCTGCGTACGAGCCACTTTCATGCTGCGGGTCGCACCGGTGGTCGAGACGAACGGCGGCTCGGCCGGGTCGTCGTCGGTGAGGTTCACCGGTTGAACTGCGGTCCAGTCCAGGCCACTGGACCGCACGATCCGCT